>DASQPA010000422.1:0-8243 GCA_035644215.1 Thermoanaerobaculia bacterium
GATCAACTCGCCCACCTCCACGGCGCCTTCAGGCGTCGTGGACAGCTTCTCCGATCTCTCCTCGATCTCCATGCTTCCTCCTGACGGAGGGGGGGATTTTTAGCGGCGAGGATGGGGGGAATTTAGGCGTATCGGTGACACCTGTCCCGCGGGGGCGGCGCCCCGGCCGTCGGGAGCCGAGATCGCGGTTAACGCCGCGGTCCTCGGTCAGCACTCGCAGCCTCATCCGGCTCTCTTCTCGGACGGTGGCTTCGTCGCCGTGTGGAACGATACCGGCGGCTCGAAGACCTCGTTGCACGCTCGTTTCTTCGGCCGTGACGGCAGCCCGACGAGCGGCGAGTTCCGCCTGCTGGCGCCGTCCGCCGGCAGCACGTACGTGACCTCGGTCGTGGTGGACGTGGACGACAGCTTCCTCGTCGCTTGGGATGACGTCCTCCCGGGCAAGCCCTCCCGGGTCCTGGTCCAGCGGTTCGACCGCGCCGGGCGGCCGGTGCGGAAGGCCTTCCAAGTGCATGCCAACAGCGCCCAGGAACGGTTCTGGGGCCGGCTTGCCCCGCGGCCGGGCGGCGGGTTCGCCATCACCTGGACGGCGACCGAAGACCACCTCACCCACACCGAAGACTCCGGCGACATCTACGCCTACGACGCCTACGCGCGTGTCTTCACGACCGGCGATGCCCCGCTGAGCCCCGAGTTCCTGGTCACCCCCTACACCGGTGACGACCAGGTCCCCCTCGCCTTGGGCGTCAGCTCGAACGGGACCGTCATCGTCCTCTTCGTGTTCTGGGACCAGGGTACCCTCCTCCGGATGCAGCGCCTCACTCCCCGGGGGCGGCGGCTCGGCGAGGAGACCCCCCTGGACCCCGAGGGGGAGAACTTGTTCGTCCACGACGCGGCCCTCGCCATGGCGCCGGACGGTACGTTCGTCGCGGCCTGGGACAATGAGATCTCTGCTCCGGCCGGTTCCGGGGCCCGCCACCGGATCTCCGCCCGGCGGTTCGCCGCCGATGGCTCACCCCTGACCGATCCCTTCCCCATCATCCCGGAGTCCCCGACCTCCAGGTTCGACTTGGCCGCGCTCCCGAACGGCGGCGTGGTGGCGGTCTGGACCGATTCCGGCCGCGACGGCGACCGGCTGGGGATCTTCGGCCGTGCCTTCGGGCCGGGCGGCAACCCCCTTTCGGCTCACGATTTCCAGGTGAACCTGACGACCGAGGGCGATCAGGCCTTCCCGTTGCTCGCCGGCCGCAACGGCCGTTTTGTGGCCGCCTGGGGCCAGGGCGGCGGCGTGGCGAGCGGCTACCCCTCGAAGGACGTCCGGGCACGGCTCCTCGCCGGCAACTGAGCTACTGCCACACGATCTCCTACGTCCACGCTCCCCTCTCCCGGAGATGCGGGCGGGGGGCTCGCCACTTGGCTGGCACCTATCGGACCTTGCTCGGACGAGATCTCGCCACTTGGCTGGCACCTATCGGGGCTTCGGTTGTTGGGTTGGCTGGATGCGGCTAGAATGGCGGCATGACCTCTCGAGCACAAGAGCTTTTACGCGAAGCGTTGACGTTGCCGGCTGACGACCGGGCCAATGTGGCCACGGAGTTGCTGGCGAGCTTGGACGAGCCAGAAGCAGACCTCGCTACCGTCGAAGCGGAATGGGCGGCTGAAATCGAGAGGAGAGCCCGCCGGGTGCTGGCTGGGCAGTCCTCCGGTATTGCGTGGGAAGACGTTCGGCGACGGGCCGAAGAAGAACTGCGCAACCGGTGAGTCCCTCCGTTCGCTTCGAGGAGGAGGCCGACGCCGAATATCGAGCTTGCGCCCGGTGGTATGAAAAGCGCCAGGCAGGGCTCGGTAAAGAATTCCTCGACGCGGTGGACGCTACGCTCGAAAGGATCGTTCATTTCCCCCGCACAGGGGCACCCGTACCGGGCGCGCCGACCGACTTGCCCGTGCGTCGGGCTCCCGTGGAGCGATTCCCCTACCATGTGATCTACCTTCAAACAGAAGCCACGATCCGAGTGCTCGCCGTTGCGCACGACCGCCGAAGGCCGGGATACTGGAGGGATCGAGTTTAGCGTTTCACCGCGCGACTACCGTGCTTTTGACATCCTGCCGCGTAGAGCATGGCGAACCGATAGGTGCCCGATAGGTGCCAGCCGAGTGGCGGGCACCCAGAACGCCTGCCAATTGGGCAGCCCCCCATCGTCATCCTGCGGGGAGCTTCGGCGACCCAAAGGATCTGGGAGGGGGCGCTTCCGAGTGGAGACCCACCTCTTGCGCCCAGCACCCTGGCTCGGCGTTATAGTCAAGCTCTGTGATCAGATCCTTTAGGAGCCGTGCGGCTGAGGAGATCTGGCACGGTACCGCGGCCCGAAAATTGCCCTTCGATATCCAGGGCCGTGGCGCGGAGGAAGCTCAGAATGCTTAACAACGCTCAGAGCCTCGACGATCTCAGGCTTCCGCCTGGGAACCGTCTCGAAGTTCTGCGGGGCGACCGCGCCGGTCAGTTCAGCATCCGCATCAACGACCAGTGGCGGATCTGCTTCGCGTGGCGCGGCTCCGATGCCTACGACGCGGAGATCGTGGACTACCATTAACCTGGAGTGCCCCCATGCCGCAGAAGCTAGCGAACGTCCACCCCGGTGAAATTCTGGCGGAGGAATTCCTGAAGCCCCTTGGGATCAGTCAGAACCGGCTGGCCCGGGAGATCCGGGTGCCGCCGCGGAGGGTCAACGAGATCGTGCTCGGGAAACGGGCGATCACTCCGGATACAGCGCTCCGGCTGGCGCGCTATTTCGGCACTTCGGAACGATTCTGGCTTGGGCTCCAGATGGACTTCGACCTCGAAGAGGCGAGAGCCGCCCTGGCGGAAATCCTCGAGCGGGAGATCCATCCCATCGCGCCGGCCGCCTGACCTGTCGGCCCTATGCGGGGCGCCGCTGCATCGACGAGTCGGGCAAGGCCTTGGCCGTTTCGCGGACCCCAAGCGGGTCATCCTGAGGGCGAGTTCTACGAGCGCGAAGGATCTGGCGGCGGAAGTTTCTCAACCCCCAGATCCTTCCAGCTCGCAGGGCTCGCCCTGTACCGCACGGGCCGACCCGGCGTGAGGATCGTCGATCGGGCGTCCCGATAGTCTATCGGGCGGCTGGATAGACTATCGGGCGCCAGAATAGTCTAACTTTTGCCAGAACCCCTCTATCCTGGCGCCTAGCTCCCTATCTTGGGCATGTAGCTCCCTATCCTGCGGCCCGATAGTCTATCGGGCGCCAAAGTTCCCTATCTTTGCCGCAAAGCTCTCTATCCGGGCGTCCAGCTGGCTATCCGGCCACGCGTCTCGGTCCCGGGGGACCGGTTCTTCTTTCTACGGCTATCCCTGCAGAGCTGCTAAAACCAGCCGGGTCTTCCATTCCAGAGTAATGGCTTCCCGACGACGAGCAGGTCGCCCCAAGGTGGAGGAAGGAGCTGAGCGGGCCGCCCGGGCGAAGGTCGACGGGGCGGGGGAGCACCGCCCCGGGGCTCTCCGTGGATTCTTGCCGCCTATATAGATAAGGAAGGAGCGCCTTCGGAAGGGCGGGGAGAACCGGCCGCCATTTTCTTTTGCCAGATCGAGCGAGCCTCTTCCGTCCTCCTGTTCAGGGAGTCTCGCACCGAGCGACTCGGCGTGCGGCTCCCGGGAGGGGGACCATGCCAAGACACGATTCCATCTTCAAGACATTGCTGCGCAGCTTCTTTGCCGATCTCCTGCGGCTCGTGGTGCCGGACCTGACGGGAAGTCTCGACCTCGCTCACCTGGGGTTCTTCGACAAGGAGTTCTTCACCGCCGAGAGAAGGCGACGCGAGCTCGACCTCCTCGTCCGAGTGTCCTTTCTGGGGGACGGCGGCCAGGCCATCCTCGTCCACGTCGAGGTGGAGGCTCGCGCCACGGCGGGGATGGGGTGGCGCCTCTGGCGTTATCGCGACCAGGTCCGGCGTGTCCACGACTGCCCGATCTTGTCCATCGTGCTCTACCTGGAGCGAGGCCGGGCCGGCGTCCAGGTCCAGAAGCTGACCCGCGACCTTCTCGGTCCGGGCCTGAGAGAAGACTTCGGCTACGTCTCCTTCGGCCTTGCCGGCTGTGAGGCCGCGGACTACCTCGTCCGGCCCGAGCCGCTGGCCTGGGGGCTGGCAGCGCTCATGCGCCGTGGTCCGCTCAGCCGGCCGGCGCTCAAGCTGGCCTGCCTGCGACGGATCGCCACGGCCGACCTGGAGACGAGCGCCGCATCCTGCTGGTCGACTGTGTGGAGACCTACCTGGGGTTGAATTCAGACGAGGCCGAGGAGTACGCTCGGCTGTACACGGTTCGGGAGAACCGGGAGGTGAGGACGATGGCGATGACTTGGTCACAGCGGATCGCGGCGCAAGGCAGGGAAGAGGGGCTGCTGGCGGGAAGGCAAGAGGGACTGGAGACGGGGAGAAAGATCCTGCTGAGCCTGCTCGAGCAGCGTTTCGGTCCGCTTCCCGGGAAGACTCGCGCGCGGGTCGAGTCGATCACCTCCCTCGACCGTCTATCCCGGCTGAGCCAACGGGCTCTGACCGCCCGATCCCTCGCGGCCTTGCGGCTCTGACGATAGCGGTTCTCGGTAGAGCCCGGGGCGGGGGAGCACCGGTAGGGGAGAGCGATCAAGGCTCCGGGCGCCGTAAAACGCCCCTTGCATTCTTCCGCCGCACTCCCTATACTCCACCTCCCCGCGGACGCGACCCCTGCGAGTCGACGGTATCAGTATCGGAGCCACGGCCACGAGGCCGAAAGAGGTTGACGGGGTCGTTGAGTTTGAAGTAAGATCTGCGGGTTTCGCCGCCGAGGGTTCCGCCAGGGACCGGGGCGGGTGTCTTCTGCCGAAGACCGACCCCTTGAACGTCGTTCGGGGTCAACGTGTGAGATCGGGGGCCGACCAAGAGCGGTCCCGACGTGACGATCCGCCACACGCACGTCACTGGGAATCACGGATCTAGGAGAACGGGACGCATGCCTACGATTCATCAATTGGTGCGCAAGGGAAGAGCCCGCGCGGAATCCAAGACCAAGAGCCCGGCGCTCCAGGGGTCGCCGCAGAAGCGCGGCGTCTGCGTGCGCGTCTACACCCAGACGCCCAAGAAGCCGAACTCGGCCCTCCGGAAGGTCGCCCGCGTCCGCCTGACCAACGGCGTCGAGGTGACGACCTACATCCCGGGCGTCGGCCACAACCTGCAGGAGCACTCGATCGTGCTCATCCGCGGCGGCCGCGTCAAGGACCTCCCGGGCGTGCGCTACCACGTGATCCGCGGCACCCTGGACGCGGTCGGCGTCGACGGTCGGCGCCAGGGCCGCTCCAAATACGGCACCAAGCGGCCGAAGGCGTAGAGGAGATAGACAGCGATGCCGAGGCGCAGAGAGGTTCCCAAGCGCGAGGTCCTGCCGGACCCGCTCTACAGCTCGCAGCTGGTGACGAAGTTCGTCAACGTGGTCATGCGGGATGGCAAGAAGTCGGTCGCCGAGCGGATTCTCTATGACGCCCTGGAGGCGATCAAGGAGAAGACCCAGGACGACCCGATGAAGGTGTTCAAGAAGGCGATCGAGAACGTCAAGCCCGCCGTCGAGGTGAAGTCGCGGCGCGTCGGCGGGTCGACCTACCAGGTCCCCGTCGAGGTGCGGCCGAGCCGCAAGCTCGCCCTCTCGATGCGCTGGATCATCTCGACCGCGCAGAGTCGCGGCGAAAAGACGATGCGCGCCCGCCTGGCCGGCGAGCTGCTGGACGCCGCCGAGAACCGCGGCGGCGCGGTGAAGAAGAAGGAAGACACGCACCGGATGGCCGAGGCCAACAAGGCCTTCGCACACTATCGTTGGTAGGACAGACAGGCGCTTTTTTCAGAGAACGGTTTAGACCATGGCACGGCAATCACCCTTAAAGGACACCCGGAACATCGGCATCATGGCCCACATCGATGCCGGGAAGACGACGACGACCGAGCGGATCCTCTACTACACCGGGGTCAACTACAAGATCGGTGAGGTGCACGAGGGCACGGCCACCATGGACTGGATGGTGCAGGAACAGGAGCGCGGCATCACCATCACCTCGGCCGCCACGACCTGCTTCTGGAACCACAACGGGATCAACCACCGGATCAACATCATCGACACCCCCGGTCACGTCGATTTCACGGCCGAGGTGGAGCGCAGCCTGCGCGTGCTCGACGGCGCCGTCGCGGTGTTCGACGCCGTCGCTGGCGTCGAGCCGCAGTCGGAGACCGTCTGGCGCCAGGCCGACCACTACAAGGTCCCGCGCATCGCGTTCGTCAACAAGATGGACCGGGTGGGCGCCGACTTCGAGCGCACCGTCTCGATGATGCGCTCCCGCCTCGCCGCCTCGCCGGTCGTCATCCAGCTCCCCTGGGGCAAGGAAGACCACCTGACCGGGATCATCGACCTGGTCGAGATGAAGGGCATCGCCTACAAGGACGAGACCCTGGGCGCCGACTACGACCGGGTCGACATCCCCGAGGAGCACCTGGACCGCGCCCACAAGGCGCGCGAGCAGATGGTCGAGGCGATCGCCGAGACCGACGACCAGCTCCTCGAGCGCTACCTGTCGGGCGAAGAGGTGACCAACACCGAGCTGAAGAACGCGCTGCGCCGGGCGACCATCGCCAACCGGCTGCAGCCGGTGATCTGCGGCAGCGCCTTCAAGAACAAGGGCGTCCAGCCGCTGCTCGACGCGGTCGCCGACTACCTGCCGTCGCCGGTCGACATCCCGCCGATCCAGGGGCTCGACCCGCACAGCGACAAGCCGGTGATCCGCCAGTCGGCCGACGACCAGCCGTTCTCCGGCCTGGTGTTCAAGATCATGAGCGACCCCTACGTCGGCCAGCTCGCCTTCTTCCGCGTCTACTCGGGCCATGTCGACTCCGGGACCTCGGTGCTGAACGCCAAGCGTGGTTCGAACGAGCGCATCGGCCGGTTGCTCAAGATGCACGCCAACAAGCGCGAGGAGATCTCCGAGGTGTGGGCGGGCGACATCGCCGCCGCCGTGGGGCTGAGGAACGTCACCACCGGCGACACCATCTGCGATCAGAAGAACCCCGTGGTTTTGGAGTCGATGAGCTTCCCGGAGCCGGTCATCGCGGTCTCGATCGAGCCCAAGACCAAGGCCGACCAGGAGAAGCTGGGCATGGCGCTCGCCAAGCTGATGCAGGAGGACCCGACCTTCCGGGTCCACACCGACCAGGACACCGGCCAGACCATCATCGCCGGCATGGGCGAGCTGCACCTGGAGATCATCGTCGACCGCCTGGTGCGCGAGTTCAACGTCGGCGCCAACGTCGGCAAGCCCCAGGTCGCCTACAAGGAGACCCTCACGCAGGAAGCCGAAGGCGAGGGCCGCTTCGTCCGCCAGACCGGTGGCCACGGCCAGTACGGGCACGCCAAGATCAAGGTCCGGCCGAACCCGGAAGGCGACTTCATCTTCAACAACAAGATCATCGGCGGCGTCATCCCCAAGGAGTTCATCAAGCCGATCGAGCAGGGGATCAAGGAGGCGCTGGAGACCGGGCCGCTCGCCGGCTATCCGGTCACCGGGGTCGAGATCGATCTGATCTACGGCAGCTACCACGAGGTCGACTCGTCGGAGATCGCGTTCAAGATCGCCGGCTCGATGGCCTTCCAGGACGCCTGCAAGCGCGCCCGCCCGGTGCTCATGGAGCCGGTGATGGCGGTCGAGGTGGTGACCCCCGAGGAGTACATGGGCCAGGTCATCGGCGACATCACGTCGCGCCGCGGCCGCATCCAGCACATGGAGGCGCGGGGCAACGCGCAGGTCATCACCTGCCGGGTGCCGCTGTCGGAGATGTTCGGCTACGCCACCGACCTGCGGTCGGCCTCGCAGGGACGTGCCAATTACAGCATGCAGTTCGCGGCCTACGAGCAGGCACCGAAGAGCGTCAGCGAAGAGGTCGTGGCCAAGGCCGCCGGCTAGAGCCTCGTACGAAGACAGAGATTCGAGGAGGGGACCATGGGCAAGGAAAAGTTCCAGCGGAATAAGCCGCACGTCAACATCGGCACGATCGGCCACGTCGATCATGGCAAGACGACCCTGACCGCGGCGATCACCAAGGTGCTGGCCGGGAAGGGCCTCGCGAGCTTCGTCGCCTTCGACCAGATCGACAAGGCGCCCGAGGAGCGGGAGCGCGGGATCACGATCGCGACGGCGCACGTCGAGTACCAGAGCGAGAAG
>DASQPA010000423.1:0-11024 GCA_035644215.1 Thermoanaerobaculia bacterium
GGGGGAGGAGGTTCTGCAGATTCCTGCCGAGGTGGCACGATCCGGCTATGCCGCCGTCGCCGCCCATCTGCGCGAAGAGGGCCGGCGGCCGCGGTTCATTCTCCACCTGCGCAGCCTGACGCCGGCCGGAGCGCCGGCCCCGGATGGGACCGCCGCCCTGGAGCGCGGATTCACTGATCTGACGGCCCTCACCCGGGCCCTCGCCGGAAACGGGTTCGGCGTCGGGACGACGGTGGTCGCGGTGTCGAACGGGGTGCAGCGGGTGACCGGTGGAGAAGATCTCTACCCGGTCAAAGCCACCCTCCTCGGCTGGGTGCGGGCGGCGGCGAGCAGCGGTCCGCGCTGCCGAAGCCTGGACGTCGCCCTGCCGGCGCCGGGTTCGGCGCAAGCCGCCTGTCTGGCGCGTCTGGCCGACCACGTGCTGGCGGAGGTCCGCGCCGAGGGCTCCGCACCCGCCGACCCGATCGTCGCCTGGCGCGGCGACGACCGCTGGGTCCCGGCCCTGGAGCCGGCGCCGCTCGCCGCGCCGGCGCGCTCGGCGGCCTGGTTGCGGCCCGGCGGCTCCTACCTCCTCACGGGGGGTCTCGAAGGTCTCGCCTTCGATCTGGCTCGGCGGCTGGCCGCGGCGACCCCGCTGCGCCTGGCCTTCGTCAGCGCGCCCCTCCCCGGCGACACCGCAGAGGTTGTCGAGCGCCGGCGGGCGCTCGCCGAGCTGGGGGCCGAGGTCCTGGAGCTGGAGGCGGCACCGGGGGACCGGGAGCCGATGGCGGCGGCCCTCGCCCGCGCCGAGGCGGCCTGGGGACCCTTCTCCGGGGCCTTCTACCTTCCCGGAACGGGGGGTGCGGCGGAGTGGATGAACGGCGCCCTCGGGCTCGACGCTTTCTTCGGCGCCTCCCGGCCGCTCGACTTTCTTGCCCTCTTCTCCTGGCTCGAGCCGCCGCCCCCGGCCCGCGTCCACGCCGAGGTCTGGGCGGGGAGCGCTCTCCTGGACGCCCTGGCCGAGGAGCGCGCGACGCGTGGCGCCGCGACCGTGGCCGTCGACTGGGCGCCGGGGGTGAGCTTCGAGAGCGAGGCCGCCTGGACCGCCCTCGATCGCATCCTCGCCCATCCCACCCTGCCGCGGATCGCCGTGGCCCTGGCGCCATTAGCGCTGTCGAGCACCGATTCCGGAGCGGCGCCGGACGGGGAGCCCACGGGCGCCCGGCCGGACCTCGCCGTCGAGTACGTCGCCCCCGACGAGCCGCTGGGGCTGCGCATCGCCGCCATCTGGCAGGAGGTCCTGGGGGTCGCCCGGGTCGGTCTCCACGATCGTTTCTTCGACCTGGGCGGCGACTCGCTGGTGGCGCTCCAGGTGATGGCGCGCCTGCGCGACGCCTTCCCGGTCGAGATGCCGGTCAAGGCGCTCTTTGAGCATCCCACCGTGGCCGGCCTCCGCGATGTGCTGGAGGAGGCGCTCACCGCCCGGCTCGAAGAGCTTCCCGAGGCCGAGGCGCAGCGCCTGATCGAAAGTTTTCTTGGCTGACGGGTGGATGGGAAGGTCGCATGGAACGTGAAGATCTAGCTGCCCGGCAGGCCGGGCTTTCCGCTGCGAAGCAGGCGCTGCTCGAACGCTGGAAGCGCGGCGGAGCCAAGCCCGAGGCCACGGTGTCCGCCATCCCCGGCCGGGAGGAGGCGACCCCGGCTCTCCTCTCGCCGGGCCAGCAGCGGTTCTGGTTCCTCGACCAGCTGACGCCGGGCAACCCGGCGTACAACGTCCATGCCCTGGCGCGGCTCACCGGCCAGCTCGATCGCCCGGCCTTGGCCGGGGCCTTCGCGGCGGTCGTTCGCCGCCACGAGGTCCTGCGCACCGTCTTCCGACTGGAAGAGGGCGAGCCGTTCCAGGCCGTCCTGCCGGCGGTCGACCTCGCCCTCCCCAGGATCGACCTCTCCGCTCTCCCCGCGGAGCGGCGGCAGGACGAGTCGCTGGCGCGAGCCCGGGAGGCGGCGGGACAGGGCTTCGAGCTCGGGCGTCCACCGCTCGTACGGGCGGTTCTCTGGGACCTGGCGAATCCGGGGGAAGCGGAGGGTGATCGCTATCTTCTCCTCGTCCTCCATCACGCCATCTCGGACGGCTGGTCGATGGGAGTTCTGCTCCAGGAACTGGCGGCGTTCTACGCGGCCGGCGCGAGCGGTCGATCTGCGGTCCTGCCGCCGCTCCCCTTGCAGTATGCCGACTTCGCCGCCTGGCAGCGGCGGCGCCTGGCGGAGGGGGCCTTCGACGCCGACCTCGCCTTCTGGCGCCAGGAGCTGGAGGGCTCCCCCGAGAGCCTCGAGCTGCCCACCGACCGGCCACGCCCAGCGGCGCAGAGCCCACGCGGCAGCAGCTGCCCGATGGCGCTCGACCCTGCCGCAACGGCGGATCTCGCCGCCCTGGTCCGGCAGCAGGAGGCGACCCTCTTCATGGCTCTCCTGGCGCTCTTCGCGACGCTTCTCGCGCGCTACAGCGGCCAGCGCGACCTGCTGCTCGGGTCGCCGGTCGCCGGTCGCGGCCGGCGGGAGCTCGAGGGCCTGATCGGGCTCTTCGTCAACACCGTGGTGCTGCGCGGCGATCTCTCCGGCGATCCGAGCTTCCGCACGCTGCTCGACCGGGTGCGGCACACCGCTCTCGCCGCCTATGGCCACCAGGAGCTGCCGTTCGAGCGCCTGGTGGAGGAGCTGCACCCCGACCGCGACCTCGGCAGGAACCCGCTCTTCCAGGTGATGTTCGTCCTCCAGAACACGCCGGTCCCCGAGATCTCCCTCTCCCGTCTCACCCTCCGACAGGAGGAGCTGGAGAGCGGGACGGCGATGTTCGACCTCGCCTTTTCGCTCCGCGAGCGCGCGGGGAGGATCGCCGGAGCGCTGCGCTACAGCACCGACCTCTTCGATGCCGCCACCGCGGACCGGCTCCTCGCCCACTTCTCCCGGCTGCTGGCGGGCGCCGCGGCCGCGCCGGACCTGCGGCTCTCGGAGCTGCCGCTCCTCACCGCCGAGGAGAGCCGGCAGCTGCTCGCCTGGAACGACACCGCGGTCCCCTTCGACAGTGAGATCTGCCTCCACCAGCGGATCGAGGCTTGGGCAACGAAGATGCCCGACGCTCTGGTCGTCGTCTGCGGCGCGGCGGTCCTCTCCCGCGGCGAGCTCGACTGCCGCGCCAACCGACTCGCCCGCCGCCTGCGCCGGCTGGGCGTGGGACCAGAGGTGCCGGTGGGGCTCTGTGTCGGACGCTCGCCGGCCATGCTGGTCGGCCTTCTCGGCATCCTCAAGGCCGGCGGCGCCTACGTCCCCCTGGACGAGACCTATCCGGCGGAGCGCCTGGCCCTGATGGTCGAGGACGCCCGCGCTCCCGTGCTGGTCACCGACGGCCCGGCGGCCGGGAACCTCCGGGCGGAGGGGGCGGTCGTGCTCCGCCTCGACGCCGATTGGGCGGAGATCGCGCGCGAGGACGGCGCTCCTCTCTCTTCCCAGGAGATCCGCGATGTCGGCGGTATCGGCGGCATCGGCGGCATCGGGCTGTCCTCCCGGAACCTGGCCTATGTCATCTACACCTCGGGATCGACGGGTAAGCCCAAGGGGGTGGGGTGCCTCCATCTCTCGGCGGTCAACCTGGTGGCCAACCTCGGAGCGCTCCAGCCGCTGGCGCCGGGAGACGCCTGCAGCCTGTGGACGAGCATCAGCTTCGACGTCTCGGTCACCGAGATCTTCACCACCCTCTGCTGCGGCGGAGTGCTGCACGTCCCGGCGGACGAGGAGCGGGTGAGCGGCGAGACCCTGCTCCCCTGGATGGCACGCCACCGCATCGTCAGCGCCTACCTGCCTCCCTTCATGCTCGCCGAGCTCGCCGCCTGGGTCCGCGACGGCGGCGAGGAGCGGCGCACCCTGCGCCGTATCTGGCTCGGGGTCGAGCCGAACCGGGAGAGCCTGCTCGCCGAGATCCGGGCCGCCGTGCCGGGGCTGCGGATTTTCAACGGCTACGGCCCGACCGAGGCGACGGTCTGCGACACCTCCTACGACGTCGGCCTGCCGCCGGCTCCCGACCGCCGGACGCCCCTCGGCCTGCCGGTGGGCAACTGCCGGATCCACCTCCTGGACGCCGCCCTCCAGGAAGTCCCCATCGGGGTGCCGGGGGAGATGTGGATCGCCGGAGAGGTGCTCGCCCGCGGCTATCTCGGCCGGCCCGACCTGACGGCGGAGCGCTTCGTCCCCGACCCGGTCGGAAAGAGCGGCGCGAACAGAGAGGCGGGAGGGCGTTGCTATCGGACCGGCGACCTCGCCCGCCGGCTGCCGAGCGGCGACATCGAATTCCTCGGGCGCCGCGACCAGCAGGTGAAGCTGCGCGGCTTCCGCATCGAGTTCGAGGAGGTCGAGGCGGCGCTCGCCCTCCATCCCGGGGTGCGCGAGGCGGTGGTGGCGATCCAGGAGGACCCGCGCGGCGACAAGCACCTGGTGGCCTACGCCGTGCCGCGCGAGGAGGGGGCCGATCTCTCCTCCTGGCGGGAGCTGATGAGCCGGCGCCTCCCGGCGCAGATGGTCCCCGCGACCCTCGTTCCCCTCGCCGCCCTGCCGCTCACCCCCACCGGCAAGGTGGACCGCCAGGCCCTCCCGGCTCCCGACTGGGGTGCGGCCGGCTCTTCCGGCTTCGCCGGACCGTTCGTCGCTCCGCAGGGATCGATCGAGCCGCGGCTCGCCGCGGTCTGGTCCGAGCTCCTGGGCGGCGGACCGATCTCCGCGACCGACGACTTCTTCGCCCGCGGCGGGCACTCGCTCCTCGCCACCCGGGTCGTTTCCCGCGTGCGCCAGCTCTTCGCCGTCGAGCTCCCCCTGCGCGAGATCTTCGAGGCCCGCACCCTGGCCGCCATGGCGGCGCGGATCGCGGCGCTGCGGCAGACGGGGAGAGAGGACGCCGCCGCTTCCCCGGTGGCGGGGCCGCGCCCCGCCTCGCTCCCCCTCTCCTTCGCCCAGCAGCGGCTCTGGTTCATGGACCAGTTCGAGCCCGGCAACGTGCTCTTCAACAATCCCGGCGCCCTCCGCCTCTCCGGGCCTCTCGTTCCCGCGCTCCTCGCGCGGACGCTGAACGAGGTGGCGCGCCGCCACGAGATCCTCCGCACCTCCTTTCGAACCGCCGACGGGCAGCCGGTCCAGAGCGTCGCCGCCGAGCCGGCGCTGCCGCTGCCGCAGGTCGACCTGTCGGGGCTGGCTCCTGAAGTCCGGAAGCGGGAGGCCGCCCGCTGGGCCGGCGCCCGCCCCTTCGACCTGACGCGGGGACCGATGCTCCGCACCACCCTCCTCCGCTTGGAGGAGAGGGAGCACCGGCTGCTGCTCGACATCCACCACATCGTCGCCGACCGCTGGTCGCTCGGCATCTTCCGCCGCGAGATCGGGGCCGTCTACGCCGCTTTCTCCCTCGGGGAAGCCTCGCCTCTGCCGGACCTGCCGCTGCAGTACGCCGATTTCGCCCTCTGGCAGCGGCGCTGGTTCACCGGCGAAATCCTGGAGACCGAGCTCGCCTACTGGCGGCGCCAGCTGGCCGGCGCGCCGACCGTCCTTGAGCTGCCGACCGACCGGCCGCGCCCGGCGGTGCGGAGCTTCCGCGGCGGCACGCGGCGGGTGGCCCTGCCGGCCGAGCTGGTGGCGCGCCTGACCCGCTGGGGACAGGAGCGGGGAGGGACGCTGTTCATGGTCCTCCTGGCGGCCCTCGGGGCGGTGCTCGGCCGCGCCTCGGACCAGGAGGACCTGCTCGTCGGCTCGCCGATCGCCGGCCGCAACCATCGCCAGCTCGAAGGGTTGATCGGCATCTTCGTCAACACCCTGGTGTTGCGCGTCGACCTCGCCGGCGATCCCGGCTTCGACCTCCTCCTCGGCCGCGTCCGCGACATGGCGCTCGACGCCTACGCCCACCCGGCGCTCCCCTTCGAGCGCCTGGTCGACGAGCTGGCGCCGGTCCGCGATCCCAGCCATACACCGCTCTACCAGGTGGCCTTCGGGCTGCAGAACGTCGACGCGGCGCCGCTCCTCCTCCCCGGCCTCGCCGTGACTCCGCTGTCCAGCCAGAACGCCGCGGCCCAGGAAGACCTGCTGCTGCTGGTCGCTGAAGAGGGCGGGGCGCTCTTGGGGACCTGCGAGTACAGCGCCGACCTCTTCGACGCCACGACGATCGATCGCCTCTGGGCTCACCTCGCGATTCTCCTTGGGGCGGTCGCCGCCGACGCCGGGCGCCGCCTCTCGGACCTGCCTCTCCTCTCTCCGACAGAGCGTCACCAGCTGCGCGCCGAATGGAACGACACGGCGGCAGATTTCCCCGCCCGGCCCTTCGCTCACGAGATGCTCACCGAGCACGCGCGCCGCGCTCCCGACGCCGTGGCGGTGGTCGATGGCGAACGCCGGTTGAGCTTCGGCGAGCTCGACGCCCGGGCCGGCGCCCTGGCGCGCCGGTTGCGCGCCGCGGGGGCGGGGACGGAGGTGGCGGTGGCCCTCTGTGCCGAGCGCTCGCTCGAGCTGGTGCTCGGCACCGTCGCCATCGCGCAGTCCGGCAGCGCCTACCTGCCGCTCGATTCCTCCCATCCGGCGGAGCGCCTGGCGTTCATGGTCGAAGACAGCGACGCGCCGGTCGTCCTCACCCAGCAGAAGCTGGCGGCGACGCTGCCTCTGGACGGGCGGCAGGTCCTCCTGCTCGACGGCGACGGCGAGCCGCTGCCGGCCCCGGCCGACCCGATCCCGCTCGCCGCCCATCACCCAGCCTACGTCATCTACACCTCGGGCTCGACGGGCCGGCCGAAGGGGGTCGTGGTGTCGCACGGCGCCCTCGCCAACATGGTGCGCTGGCACCACGGCTGGAGCGGCCTTGCCCCCGGTCACCACGCGACGCAGGTGGCGGGTCCGGCCTTCGACGCCACGGTGTTCGAGATCTGGCCCTGTCTGGCGGCGGGCGCCTGCCTCCACGTCATGGACGACGACACCCGTCTCTCGCCGCCGCGGCTGATCGGCTGGCTGGCAAGCCAGGGGATCACCGTCGCCTACCTGCCGACCCCCCTCGCCGAGGTGGTGCTCGACGAGCCGTGGCCGGCCGGGATGGCGCTCCGTGCCCTGCACACCGCCGGCGACCGTCTGCACCGCCGGTCGTCCCCGTCCCACCCCTTCGACCTGTGGAACCTCTATGGACCGACCGAGGCCACGGTCCTCGCCAGCGGCCAGCGCGTGGCGCCCGCCCGCGCCGGTCAGGAGGGTCCGCCAGCGATCGGTCGGCCGACGTCCAATGCCCGCATCCACCTGCTGGACCGGCGACTCCAGCCGGTGCCGGCGGGGGTCTCGGGCGAGCTGGCGATCGGCGGTGCCGGCCTGGCCCGCGGCTATCTGGCGCGGCCGGACCTGACGGCGGAACGCTTCGTTCCCGACTCCCTGGCGGAGACGCCCGGCGCCCGGCTCTATCGCACCGGCGACCTCGCCCGCTGGTCGGCCGACGGCGAGCTCGAATTCCTCGGCCGCGCCGACCAGCAGGTGAAGATCCGCGGCCTGCGCATCGAGCTGGGGGAGATCGAGGCGGCGCTGGGCGAGCACCCCGCCGTGCAGGGCTCGGCGGTGCTGGTGCGGGAGGACGCGCCCGGCGAGAAGGTGCTCGTCGCCTATCTGGTGGCGCGGGAGGGCGGCGCACCGGAGAGCGCTCCGGCGACGCGCGAGCTGCGCGCCTTCCTGACGACGAAGCTCCCTCCCTACATGGTGCCGGCGGCTTTCGTCACCCTCCCCACCCTGCCGCTCACCGCCAACGGCAAGGTCGATCGTGCGGCCCTGCCCGCCCCTCCCAAGGAATCCGCCGACCGCGAGGTGGTGGGGGCGCGGACGCCTTCAGAAGCCATCCTCTGCCGGATCTGGGCCCAGGTCCTGGGGCGCGAGAAGGTCTCCGTCCACGACAACTTCTTCGAGCTCGGAGGGGACTCGATCCTCTGTATCCAGCTGGTCTCCCGCGCCCAGCAGGCGGGATTGGGGATGACCGTCAAGGACGTCTTCCAGCACCAGACCGTGGCTGAGCTCGCGCCGGTCGCCGTGCGGCTGGCGGCGGCGGCATCCGCGGTCGACGAGGACGACGAAGGCGACGTTCCCCTGACCCCCATCGAGCGCTGGTTCTTCGAGCAGGATCTCGCCGATCCGCACCACTTCAACCAGGGGTTGTTGCTCGATTTGCAGGCAGCGGTCGATCCCGCCGCGATGGAGCGGGCGCTCGCCCGGGTCGTCGCGCACCATGCCGCCCTGCGCTTCCGCTTCGAGCGCGATGCGACGACCGGCTGGCGCCAGAGCACCGCGGCCACCGAGGTGCCCCTCGTCCGCCTGGACCTGACGGCTCTGCCCCAGGCGGTGCAGCGGGGCGCCCTGGAAGCGGCCGCCGCGGCGCTCCAGGAGAGCCTGGACCTGACCCGGGGGCCGCTGCTGCGGGCGACCCACTTCGTCCTCGAAAAGCGGGCGGAAAAGCTGTTCCTCCTCCTCCATCACCTGATCGTGGACGTGGTCTCCTGGCGCGTCCTGCTGGCCGACCTGGAGACCGCCTACCGCGCGATCGCCGGCGGTGGCGAGGCCGTCCTGGCGCCGGTTCCGACGTCTTTCAGGCGGTGGGCGACGCGGTTGTCCGCGCACGCGCGGTCGGCCGCCGCGATGGCGGAGCTCGAAACCTGGCTCGCCCCTGCCCGCCTCGCCGTGCGGCCCCTGCCCGTCGATCACCCCGGGGGAGACAACACGGTGGCCTCGACTCGCACGCTGGTCGTCGAGCTGACGCCGGAGGAGACGACAGCCCTTCTCAACGAGGTGCCGGCGGCCTATCACAACCGAATCACCGACGCCCTGCTCGCCGCACTCGCCCAGGCCGTCGCCGGCAGGACGGGCGAGCCCCGCCTCCTGGTCGACCTCGAAGGCCACGGGCGGGAGGAGCTTTTCCCGGGCCTCGACCTCTCCCGCGCGGTGGGGTGGTTCACGATCGTCTACCCGGTGCTTCTCGACCTGGGCAAGAAACGCAACCCCGGAGAGATCCTGAAGGCGGTCAAGGAGCAGCTCTGGGCGGTCCCCAAGGGAGGAATCGGCTACGGCCTCCTGCGCTGCCTGGGGGAGGAGGCGACGGTCGAGCGCCTGCGCGCGATGCCCGCTGCACAGGTGCTTTTCAACTACCTGGGACAGATGGATCGGGGAACGACCGAGCTTTCCCTCTTCGCCCAGGCCGGCGAGTCCGGAGGGCCGGCGCGGAGCCCACGGCAGAGGCGCGCCCACCTCCTGGAGATCAACGGCGGCATTACGGGCGGTCGCCTGCGGTTGACCTGGGCCTACAGCGAAAACCTTCATGAACGCCGCTCCGTACAGAGCCTGGCGGACCACTTCGTCGCGGCCTTACGGGCCTTGATCGAGCACTGCCGGTCGACGGAGGCGGGAGGCTTCACGCCGTCCGACTTCCCGGTCGCACGAGTCAGTCAGAAAGATCTGGACAAGCTGATGTCCCGGATCGGCAAGCGCGCCCCCGGGGGCCGCTAGAGCTTTCGATTCCGTTGTGGTGTTGCAAAGAGATGGACCCCAGCTCCAATCTTTCCCATGACGTCGAGCTCCTCTGCGAGCTCTCGCCGATGCAGCAGGCAATGCTGTTCCACAGCCTGCTGGCCCCCGGCTCCGGCGTCTACGTGGTGCAGCTGGCCCTGCGCCTGACCGGTCCTCTCGATGTCCTGGCGTTGGAGCGGGCCTTCCAGCACGTGGTCGCGCGGCACGGCATCCTGCGCACGGCCTTCCACTGGGAGGACTTGGAGAAGCCGCTCCAGGTCGTCTACCGCGCGGTCGATCTGGGAATCGCTCGCGAGTCGTGGCGGGGGCTCGATCTGGCCGAGCAGCAAGCCCGGCTGGCGCGCTATCTGGACGCCGACCGTGAGCGGGGGTTCGAGCTCACGGCGGCGCCCCTGATGCGCCTGGCCCTCTTCGCGCTGGGTTCTGGCGTCCACCAGCTGGTCTGGACACAGCACCATCTGCTGGTCGACGGCTGGTCGCGGGGCCAGCTGCTCGCCGAGCTGTTCACCGCCTACCGACAATTCGCCGCCGGCAGCGAGCCCTGGGAGGAGCGGCCGCGGGGCTTCGACGCCTACATCGCCTGGCTTCAGGAACAGGACCTGGAAGAGGCCGAAGCATTCTGGCGGCGAGCTCTCGCGGGGTTCACGTCGCCGACGTTCGTGGCCGGGGGAGACGAGAAATCAGGTCCGACCTACCGGGAGTCGCGTCGGCAGGAGCGAGTGCTGTCAGGAGAGACGACCGCGGCGCTGCGCGAGGTGGCGCGGCGGAACCGCTTGACGCTCAACACCCTGGTGCAGGGGGCGTGGGCTCTGCTGTTGGCGCGGGCGAGTGGGAGCGGCGACGTGGTCTTCGGCACCACGGTCTCCGGACGGCCGGCGGACCTGCCGGGAGTGGAGTCGATCGTCGGCCCGTTCATCAACACGCAGCCGATGCGGGTGGAGGTGGCGCCGGAGCGGCGGCTCGTGGAGTGGCTCGCCGGCTTGCAGGAACGGCAGGTGGAGATGCGGCTCTACGAGTACGCGCCGCTGGTCGAGGTGCAGCGGTGGAGCGAGCTGCCTTCCGGGGTGGCGCTCTTCGACCATCTGCTGGTGTTCGAGAACCTGCCGCTCCAGAGCGAGCTGGCGAAGCGGGTGCCGGAGCTTCAAATCTCGGAGGTCACGGCCAATGAGCTGACCAACTATCCGCTGAACGTGGTGGTCGTTCCCGGGCAGGAGCTGTCGCTCACGATACTCTACGACTCGGGCCGGTTCGAAGCGAGCGCGGTGGCCCGGATACTGGAGCACCTGGCGGGCCTCCTGGCGACGTTCGCCGCCGATCCGGACCGGGCGGTGGGGGAGCTGCCGGTGCTGCTGCCGGCCGAGCGACAGCAGGCCCGGGTCGAGTGGAACGACACGGCGAGCGCCTTCCCGCGGGAGGCGAGCGTTTCCGAGTTGTTCGCGGCGCAGGTGGCGATGGGGCCGGAGGCGATGGCGGTGGTGGGG
>DASQPA010000424.1:0-27637 GCA_035644215.1 Thermoanaerobaculia bacterium
CGCCGCGCTGCTCGGCGGCGCGCTCGACCCCGGGCCGCCAGGCGGAGGCGAGGACCGTCGGCAGCGCAAAGAGGACGAGGAGCGCCAGCACCGGCCGAATCGAGGCGAGGAGGGCGACCGTCACCCCCAGCCGCAGGATCCAGCCGCAGGTCGAGAACATCGACATGTAGATGTGGTCGAGCATGAACACCTGGTTGCGCAGCACCGCCAGGCGGTCCAGGTAGTCCGGGCGCTCGTGGTGGGCGAGGGTCGCGATCGAGGCCTGGAGCCGGGCGACGTGGGATTCGAGAGCGATCGTCAACCGGTCGCGGAAGCGGCGCTGGGTGCGGTCGCTCGTCACCCGCAGGAACCAGGTCGCCGCGGCCGAGGCTCCGAGCCCGATCGCCGCCCCGACCACCAGGCGCCTGGCACCGGTGACGAGGCCGTCGGCGAGGAGCTTCAGCCAGAGGGCGAAGAGGGCATCCGGGAGGGCCGCCGCGAGCGCCAGCCCGAAGGCGACGAGGAGGAGGCGCGGCTCCGCCTGGTAGCCGCGCTTGAGGACGCGCAGCATGGCCGGCCAGGCGGCCGGCACCGGGACGTCGTCAGGCGCGGCGACCCGCTGGGCCTCAGCCGGCGAGCTCGGCATCGAGCGGCACTCCTTCCTCTTCGGCGCCCTCGCCGAAGCGCGACGCCTGGAGATCGAACATCTCGCGGTAGCGGCCACCCTGGGCCATCAGCTGGTCGTGGCTGCCCAGCTCGACCACCCGGCCCCCTTCCAGGACGCAGATGCGGTCCGCGTGGCGCACGGTCGAGAAGCGGTGCGAGATGAGGATCGTCGTCACCTTCCGGGTGGCGGCCAAAATTCGGTCGAAGATCTCCGCCTCGCCCCGCACGTCGAGCTGGGCGGTGGGCTCGTCGAGGAGGACGACCCCGGCGCCCGTCTGGACGGCGGCGAGCGCCCGCGCCAGGGCGACCCGCTGCCACTGGCCGCCCGAAAGCTCGGTGCCACCCTCGTAGCCGCGGGCGAGCACGGTGTCCAGCTCGGCGAGGTGCGCCGCGCCGGCCTCCCGGAGCGCCGCCTGGATCGCCGCGTCCCCGGCCTGCCGGGCGAGGAGCGGGTCGACGTTCTCGCGGAGAGGCAGCTCGAAGCGGATGAAGTCCTGGAACACCGCGGCGAGGCGGGCGCGCCAGGCGTCGAGGTCGATCTCGCGCAGGTCGACGCCGTCGATCTCGATCGTGCCGGCCTGGGGATCGTAGAGGCGGCAGAGGAGCTTGGCGAGCGTCGTCTTCCCGGCGCCGTTCTGGCCGACGATGGCGAGCGAGGAGCCGGCGGGGAGGGTCAGATCGAAGCCGTCGAGGATCGGCGCGCCGGCCGGCTCGCCGGTCTCGTCGGGACGGGGATAGGCGAAGCGGACGCCGCGGAAGCGGATCTCCTTGGCCGGCAGGCGCTGCACGTCGCGAGCCTCCTGGTTATCGCCGGCGTCGCGGGCGTCCCCGGCGAGCGTTCCCGCCCGCTCCATGGCCTCCTCCAGCCGGAGGACGGCGCCGACCGGCGCGGCGGCGCCGTCGAGCGCCCAGGAGAGGCCGCCGAAAGCGATGGCGGAGACCGCGATGGCGGCGCCGGCGAAGGTGACGGTCCGGGCGAGCGGCAGCCGCCCGGAGGCGGCGTCCTCCGCCAGTGCCCAGAAGACGAGCGCATTCGCCGAGAGGACGAGGAAGAGGCTCAGGGCGACCGGCCGCTCGCGCAGGCGGGTCGCCTCCCAGAGCAGGTCGAAGAGGCGGCGGCGGCGCGCGGCGAAGCGCTCGACGACCCAGTCGGCGAGCCCGAAGAGCCGCAGCTCCTTGGCGGCGGGAGCGTCGACGGCCAGGCGGTAGGCGTAGTCGGCGTGGCGCTGCGCCTCGCGGACCTCGGAGGTGTTGCGATCGAACCAGACCGCGCTCTCGCGCAGCAGCCAGTGGGTGGCGAGCCAGGCCCCGGCGAGGAGGAGCGGCGCCCACCAGGCATAGGCCACGAGCAGGGCCGCGGCGGCCAGGCCGCCCACCATCTCGACCATGCCGGCGGCGATGAAATCCATGGCGATCGAGAGCGGCGGACCGGTGATCCCGAGGTCGAAGTCGCGCGCCATGGAGAGATCGGTCGCCAGCCGCGGGTTCTCCAGGTGCCCCATGCCCGGCGGGCGGACGCAGGCGGTCGTCAGCTGGTCGTAGAGCCAGGCGGCAGTCCGGCTCCCGAGGTTCGTGCCGAGGGCATGGTGGAGCGGCGCGAGCACCTGCAGGAGCACGAAGACGGTCCCCACGAAGACGAGCGGCCCGGCGAGCGGCGCCCCCCGCTGGACGGCGCCGACGAGCAAGCCCATGGCGACGGCGAAGAGCGCCGGGAGGAGCCCCCGCACCGCAAGCACGAGCCACCAGCCGACCGCCAATGGTCGGTCGGCCCGCGGCAGCACGCGGAAGAACTGCCATTCGGATCGTGCCCGGAGACGCTCGATCATGGTTCCTCGGAACTCTCGGTTCGTCATGGCGCTTTCCTTACCGGGATAGGGTACCATGAGACGGGGCGCAAAGGCGATAGTGGAGCATAAGTCCTGCTTCGTCCTTCTGTGGGCCCTCTCGGGAGGCTCTCCGGCCGGCTGGAAACCGAGTGGGAGCCCCTCGGGCGGCGATGGCGCTCTCCCTGGGAGCCGTGGGAGGACCCCGAGATCTTCCCAAAACGGCTCCAATTCCATTTTGGGTGGCGCCAAATGGATTTCGGGGCGCTCGAAATGCATTTCGGGTGACTCGAAATCGATTTCGAGAGGCTCGAAATGAATTTACTACGCCTTGTTTCCGATTTCGGCTGACTTTTTTTGAATTTCCAGCGGCCCGAAATGCATTTCGAGCGGCTCGAAATCGATTCCGAGTGACTTTTTTTGAGTTTCGAGCCGTTCGGGCTCCATTTCGAGGGACTGCAGCAGCATCTCGCGGGAGGCTTGCTGCCATTTTGGCCGCTTGGGGCGCTTTTACAGCCTTTGTGTCCTCTTCCGAGGGCGGATCCTCTCGGGAGACAGTCGGCTTTTACGAAACGCCTTCTGGCACTTGGGTCGGGTCGGCACGACCGCTAAACAATCCTCCTCTCTCCGGGTCTCCTCCCTCTGGACCCGTTCATGGCCGGCAGCGCAGGCTATGCAGCTGAAGAGGAGATCTTGATGGAGTCACGCAAATGCCTTCTCCCTCAAGAGCTGGCGATCTGGATCACCCCTACCGGGGAAGACGTCTATCAGGTGGAGGCACGATCTTCTGGCCAAGGAGAGGCGTCTGCCTCGTTCCATGCTTCGGACCTTCCCGGGGAGGGGCAGTCGCTTCTCCACCGAGAATTTCTGCGAGCGCGAAACTTGACGCCGCAGGACCTGTCCACCGCCGGAAGAGACATCCAAGAGATGGGGGCCAAGCTTCATCAGGCCCTCTTCTCCGGTAGCGTCCGGGAGTTGATGCAGAGGTGCTGCAGCAAGGCCCGCCAGGACAAGCAGTGGCTGCGCCTCAGCCTGAGGTTCAACCCCGCCGATCCGAAAGCGGCCTGGCTCGACCGTATCGCCTGGGAGTTGCTGCAGGATGGGGACCAGGGATTCCTGGGCCTTCACCCGGATTGGACGATCCTTCGCTATTTACATTCTCCCTTTCCTCCGCAGGCCCTCCAACTCTCTGCTCCCCTCCGCATCCTGGTCATCATCGCCAAGCCCATTGGGCTCTCGGATCTGGAGACGGAGAGGGAACGCGCGGGGATTGAGAGGGCCTGGCAGTCCTCGGCGGGTATGCAGCTGGAGTTCCTCCAGCCCCCGACGATTCCTGCTCTGTCACGGTGTCTGGCCCTGCGAGATCCCTTCCACGTGATCCATTTCATGGGACATGGGCGATTCGATGAGAGCAGCGGTAAGGGCTATCTCCTGTTTGAAGACGACCGGCGGGCACCGAAGCCGGTTGACAATGACCTCTTGGCCACCTTTCTGCGAGGGGGGGGTGGTCCCTCGCTGGTGGTGCTCAATGCCTGCGATACCGCCACGGGAGGTCCCAAGCCTCTATCCGCCTTGTCCTCCTCCCTCGTCCGTGACGGCGTCCCCGCGGTGCTCGCGATGAAAGCTCCTATTCTGGACGCTGCGGCAGTTGCCTTCTCCACCGCACTTCATGAGTCCCTTGCTGCCGGCCAACCCGTCGACCTGGCGGTCACCGCGGGAAGACGCGCCCTCTATGCTCAGCAGGACGATCGCTTTGATTGGGCCATTCCGTCTCTCTATCTGCGGGCGCCGAGCGAGCGGCTCTCCGCGGCCAATGGCGCTGAGACCCGTAGTGCACTGGTCGCCAAGAAGATTATCGCCGACGAGTTCACCGATATCGCATTCGAGCTGGTTGGATGGACGGGCGGACCAGTTCCCAGCCCTGCGAGCCCAATCCTCAAAGAAACGACCGCCGATGAAATAGTTACGCGAGTCTTCAGGACGGCAGCCTTTTCAGCAAGTGAAGGGAAAGCTAGCAGGAAACCAGATCCTGAGTAGCGGCAGGATCTCTTAGCCTGTACGTGCGCCCGTTGCCAAGCGGAGGGAACCTATGGCGGCAGAAAGCACACCCGCACACGAGATGTCGCAGCAGAATCAGGCCGGAGCCAAGCCTGGGACGTCCACGCCTTCCTCAAGTCCAAGTCCCAAGGGGCTCAGCTCCAACCTTAACCTCACGGAAACTCAGCTGGCCGAACACCGGAACGACGCCTCTCCCGTGCCGAACCACTCCCTCGTCATCTGCAAGAGAGTCGGAACCGGGCATGTCGTTCGGCGTGTCATCCCGCCCAACAAGATCTTTCGAACCTACCTGCGTCGCCGACGCCAATCGTTCTTTGCCTATGCCGTGCCCCACGGCAGGAAGTGGCTTATCTTCAAGAATTCCTACTCGATTCCTGGACCCGTGTCCAATATCGAGCTGAGCTTCACCCTGACCTACGAGGTCGAGCAGCATGCCAAGCTGGTCGAGATGCTTCGCGATGACCCGCTCCAAGTCCTGAAGAGAGAGGTGGAAGCCAAGTTCGCCCAGGTTTCTCAACAACTTACCTGGGCGACTCCGACGGGAGAGGACTTCGCCCTGGAGAGCTACTCTCTGCCCTATCCCGAGCTTCGGCAGTTGAACGCCAGCGAGGCCTGCGTGGCCAGCCTTTTTGAGGATCTTCAGGCCTTCGCCCTTGTCTATGGTCTGCAAGTCACCGGGCTTTTGGTCTCGCGCAATCTGTCCCAGCCGGACCGCGACTTTCTGCGTGAAATGGAACGGCTGCGCCAGGCGGAGAAGCTGCAGAACCTTCAGCATCGGATCACTTTGAACGAATCGGTCTTCCAGGAGCTTCTGCAGAAATTGCGGATATTGATCAGCAGGATAGACCCCGACTCTGTCGGAACGGACATGATCGAAAAATTGCGTGAGTTCACGGCGCTGCTGCAGGGGCTTGTCGCCCTGCCTCCCGCAGACCGGGCTCACCTGGGCCACTCTGCGGCGAATCCGGCCCCCACGAACGGCACGGACCGGAGAACCGCCCAAGGCTGAGCAGTGCGCGGAAGGGGTGCCGCGACGGACCTTAGGAGAACGCCATGCCATCAGGGGAGGATTCTACCGACCGTGCCACGGAAGGGCGCCCGCCTCTCGCAGGCACCGATCCGAGCCCTTCTCCGCCCGGCGCGAACGAGAAAAAGCCCGAGAAGCCCGACATCCTCAACAGCACCTCGATCCACAAGCTGGATGCGTGGCAGGCACAGTTCGCCTCGATCATCTTCAACGTCCTTGGCTCTCGCGAGCGTGGAACGCGGGCCAAGCTGGCGAAGAAGGATTTCAAGACTTTCGATCTTGACGGCATCGAGGCGGAGAGCCTCGTTTTCGAGAAAGACGGCATGGAGGCCATGGCCTCCGTGTTGACCCGCAGACGGCTGCTGGTGCTCGCCGGCGAGCCGAAGATCGGGAAACGGAGCCTGGCGGTAGCCCTCACGTATCGCCTCTGGGTGCAGGAGCGTCTGGTGGCGATGCTCTTGCTGCGCCAGTCGCCGGCGCGGGACATGCAGGTCAACCTTCTCTCTCTCTTCGATGACCTGGAATCGCGGGATCAACTCTTGATCTTCCCCGATGTCTTTGACGGCGGGAACGCGGAGCTGCGGCGCTTCTTCACCGGCCTGACAGAAGGCCGCCTAGACGAGATCACGAGCCTGCTGCAAGAACGACGGACTTTTCTCGTGCTCACTTCCGACTATGAACGCCTCGGCGAGGAGATTGGGCATCGGCTCAAGGGCTTGCACGTCCTGCACGAAGTCCAGCCGCTTTCCTGGGACCTCCTCGAAGCGGGCTTTCACAAGAAGATCAAGAGTAAGCGTTCCTCCTTCGAGTTGCAGCCGGGCCTGGTGGCGAAAATCGACGAGATGCTCGAGAGCTCCGCCACCAGCAGCGAGATCGTCCGGACGCTGAAGACGATGCCCAAGATCGCTGACTTCGTCGACCAATGGCTGCTGTTGGTGGCGGAGGAGAAGATCGAGCTGGGCCAGGCGTTACGTCGAGCCTCCTCTCTCGAGGCTTGGCTCCTCTTCGATCTGCCGAAGAGCTTTGAGGAATGGTCCTTCACGCTCGCCCTGGTGCTTTGCCATGCTTCGCGTTTGACGCCCTCCTGCTCTTGGCTCCAATTTGATCTCGTGAAACGAGAGCTCGTACGTTTCCTGCGGCGCGATCTGCGGCGAGGACTGAAGTCAGCCGAGAGAGCCGACACGCAGGCCCTCAGCCTCGACGAGGCCCTTTGCCGCGCCGCGCGGGCAGAAGTTCGCCAGGCCGGGTCGCCAGGCGCTTGCACCATCGGCTTCCGCGACGAAAGACATGCGGAGGAGATTTGGGGGGTCCTTTTCGGCGCTGGGCGCCAACTGCTCAGTCTTCTACACGCTTTCTGCGAACAGCAGGTCCTTTCGGCGCACAGCCTGGTTGCCGAGGTGGCAGCTCGGGCCCTGGGACGGATGGGAGAAATCGATCCCCGTGGAATCGTGGTTCGCTGGATGAGAGAGCTGCATACGCTGGTCGACGAGGAGCAGCGTGCCTCCCGGCTCGGCGCGTTGTTCCAGGGTATCCTGGCGAGCCAGGACGCATCGTATCGCGACGAGTGCCTCTGGTACCTCCAACTGCAGCTCGGAAGCAGTGCGCCGGCAGAGGCCTCAACGGCGATCCAGAGTTTGCTATGGATCGGGCTGCTGGATGCCGACCATGCGGATCTCGCTCTGGAGACCCTGCGGTGCGTGGCGAAGCAGAGGCTGACTACCCAGTTGAAAAACGTCTATCGAATTGAGGCAAAGCTACATAGCATCGAGCCCTGGCTCCAGGTGATCCGGGATCACCCGGATGATTTCCGGCGTACTGCCGCGGAAGAGGGCCTCATCGCCGCTTTTCTCCTGCTCTTCCCCGAAGAAAGCCAACTCTCCACTCTGCTCGCGGTCGAGCAGACATGGGTCCGCTTGGGCCTGGCCAATGGCCCCTCCTGGTTCCTTTCCGCCTTACTGAGCTGGATGAGAAGTTCCGAGCCTCTGCTCCGGCCCCTTACGGTCCTGCTCTTTCTGCGCTGGGGGGGCATCGCGGACACGCTGGAGTCGATCCGGGTACCCTTCCCGGCGGAGACGGAGGCGAGAACGTTTGCCACTGCCGATTTCACCTGGCTCCTCGCGGGCCTCTACACATCCCAAGAAGCCGAGTACGCGGAGGCGCTGGGCGGCTTTCTCGAGGAGCTTTTCGACTCTCTTCTCTCCTCCTCTTTTCCCAGCTTGATGAAGCAGGAATTCAAACCACGGCTGCGCCGCCTCCTCAAGAGTTGGGCCAAGCAGGGGCTTGGCCCTCCAAGGAGCCGGGATGCCACCCTGCGGCTCTTCAGGCGGATCTACGATCGGAAATCAAAATTCTCCACGGAGCTCTATTCGTGGGTACGGGGCTCCGATTTTGCCAAAGACTCTGAGCTGGCCGATCTCCGCTCGCTCGCGTTCGAGGTCGAATAGAAAGGGCCTGCTTGAGGCGGCGAAGGCACCGGAGCTCCGAGCTTTGCTCGAGGCCGCCGAGTAGGCCCGGGTCATACTTTTTGTATGAAAACCGCCATCTCCACGCGCGCCGTGTCCTGGGGCGGTCGGGGTGGTAGTCGCTCAAGGCGAGGTCTGGTGGGGCCGCGCTCCACTGCCCCTGCGCAGCCGACAGAGAGCGACGGCGCCCAGCCCGAGGGCCAGCGCGTAGAGGCCGGCCGGGGAGAGAGTCGGGATCGCGGGCGCCAGGTTCGGCCCCACGGTGCCCCTGGGGCCGAAGTAGACGTCGTCGACGCTCAGCCTATGGAGTTGCGAATCGATGTTCTCCCTCATCGTCGCGATGACCACTGCGCCCGTCGCGCCGGGAGGCGCGGTCACGTCCGGACCGGCCAGGGTCCGCCACGGCCCAGGTGGGTCCTGCACGGGGCTCCGCGCGACCGAGTTGGTGAGGCTCACGGGGTTGGTGCAGCCAGGATCGTTGGTGAACTGCAGGGAGAACAGGAAGGCGTCCGTGATGACCGCGGTCCCGAACCGGTATTGCCCACCCCAGCTGTAGGTGACTCCCGGCGTCACCGACACGCAGGGGCTGACGGTGCTGATGAAGGACCCGCCGACGCCGTAGGGGCTGGTCAGGATGGCGCTGCCACCCGGGCCGAAGGCGCTGTTGGAAGGATCCCAGAGGAGCGTGTTGGGGTAAAAAGATGGCGGCGTCCAGCCGCTCACGCCCTGGTCGAACTCCGCGTTGGGGATGAGGTTCTGGGCCTGACAGGGAACGAGACTGCAGAGCACGAGGGCGAGGAAGGCAAGAGTACGCATCTGAGACCTCCTTCTAGAAGGTATCGGAGCAGCAGGCGATCTCCAGACCGCTACGCCGCTCCTCCAGTGCGGGTCCCCGATTGGGGTGTGGCCGCGAGGCCCCAATTATTCCACAAAACGAGGCGCTTTATGCTATAGCAGCAAGGAGAGACGAGGCAGGCTCTCCTACCCAGCCTCTCCCGCGGCGAGGACGACCAGAGTCACGTCGTCCGCCTGGCCGTCCCCAACGGCCACGCCGGACCAGCTGGCAAGCCGTTCGAGAAGGGCCGTCGCGAGCGCTTCCGGCGCCTGCCCGCGGTGCTCGGCGAGGAAGGCGCTCAGGCGTTCGTCGCCGAAGAGCTCGCCGCCGGTCCGGGCGGGCGCCTCCGGAATCCCATCCGTGAACACGACCACCCGGTCGCCGGGGGAGAAGGGGAGGGACGCCTCGGTGTAGGCGGCCCGCGACAGGCGGCCGAGGACCGTGCCGGTCGGCCCGAGCTCGGTGATCTCGGGGGTGCCAGCAGCGCTTTCCAGGAGCGGCGGCGGGTGGCCGGCGTTCGCCCAGGTGAGGCGGCCGGCGGCGAGATCCACGAAGAGGTAGACCGCGGTGATGAATTGGCGATCGAGCTGGCCGTGGAAGATGCGGTTGATCCCGGTCAAGACCCGCGCCGGGCTCGCCACGTGCTCGGCCTGGGCCGCGACCGCCACCTTGAGCATCGAGGCAATGAGCGCCGCCGGCACGCCGTGCCCGGAGACGTCGGCGACCAGCACCCCCAGGCTCCGGCCGGGGCCGGGCAGGAAGTCGTAGAAGTCGCCCGCCACGTCCTCGGCCGGCAGGTAGCGCACGGCGAGGTCGAGGCCGGGGAGGCGTGGCAGCTCGCGCGGCAGGATCGAGGTCTGGATGCGCCGCGCCGTCTCGAGCTCCCGCCGCACGTCGGCGAGGCGGGTCTCGCCGAGGAAGACCCGGCGCGCCACGATTGAGCCCAGGCCGGTGAAGAAGAGGAGGAAGCCGAGCGGCTCGATCCCCGCCGGCCAGGGCAGGAGGCCCAGGCCGCGCAGGTTCTCCGGCAGGACGAAGAGCGCCAGGACCAGGAAGCTCAGGCGGAGCCGCCAGAGCTCCCAGCCCGCGGGCTCGCCCGGCCGGAGGAGGGGGACGAGGAGGACGAGGACGGTCGCGAGGACCACGACCGATCCGATCGGGGCGAAGGCTCCCGGCGAGCGCCGCAGCGCCTCGACGGGGATGACGACGAGCGCGAAGGCGGCGGCGATCCCCGCCAGGGCGCGCATCAGCCGGTGCCAGCGCGCCGGCAGGAGCGCGTCGAAGAAGAGGAGGAAGGGGATGCCCACGAGGTAGGTGATGATCGCGATGACGGTGCTCTGGGCGAACGGGGTGAGCCCGAAGAGCAGGCGCGCGGCGAAGCTGCCGGCGAGGAGGCGGGCGCCGTACAGGGCGGAGAGGAGGATGAACGGGACGAGCCCCTGGCTGCGTTCGTCGCGCCGCCGGCCCAGGGCGAGGAGGGCGAGACCGGCGCAGGCGAGGCCCAGGATGAGCACGCCGAAGGCGAACGGGACGAGGTCGGCGCGCAGAGTGGCGCGGAGGGCGGGAGAGAGGGTGGTGGAAAGGGTTGGGGCGGGCATGGAGCTCCCTTGCGATCGCCCTATCGTATCTCGCGCCCCGACGGCTCGGCGGCGGGGTCGTGGTTGCCGGGGGGGAACGGCCAGGATTAGGGCGAGGAGGGTGCGGAGTCAGGCTACCGTCTAGGGGAGTTGCAAACCATATTCTGTGCAAAAAGCGTCAAGCTTGGCCCTTATGTCATTATCCATGTCAGCGAGAGCTCTACGTGTCCCATCGCGGTTGAAAGCGCCATCGTTATAGATGGCATGTACCACGCGACGAATAAGGGTGTCACTATGCTTATAAGCGATAAACTCTACAGTGTTGCCTGAAGAATAAACACCGACATGCAGGTGCGGAACTGTGCTCCCCCTTGGGTAATAACCCGATCCTCCTTCAAAGCTGAATCCTAACCCTTCAAGCCTTTGACGACCTGTCCGTGATGCCGTGCTGGTTGCAGAGGTCGTGGAGGTGGTCGTGGTCGTGGTCGTGGTCGCGGCAGCGCTTGCGGGGGTACTGGCAGCTGCGGCGGAGCTCGCCGCGGCGCTCGAGTCGGTGGTCGCGTGAGTGGTCGTTGCGCTGGCGGCGGCTGCGCTAGTGTTGGCGGCTGTCGTGGTGGTGGTTGTCGTGGTGGTGGCGCTCGAGGTGGTTCTCTCGGTGCTCCTTGGCGCCGAGGCGGTCGAATGACGACTACGGGCAGAGTAGACCGGACGATCCGGGCGCCGCTCCTTCCGTTCCCTCGAGGCGAGCTGAATCGTGGCTTCCGAAGTGATCGGAGCGAGCTTGGTGCGCTCTGGTGCAGCGCCTTGGAGCCTCGTCCTTCCCTGGACGGCTCTTGCTTGGGCAGTCTGCGCCAGCGCGTTTTGCACGTGTGGCGCAACGGCCTGAACCGCCCCCGGCGACCTCTCTGGCATCTTCGCTTGAGCCGCCTTGAGAACGGCAGCCCGCACGTGCGCCGCCGGTACCCGAGCCGGGGCGTGAGGAGGGAGTAGTGGCTTCCGAGAGATGGACGCCTCCTTCAGCCAGGGGAGAGCTTTCGGCTTCTCTCGCGGCGTTGGATTTTTTCTCGCCTCAGACTACTCCTGGAGCACCAGAATGACAAGCAGTTGGGAGATGGCGGGTGGTGGAGAGGGTCGGGGCGGGCATGGAGAGACCTTGCGCTCAAACGATCTCGTGTTCTTCCGTCAGGAAGAGAGCCACCTTGCCGGGATCGAGGAAGTTCCTCTCGTCCGCCGTCGACGCCTGCCATTCTGCCGAGTTGCGCGCGGTTGCCAGAGCCGCCAGGTCGTCGAACCACAGCTCCGCCATCCCGTCGTACTCCGGTGGCCCGGTCTTCCCGGGCTCCTTGAGGGTATGGCTCTGCACCAGCTTGCGGAGCCCCGGAATCCGGGCACCGAGGGGTCCGTGAACGTCCTTCCAGTAGTGAAAGAACTCCTGGTCACTCAGCCCGGGCTTCCGGGTGATGCAATAGACGAGCTTGATCATGGTTCCCTCCGCCTCGCCTCGCGGCGCGGTGATAGTCTACGGGAGAGTGGACCCGATCGGAGGCATGCTCATGAAGGCGTATGTGATGACGACCGGCACGGTCTTCGGCCTCATTGTCGTGGCCCATGTCTGGCGCGTCCTCGAAGAGGGACCGCGGCTCGCGACGCAACCCGGGTTCCTTCTCCTGACCGTTGCCGCCGCGGCGCTCTGCCTTTGGGCGGGTCGGCTGCTCTGGCGCGCCCCGCGGGCGTAAACCGGCTCATGGAGAGCCATGCCGTGCTCTGGTCCGGCGGCAAGGATAGCTGCCTTGCCCTCTGGAAGGCTCGGGAGATGGGGGTCCTCGTGGAGGGGCTCGTCAACTTCTTCGATGCCGCGAGCGGGCGGGTGCGGTTCCATGCCGTACGCGCCGCGCTGATCGCGGAGCAGGCCCGCGCGTGCGGCCTTCCGCTGGCGCAGTACCCGACGCAGCCCGAGTCGTATGCCACCACCTTCGGGGAGGCGCTTGCGACGTTGAAGGCGCGCGGCTATGCCGGCGTCGTCGCGGGCGACATCCACCTCGCGGACGTCCGTCAATGGAACGCGGAGCGCGCGGCCGCCGCCGGGCTCCGTCTCCTGGAGCCGCTCTGGCACCAGGGCGGCCCGGCCCTGCTGGAGGCCTTCGTGGCCGCCGGTTTCCGTGCCGTGATCACGGGTTGCAGCGACCGCTGGCCCGGTGCCCTCTGGCCCGGTCGCGAGATCGACCGGGCGTTCCTCGCGGACGTCTCCGGGATCGCCGACCTGGATGCCTGCGGGGAGAACGGCGAATATCACTCTTTCGTCTTCGATGGCCCCCTCTTTTCTCATCCCATCCAGTGGGTTCCCGGCGAAATTCGCCGATCGGAGGGGTTCTCGCAACTCGACCTGGTGCCGGGATAGGAACAGCGTTTCGACGAAGGCGGTAGACGTCCGAGGACGGGCACGCGAACCTCGTGCACGACACGGCCCTTCTCCCATTTGAGCATGGCGGCATGGACTGCCAATCCCGGCAGGGCTCTCGCGAGAGCCCTGCCGGGAAGGCGGGCGGATTGATGGGAGAAACGGTCTTGAGTCACTTGCCGCAGCTCGACCGGCCGGCGGCGGAGACGATGGCGCCCTTCTCCGCAGGGGTGATCAGCCCCTGCCGAACGAAGCTCTGGGAGGCCTCGGCCACGCAGGAGACGTACTGGCCGTGGTTCTTCCAGGACTGCGTCGTGTCCCGCGGTCCCGCGCACGGGCAGAGCTCGGTGCCGGAGAGGGAGAACAACTGGTCGGGCGCCCCTGGGACGAGGCCGCAGGTTGCGGCGCGAGCCCCGAAGCTCACGCACACGCCGTCCCCGAAGCCACCGCCCGGGTTTCGCCATGCGGCGGGGTGGTTCGAGGTGACCGTGCGAGAGGTCCAACCCCACTGGCCCCCCAGGGCGAAGTCCATGTTCGCCACCACTGCAACCCAGTAGGTTCCCGGCGCCAGCATGCACGCGGGGGCCAGGCTGAGCGTAAAGTTGGCTCCGGCACCGCCCGGAACGATCGCTGGGTAGTTGCAGGCGGCGATGGCCGATCCGGGGAACGTCCCCGAGTTGTGGTAGAAGGTCACGCGGACCGTGGGGGCCGGGCCGGACCCGTTGAAATACCCGCCGAGGACCGATACGGTATCGACCTCCCAGCCTCCTCCGGCAGGCACCACGAAGTCGTCCGCCAACTCGTCATCGAAAGCGTCGAAGTCGGCCTCGAAGTTCTGGCTGGTTACAGAATTTGTGCCGTTTGGCGAATCGAGTTGGCTGTAAAGGACGCCCGCCATCGTCGATCCCGCGCCCATCAGGGCCATCGCGGTCACGACCGTACACACGAACCATCTGGATGCGCTCATCGCCCATCTCCTTTCCGAAGAAAGGTTAGCATATGCGAAGTGGTGTTTACCATCCTCTTAGCGCTGAAGCGATTTGGTCCTCTCTAGATGAGGATCTCGTCTCCTCCCCGGGAGAGGGGAGAGAAAGTCCCGGTAGCGAGCTCCTATCCTATTCATGGCCGCACCGCGCTATGCTCCAGGGCTTGAGCAGAGAACAGACAAGGAGGATTAGAGATGAACGAGCTAGAGAGGTTTCTGGTGTTGTGGGACGCCGAGGCCGAGAAGACGGCCAGCCTGATGCGCGCTTTGCCGGCGGACCAGTACGACTTCCGGCCGGACGCCGGAGGGCGGTCGATCGGCGAGATGGCCTGGCACCTCTCCGAGGGCGACGCCTACAACGCCTTGGGCATCGAGGCTGGTGGCTTCGCGTTCGACATGAAACCGCCCGGGATCGAGCGGCCGCGCACGGTCGCCGAGCTGGCCCCGGGCTACGAGCGCATCCACGCCGACGCCAAGGCCCGCCTCCAGAACCTTCGCCCCGAGGACCTGGAGCGCAAGATCAAGTACTTCGACGGCAATGAGATGAGCGTCCGCGACATCCTGTGGAACGGGTTGCTCCTCCACATGGTCCATCACCGCGGCCAGCTCGGCATGCTCTGCCGCCTGGCCGGCAGCGTGAGCCCGGGGATGTACGGACCGAACCGCGAGGAGATGGCGGCGATGCGGGCCGCGGCCGCCGCGGGCTGAGGCGGGTCGACCGAACGGCTGAGGAACGGTGGGCGGCGCCGTAGGGGGCGTCGCCCGCTACCCTACCTCACCCGAACACCTCATAGGCGTTAACTTATGCGCTCGCGGCCTGACCCTGCACACAGCGTACAGGCGCGCGATCGTCGCGTGCAGGTAACACGGTCGCTGCCTGCAGGTGCGCGATCACTGCGTGCAGGCACACGAGCGCCGAGAGCCAGGACAATTCTCGCTTGACTCACGCCCTCTTTCGCGATCCCACTCCTCCAGGCTCGCCGCCCCGAGCGCGGCCGGAGGATCTTCGCGGAGATCTTGCTACGATAGCGGACGAAGTGAAGGAGGAGATCCATGGAAGTGGTGCTCAGCGTCCCGGATGACATTCTCGAGAAGCTTCAGGCGCAGTGGGACGACTTGCCGCATCATGCGTTGGAGGCACTGGCGGCCGCGGCCTATCGAGCCGGGCGCGGTCCAGGGCGTCCAGGGGGCCGAAGCGCTGGTCGAGGAGCCTCCCCAGGAGCTCGGCCGCCCCTGGCGCCGGCCCTCTTCCCGGAAATGCCGTGAGAATCGCCTGGCACCTCTTCGGGGTCCAGAATCCCTGGGATGCCCTCAAAAAGGTCTCCGGGTCGACTTCCAACGCCTCCGGCTCGACTTCCGATCTCTCCGGCTCGACTTCCGAGCCCTCCAGGTCGACTTTCAACCTCTCCGGGTCGACTTCGGACGCCTCCGGCTCGACTTCCCATGCCTGGAAAGTAACTTTCCAGGCATGCGGGAAGACTTTTCAGGCCTCCGGCTCGACTTCCAAGGCGTGGAAAGTGACTTTCCGCGCGTCCGGATGCGGCCGGAGAGCGTCTGGAAGCTCCCGGAGAGTTTTTGGCAGGTCCCGGAGGGATTTTGAAACCTCCCGGAGGGATTCCGGAAGCCCGCGGAGGCGGCCGGGAAGGGGCCGGAGAGGTTTCGGGACTTCCCGGAGACCGTCCGGAAGCGGCCGGAGGGAATCCGGAACCTCCCGGAGACGGTCGGGAAGCGCCCGGAGGAGTTTCGGAAGCGGCCGGAGGGATTCGGGATGCTCCCGGAGGCGATTGCGGCCGGCCCGGCGACGGCTTCCAGGCCGTGTCAGGGAGGAGGCCCCCTCTCGACCTGGAGCTCGCTGCCAGGAAGTTCACCGGCGTGTTTTCATTCGATAATGAACGAGCACTCTTTGCCCGGCGGTCTGATCCAGGTAGGAGAAACCAACGTTGCCGTCATGCCCCAAGGCCAGTCTCGGTTCTCGGCAGAAGTTGCTCTTGCCGAAATGTTCTTCGAAGACGAGTTGCCGGTGTGCAAGGTCCAACAGCGCGAACGAGACCCCACCCCCGCCGCGGATTGCCAGCTTCTGGGCCAGGAAGACATACCTGTGATCGTCACTAAGCGCCATGTCCTCAATGCGCCAGTATCCACCGAGGAGGGTCGTAGAGAGAGGCAGGACTTGCTCCCTGGTCCCGGTTTTTGCATCCAGCAGAAAGAGTCCGCCTATCCGCCGAACGAGGGTGACATCAGCGGAGAAGAGGAGGAACTTACTCTGATCCTCGAGATAGAGCGCCACCGGAGTGAAGCTGAAGTCAGGCACCGGTCGGCGCTCAGAGCCCACAGGATGGGTCCGAGGCGGGAGAAGGATCGTTCCGTCTTTTGGGGAGATCAAGGTAAGGTCGGAGAGCACCAGCCCCCCGGCGCTTGCGCCGATGACCCCTTGGTCAATGGTAAAGGTACCCGAAGCGAAGCCCAGAGACCGCTGCCAGGAGACGATCCCTGCAGGGTCCAGGCCGACCAGAGAGGCAGTCGTAGCACCGGCGATGCCCGGAACACCTGTCTGGCAACGGACCTCGTCGACTCGCGGGCTGAGGAGCCAGGTGGCACGCAGGTATTCTTTACTTTTGTCCGGACAGGGAGACCCACTGATCGTAAGCGAGCCATTCCAGAGCAGCCGGCCCGAGGTGTCAAAATAGGGACGATCGATACGGGTGGTGGGCGAGGAGTCGCTGGGAACGGCAAGGCGCTGCTCGCCCAGTTTGACGATGGGCAGTTGCAGGTCCGCTCCATGGTCGACGGCCGCAGAGAGTAAACAGACGACAACGCTACAGATCGATAGCCTGATCATGGTTGCTCCGAAATCCGTTCGTCTGGCGATTGTAGCGGAACGGGGTCGAGCCATCGGCCCGACCCCGCCACTACGATGCGTACTAGGGGTTGACCGCCGTCGAGTCGAAACGCTGACCGCTGTCGATCGCGGTCCCTCCCTCGTTGCGCGGCACTCCTACCTGGACAGAGCCGAAACAGCGTTTGCCATGACCGTCCCTGGCCATGAAACGAATCTCATAGACTCGGCCATCTCCGCTGCCACTCCTCTCCGCGCGCAACCGGGCGGTGTCGGAGCAGATGGCGTCAGGCGCCGAATGACCGCTCCGCGGAGCGTCCAAGGCTTCATCCTGGGTGATTCCGGTCAGCTTGACTATCGCCGGGCTTCCATCGGAAGTAGTCAATCCCTCGATGTGGATGTCGACGAAGCGGTGGTCAGGTGGCCAAAGCGAGGCCGGGCTCGCCGTCGCTGCCGCGCAGTCGAGTGCCCGTGGCGCAGCCCCGGCGATCACCGTTGCCGAAGCGTTGTTGCGTACCTGCGGCGCCCCGGCTTTCTCGGCGAAGAGCGTGATCGTGTCGCTGCTCCCTTCAGCGGCATCGGCGCGCACCTGCACGGTGAACGTCGCATTCTTCTCGGCGCCTGCCGGAACGACGATGGAGGCCGGCCCGGAGATCGTCCAGGGGAGGCCGCCGGTGGCGCGCAGTTGGAAGGTCGTCTCGGCCGCTCCCGCATTTCGCACCCGGACCTCGATCGTGGCACTCGTGCCGGGCGTGGCGATCTGGCTTGCCGGCGTGGCATCGACCGCCACCGTTTGGGGGGTGGAAGAGAGTGGGACCTGCCGGATGAACTCGGTGCCGCCTGCCGTCAAGCCGGTCGTCTCTACGACAAAGGCCTGACTTGGGACGGAAAGGTCGGCACGGAAGCGGCGGACGCCGTCGATCGGCGTCAGCGGTGCCACATCCTGGATCAGCGCACCGGATGGTTTACGTAGCGATACGGAAAGGGATCGAGGGGCATCGGTGAAGCGAAAATCCGCCACCAGGGTCGAGCCGGCGACCGGTTGGCCCTGAAGCGGCACGACGTCCGTCTCCGGCCGCTCGGCTCCAGTCGACCGCTCCTGCAACCGGACGCTGTCGAGCCGGAACGTTGTACCGCCAAAGGTGCGGAGGATGAAAGAGCCGGCTCCGGTCATCTCGACTTTCCAGCGACCGACCGCAGGCGCGGTGATCGTAAAGCTCTGTACCGAGCTGAGAGAGCGGACAACGACGTCTCCATCGGTCGCCGCCACCGGCGTACCGTTCGGCCGCCGCAGGATGACGGAAGGAAGGATCCCGGCCTGCGAGGCCGTGATCATAAAAGTGACGCTCTCGCGCAGAGTATCGTCAACCGGTATCTCGAACGACTGCGGCGTTGCGTCGACCAACTCGACGTTGCGGCTCAACAAGTTGGCCACATCGGGCCTGCTCAGCTCAAGGAGGGTCGGAACGACGTCGTCGACCTCTGCGCGGTCCACGTTGAAAAGGACGCCCCCCGTGGCCTCAGCCAGCGCGCGAAGCTGCGTACGGGAGGAGGCCGAGGTTAGAGGATCACTCTCCGCTGCTCTCGGCATCAGGGCTGGACTTCCGGTTCCCGGCTCGTTGAGGGACGGCCTCTCCGCAGCCCCTTTCGTGCCGACCGCGGATTCGGAAGCACAATCACCAGTGAGAATCGCGTCGATGCTGGCGCCGCGAAGGAGTGCTTCGGCCGCCACTTGGGGACCCAGGAAGGCATCCCTCGCCGAAGCGTCCGTCGCGACGAGAAGGCGGCCACCCTGCAGTTGCATGTCGGAGCCGACCGCGGGAATATGCTGGAGAGCGGCGAGCATCGCGGAGTTGGAGGCCTCGGGGCAGTCGCCGCCGCCCGAAGCGGAAAGGGCATTGACCGCTCGGCGCAAGTCCTCGACGTCGCAGGTCTCGCCGTGGTCGGTCACCTCGTCCTTGAAAGTGAGGAGCCCCAGGGTCGGGGTCTCGTTGCTGGCGATCACATCGTCCAAGAAGGAATTGACCTGTGCCTTGACCCCTGCGATGTTGTCACTCATACTGCCGGTGTCGTCGATGACAAAAAAAATCGTCCGCTGTCTTTGCTTGAAGAGCTTTATGAGCTGAGTTGCTTTCGGCTCACCAAAGCGGCTGCGGATATCCTGTTCTACGAGGTCTAGATACCCCCGGGTCGCCGTCCGCGCAGCGTCCAGGGCTTGGGTGTGGCGACCCCCGTTGGGCTCGTCCGGGGCATCTTTGTTCAGGTCGCGATGGCAGCACATATTGGCCGGCTGGAATCGGCACTGGTTTCCAGTCAGAAAGTTGAATAGGCTGAAATAGCCCGTCACCAAGCCGCCAGGCGCGAAGCTCGGTAGCGAGCAGGTGGCTGTGCCGTCACTCATGTTCAGAACATCCGGTACTGGGATCCCATTATCGATCGAATTGGAATGGGAATAAATGTCTTGTACTGTATGCAACGCCTCTCCAAGCGTGTCGAGGGCTTTGCGACGTCGGCAGGAATTGAGGGCATCACCGATCTGCGTTCGCTTCGTCCGAAGGCGGGCTGAGGCGGCGCTGAGCATATTGTTGTCAGCGTGCGCGGCATCGCTATAGGACTCGAACACGTCCGTCCAGTAGTTCGAGTCTCCAGCCTCATCGGCTGAATCCCTATCGAAGCTCAGGTTTGCGAGGATATCCTCGGTGATCTGCTCATGGTAACGCTGCTTGAAGGCGAAGGCGGAATCCTGAAAAACGATCAGCAGGAGCAAGAAGATCTGCATTGGGACGATCTTCCTGCGAAGTTGGGAGGACTTTCGGATCATGGGTCTCTCCTTCATTGATAATTGTTCATCTGTGCGTATGCGCGTAGAGCTGTTTGAAGCGAGGACAGCTTCTACTAACGTATCTTCCGTAAGGCTATAGAAACGGTCTACTGCGAAAAGGGTGAGACCTTGGTCGGCGGAGGTCTAAGATGGGACACCACGGCCAACAGGAGTCGCCTTAACTATAAGGGGGCCGGCCCGGGGTTTCCCCCGGCCGACCCCCTACCCACCTACCTCATCCGAACACCTCCGGAAGGCTCGCCGCGGTCAGCGCCCGTTCCCCCCAATCGAGGAGCCGCTCGGTCCCGGCCTCGCCGAGGCGGGCGCGGTCCAGGGCGTCCAAGGGGCCGAAGCGCTGGTCGAGGAGCCTCCCCAGGAGCTCGGCCGCCCCCTGGCGCCGGCCCTCTTCCCGGAAGTGCCGGGTCCAGGAACCGACCGTCTCGCGGAGGAGCGGCGTTACCTCCTCCAGGTCGACCGGCCCGGCCGCCTCGAGGCTGCCTCCCCCGACGAGGTCGAGACGGGTGCCCAGCCCCCCGAATCGGCGCGGCAATAAGTCGTCGCGCAGGTAGCGGGTGAAGTCGCGCCGCAGGTCGGCGAGGGGGCCGGTGAGCGGTCCGGGGAGGAGGGTGGCGAGGCGGGCCACCCCGCGGTCGAGGTCGGCCAGGCTGCGGCTCCGTTCGAGGGCGAAGAGGAGGGCGGCGAGGTTGTCCCGGGCCGCGGTCTCGGGCAGCGGCTCGCGCCGGACGTCTAATACCAGGGGCGAGAGCCGGGGGAGGGTGCGCTCCAGGCCGTGGGGGACCGGATCGAAGAGGTCGGCCAGCTGGCGGGGGACGGTCCACAGGGCCTCGCCATGGTAGAGGACGAGGGGGACCACCGCCGGCAGGCGCCGGGAGCGGGGGAGGCCCCCCTGCCGGGCGAGCTCCAGGAGGAGCATCACGATTCGGCCGGCGAGGCGGACGGGGAGGGTGCGGTCGACCTCGGGCGCCAGGGCGAGGAGGAGGTGGATCCAGCCCCTTCCCCCCTGGAAGCGCAGGCGCCAGGAAAGATCCGGGCCGGCCGCGGATTCCCCCCAGGGTTCGAGCGCGGCGAAGTCGAGGCGTTCGACCCAGGGTTCGCGCACGAAGCCGAGGAAGAGGTCGCGGACCATCCGCGGGTGGGTGAAGAGGAGACGGAGGCGGGTGTCGTCGGGTGCTGCTCGGTCGGTACGGTCATCCAAGGGCATCTTTGAGCCCTCCTTTCAACAGGAGGGACGGAAACGCCCTCGCCGATCTGGCAAAAGAATTTCGGCCGGCGAAAGATTCGGGGTCGACGCGCGTGGGGGAAGGGGGAGGGGGCCGCTCCGGCGGGCGGGACCGGGGCGCAACCTCACCCTGGTATTCGCGTAGGACTAGAAGGAAAATAGCCGCGGAGCACGAAGCACCCTTCGGCAGGCGGAGCGCGGCTCGGGAGACTCGATGAAGAAGAAGATCCTCTGGGGGATCCTGATCGCGGTGGTGGCGGTCTCGCTCGGCGGCTGGGCCCTGGCCCGGCGGCAGGGCGAGGGGGCCGAGGTGCAGGTGGCGACCGTCGGCCGCGAGGACGTCCAGGCCAAGGTGACCGCCAACGGCAAGGTGCAGGCGCAGAAGAAGGTCGACATCTCGGCGACCATCGCCGGGCAGATCACCCACCTGGCGGTCAAGGAGGGGGACGAGGTCAGGCGCGGCCAGTTCCTCCTCCAGATCGACCCGGTCAACCCGCGCTCCGCCGTGCGCTCGACCGAGTCGTCGATGCAGGCGCTCCTCTAGGAGCAGGACACCGCCCGCTCGAACCTCGTCCAGGCCAAGGCCGACTACCAGCGCGCCAAGGGCAACCACGACGCGAAGATCATCTCCGACTCGGACTTCCAGCGCGTCGCCACCACCCTGGCGACCAGCGAGTCGGTGGCCGGGGCCGCCCAGCGGCGGGTCGACCAGGCGCGGGCCACCCTGGAGGGGGTGCGCGACGTCCTTTCGAAGACGACGATCCACTCGCCGATCGACGGGGTGGTGACCGCCAAGCGGGTGGAGGAGGGGGAGGTGGCGGTCATCGGGGTGCAGAACAGCCCCGGCACCGTCCTCCTGACCATCTCCGACATGTCGATCGTCGAGACCGAGATGGAGGTCGACGAGACCTCGATCCCCGGCGTCCACCTGGGCCAGCATGCCCGGGTGCGCATCGACGCCTACCCCAACCAGACCTTCGACGGGCTGGTGACCGAGGTGGGGAGCAGCCCCATGGCGGGCACCGGGACGGCCAACGAGGCGATCAAGTTCAAGGTCAAGGTGCGGATCGAGAACCCGCCCAAGGACGTCAAGCCCGGTCTCTCCGCCCAGGCCGACATCCTGACCGGCTTCCGCGCCAACGCCCTCGTCATCCCCCTCCAGGCGCTGGTGCTGCGCGACGCGCCGGCGACATCGACGAAGCCAGGAGCAGCCCCGCGCACCGAGGCGCCGCGCGAGGTCGAGGGGGTCTACCTGATGGAGAACAGCAAGGCTCGCTTCCAGCCGATCTCGACCGGGCTCCAGGGGGAGCTGGCGGCCGAGGTGGTCTCCGGCCTCCACGGCGGGGAGACCCTGATCACCGGGCCGTTCAAGGCCCTGCGCACGCTGAAGCCGGGCGACCCGGTCAAGAAGGAGAAGCCGAAGAAGGGCGAGGAGCGCACCGCGGCCTGACACGGCTGCGGCGCCCGATCATGGACCTGGAAGAGCTGCTGCGCGAGGCCTTGCGGGCGATCCGCGCCAACGCCCTGCGCAGCTTCCTCACCCTCCTGGGCATCATCATCGGGGTCGCCACCCTGGTCTCCGTGGTCTCGGTGATCTCGGGGCTCAACCTCTACGTGCGGGACAAGGTCTTCGCCCTCTCCCCCGACGTCTTCATCGTCGACCGCATGGGCCTCACTTTCTCCCATGACGGGTTCCTGGAGGCGATGAAGCGCCCGCCCATCACCTGGGGCGACTACCGCCGCATGGCCGGGCTCCTCACCAAGGCCGCGGCGGTGGGGACCGACGTCGAGCGCACCGCGGCGGTGCGTTTCCTCGACCACCGCCTGCCCGACGTCCATCTCCATGGCAGCACGGCGAACTTCGGGCGGATGCTCAACTTCGACGTCGAAGCCGGCCGCTACTTCACGGACGGCGAGGCGCACACCGCCCAGGACGTGGCGGTGATCGGCGCCGACGTCAAGGAGGAGCTCTTCCCGCAGCTCGACCCGCTCGGCCGGACGGTCCTGGTCGACGGCCTTCCCTGCCGGGTGGTGGGGCTCCTCGCCAAGCAGGGGAAGACCCTGGGGCAGAGCCGCGACAGCGAGGTCTACATCCCGATCGACACCTACCGGAAGACCTTCGGCGCCCGCGACTCGCTCGCCCTCGTCGTCCAGGCGAAGGGCGGGGTGGCCGGGGTCGACGACGCCGCCGACGAGGTGCGGGGGGTGCTCCGCGCCCTGCGCCATACCGGCTTCCACGCCCCCGACCCCTTCGGCATCATCACCGCGGAGAGCCTGCAGAGCCTCTGGCGGCAGATCTCGGCCGCCGCCTTCCTCCTCACCATCCTCATCGCCTCGGTGTCGCTGGGGGTGGGGGGGATCGTGATCATGAACATCATGCTGGTGGCAGTGGTCGAGCGGACCCGCGAGATCGGAGTGCGCCTGGCGGTGGGGGCCACCAAGACCGACATCCGCCGCCAGTTCCTCCTCGAAGCGGCCCTCCTCTCCCTGGCCGGGGGGCTCGCCGGGGTCTTCCTGGCCGGTGCCGCGGCCTTCGGGATGAAGAACGTCCTGCACTTCCCCATCGAGCTCACCCCCGGCATCGTGCTCCTCGGGCTCGCCCTCTCGGCCCTGGTCGGGGTCTCGGCCGGCTACTGGCCGGCGCGCAACGCCTCGAACCTGCCGGTCGTCGACGCCTTGCGGGCCGAGTGAGGCACGGTATGGCCGTCCTGCCCCGCCGCCTGCGCCTCGCCTGGGTCGAGAACGTCCGCTTCGCCCTGGGCGCCATGCGGGCCCAGAAGCTGCGCAGCTTCTTGACCATCCTGGGGGTGGTCGCCGGGGTGGCGACGGTGATCATGATGGTGAGCTTCGTCGTCGGCTTCAACAACTCGGTCACCGCTGCCTTCGCCAGCTTCGGCACTCATCTCGTGCAGTTCCAGAAGTACGAGCCCCGCTTCGACGACGACGGGGCGATCCCCGAGGCCGAGCGCAAGCGCCGCGACCTGACCCTGGAGGACGCCGGCGCCCTGAAGCGCCTGGCGACGCTGGCCGGCGCGGTATCGCCCGAGCGGTACGTCTTCCACCCGGTCGACGTCAAGGCAGGGCGGGAGGCGGCGAACGGCGCCTTCGTCCTCGGCGTCACCCCCGAGTACCTGGCGGCCAACGACCAGTTGGTGGAGGACGGCCGCTTCCTGACCGACGACGACCTGCGCCACACCTCCCGGGTCTGCGTCCTGGCGGCCGACGTGGCGGCGGGCCTCTATCCCAACCGCGACCCCATCGACCGGGAGCTCACCCTGGCCGGCCAGACCTTCCGCGTCGTCGGCCTGTTCGCCAAGAAGGGCTCGATCCTGGGCGGCAGCCTCGACAACTTCCTGGTCGTGCCGCTCACCACCTTCGACCACCTGTTCCCCGAGTCCAGGAACAGCGGCACCGACACCCTGCACATCGCCACCGTCCCCCGCCGGGCCGAGGACTTCGATGCCCTGATCGCCCAGGAGACGGCGATCCTGCGCGTTCGCCGGAAGCTGCGCGCCGACCAGGAGAACGACTTCGCGGTCTTCACCAGCGAGGGGCAGCTCCAGCAGTTCCGGCAGATCACCGGCGGTATCGCGGCGGTGATGGTGCTGATCGCCGGCATCGCCCTCCTGGTGGGCGGGGTCGGAGTGATGAACATCATGCTGATCAACGTCACCCAGCGGACCCGCGAGATCGGCCTGCGCAAGGCCCTGGGCGGCACCCGCCGCGACATCGCCGTGCAGTTCCTCGCCGAGGCGGTCACCCTGACCGGGGTGGGGGGAGCCCTGGGGATCGCCATCGGCCTCGGGGCGGCGCTCCTCGCCCGCCTCCTCTTCCACTTCCAGGCCGCCGCGCCGCTCTGGTCGGTGCTCCTGGGATTCGGGGTCTCCTCGGCGGTCGGCCTCCTCTTCGGGCTCTGGCCGGCGCTCAAGGCGGCGCGCCAGGACCCCATCGAGGCGCTGCGCTACGAATAGACTCTCTCGTATCGCTGCAAATCCTTTCCTTCTACTTACTTGGCTTCACTGCGGAAGGCTTCCGTGATACCCTTTCGACCGATCTCTGAAGGTTGCTTTGCACGGCTGGGGGGGCCCTGTGCCCTCAGGAGGAGTTGGATGAACCCGCAGCGCCCCGTTTGGAAGAGGATTGCCATCAGCTTGGTGTTGTTGCTCGCGTGCTGTGTCGTCGAGGCGATGGCCGCCACCCAGACCGAGACCCGCCATACCTTCAAGCCCGCCGCGACGGCTCCTCGTCCGGCCGCCGCACCAGCGGCGAAGGGCACGGTGGCGGCGCCGCTTTCCGCCGCTCCGCAGCCGGTCCCGGCGGCTCCGCTGCCGGCCGCCAGCGCGGCCTATTCCTTCTTCACCCTCCCGCCCTGCCGGGTCTTCGACAGCCGGAACATCACCCCGCCGCCGCTCGTGTCGGGGGTCGAGAGGACGATCCAGATCACGGGAAGCTGCGGTGTGCCGGCCGACGCCCGGGCGGTCATCGTCAACGTGACGGTGACCGATCCGTCGGACGCCGGCTTTCTCCAAATCTATCCCGCCGATGCCCCCGCGCGGCCCGACACTTCGGCGATCAACTTCTCGGCGGGCCAGACGCGCTCCAGCAATACGATTGTAGCGCTGGGGAGCCTGGGGGACGTCAAGGCCTTCCTCTACACGGTCCCGGCGGCGGAGAGCCTCGACCTCATCGTGGACGTGAGCGGCTATCTCAAGCCCGGCGCTCCGATGGCGAATGACGACCCCTCCGTGGGCGACACCTCCTACGTCACGACCCTCAACACGGATCTCAACCTCGCCGCTCCCGGGGTGCTCAGCAACGACATTCCCAACGGCGCGGCGATCGTCAGCTATGGCGCGACCACCGGTGCCGAGCAGACGACGATCGGCACCGCCACGCCGACCTCGGCGGGCGGCTCGGTCATCCTCAACGCCGACGGCAGCTTCGACTTCACCCCGCTGACCGGCTTCAAGGGCGACGACACCTTCCTGTACGTCCTTCAGAATACCGTCGGCAGCTCGACGGCCACGGTGACGGTTTCGGTGGGCAAGGGCAATCAGACGATCACCTTCACCTCGACGGCTCCGTCGCCCGCCCAGGTGGGCGGGACCTACATCGTGACGGCGACGGCGTCTCCGTCGGGCCTGCCGGTGACACTCTCGATCGACGCCACGGCGACCTCGATCTGCTCGATTTCGGGCTCGACGTCGGGCTCGACGGTGACGTTCAACGCCGTCGGCACGTGCGTGATCGACGCCAACCAGGCCGGCGACGTCGACTACAACCCGGCGCCGCAGGTGCAGCAGTCGGTCAACGTGGACAAGGGAGACCAGACGATCACCTTCACCTCGACGCCGCCAGTGGGGGCGCAGGTGGGAGGGCCGACCTATACCGTGACGGCGACCGCCTCTCCGTCGGGTCTGCCGGTGTCGTTCACCATCGACGCGTCGGCGACCGCGGTCTGCTCGATCTCGGGCTCGACGGTGTCGTTCCTGACCCCCGGGACTTGCGTCATCGACGCCAACCAGGCCGGCGACGCCAACTACAACGCGGCGCCCCAGGTGCAGCAGTCGGATCCGGTGGGCAAGGGCGACCAGACGATCACCTTCACCTCGACGCCTCCGGCCGGCGCAACGGTGGGGGGGCCGACCTACACGGTGACGGCGACCGCCTCGTCCGGCCTGCCGGTGAGTTTCACGATCGACGCTTCGGCGACCAGCGTGTGCTCGATTTCGGGTTCGACGGTGTCCTTCCTCGCCGCCGGGACCTGCGTCATCGACGCCAACCAGGCCGGCGACGCCAACTACAACCCGGCGCCGCAGGCGCAGCAGTCGGATCCGGTGGGCAAGAGCGATCAGACGATCACCTTCAGCTCGACGCCGCCGGCGGGTGCGAAGGTGGGCGGGCCGACCTACACGGTGACGGCGACCGCCTCCTCGGGCCTCACGGTAGCGTTCACCATCGACGCCACGGCGACCACGGTCTGCTCGATCTCGGGCTCGACGGTGTCGTTCATCGGTGCCGGGACCTGCGTCATCGACGCCAACCAGGCCGGTGACGCCAATTACAACGCGGCGCCCCAGGCGCAGCAGTCGGACCCGGTGGGCAAGGGGGATCAGACGATCACCTTCACCTCGACGCCCCCGGCTGGCGCCAAGGTGGGCGGTCCGACCTACACGGTGACGGCGACCGCGACCTCGGGTCTGCCGGTGACGTTCACGATCGACGCCACGGCGACCTCGGTCTGCTCGATCTCGGGCTCGACCGTCTCGTTCCTTGCCGTCGGGACCTGCGTGATCGACGCCAACCAGGCCGGCAACGCCAACTACAACGCGGCGCCTCAGGCGCAGCAGTCGGACCCGGTGGGCAAGGGGGATCAGACGATCACCTTCACGTCGACGCCTCCGGCGGGTGCCAAGGTGGGCGGTCCGACCTACACGGTGACGGCGACGGCGTCGTCGGGTCTGCCGGTGACCTTCACGATCGACGCCTCGGCGACCTCGGTCTGCTCGATCTCGGGCTCGACGGTGTCGTTCATCGGCGCCGGGACCTGCGTGATCGACGCCAACCAGGCCGGTAACGCCAATTACAACGCGGCGCCCCAGGCGCAGCAGTCGGACCCGGTGGGCAAGGGGGATCAGACGATCACCTTCACGTCGACGCCTCCGGCGGGCGCCAAGGTGGGCGGTCCGACCTACACGGTGACGGCGACGGCGACCTCGGGTCTGCCGGTGACGTTCACGATCGACGCCACGGCGACCTCGGTGTGCTCGATTTCGGGCTCGACGGTGTCGTTCATCGGCGCCGGCACGTGCGTGATCGACGCCAACCAGGCCGGTAACGCCAATTACAACGCGGCGCCCCAGGCGCAGCAGTCGGACCCGGTGGGCAAGGGGGATCAGACGATCACCTTCACGTCGACGCCTCCGGCGG
>DASQPA010000425.1:0-5247 GCA_035644215.1 Thermoanaerobaculia bacterium
TCCCGGTAGGACATCGGCACCTCCGCTTCTCGCAGGAGCCGGCCTACCACAAACGGGTGGTCCCTTACCTGGCTAAACCCTGGTCCCTAGCTCTGGCCAAATACCCCACCCAGGTGGGGGCATGCCCCTGGCCAATGACACTTGGTGGACACCTACCGGGGCGAGTGCCGTTCCCGCCACTCGGCTGGCCGGCCGGGCGCGGGACGAAGAAGCCGGCGAGGACGCTGGCGCTGCCAGGGATACTCCTCGTCGGTTGGAGGTCGAAGCTCTCGCTAGCAGCAGCCCGACATTGCGGTCGGCGTGCACGGGACACACGTCGGGTCCCCCGGGCAGGTACGGCATACTGTGGCGCCCGAGGCGCCGGCGATTTCGACCAGCCGATCTTCGGTCAGGATACGCACCGTCTCGCGATGAAGCTTCAGCTTCTTGATCTGTTTTCTCATCCCGTTCTCCTCTCGATGTCTTTTCTCATCATAGCGCCGTTCCTGCTGCGCCGTCAGGGTTCCCCTACTCTGGCGCAGAATAGGGGAGCTGCGGCTCAGGGTTCCCCTACTCAGGGGGAGGGACGCGAGCGCCAGGCGTTCGGGGACCGTCGCCTACCCCCCTTGACGAAGAACCAGCTCTCGAGGACGCCGCCGGGCAGGCGCAGGGAGGTGGCGGCGAAGAGGGCGTCGGTGGCGGCGGAGAAGGCGCGTTGCTCCAGCACTCCCCCGGGGGAGTGTTACCTATGTCTCCGGTCTGATTGGTTACCCATGTCCCCGGCCGTACACGCTTCAACCGCGGCGTTCTTCCGGGCGGGGCGAGCGGCCCAAGCCGTCTTTCGCTTTCTCTTGCCTCGGCCCTTGCCGGTCTTCTCTTCCTCCATCTCGCGCCAGAAGTCCTCGTGGCGGATTCCCTCCCCCTCGCGGATTTGCTGGCGCGACGTTTCCAGGAGGCTCAATAAGCGCGGCGAGTGGGCCAGGACCAAGCGTTCGAGCTCCTCGTCATCCCGCACGGCCAGCAACGCGGCGACGGCTCGGCCGTTTCGGGTGACGACCACCAGGCCCTGTTCACTCTCCTTCAGATAAGCGCTGAGAGGGCGGGGCCCCTACGAGATCTGGCTCAGCCGACCCTCATCAGGATGAGGCACATCCGTGACATCGATCCAGCCGTCCCTTCGCACAATCCTTCGCCAGGAGGATCGCCGCTCCGGTTTCAGACGGCCGAGCAGAGCCTGAAGCTCCTCCCATGCCGGGTCGTTCATGATCCCCACCGTGACCCCGGAGGAGACGAAGACGGGCTTGAAGGGCAGGTGCATCCCATGCTCGGGGAGATTCAGGAAGACGCCGTCCAGGATGTCCTGCTCGGTACACAGAGAGCGATTGGCCTGGACGTAGGTCAGACTCCCACGGCCGCGCCACTCGAACGACCGATCAGAAACCGTTCCCGGAACGGTTTCGAGCAACATGCTCAACTCGGACGACCTGAGCAGGCCGCGAAAATCCAGCTGATGGCCGACCACTCGAACTCGTGGATCGAAAGATCGGAAACGCCCATGCCCTCCGGGATGTTCCACACCACGATCTCGCCTGCATCACGATCGATGCCCACGCTCGTCCATCCGTCATATTGCTCCAACCGGAGCCGGGGCACGGGAGGAAGCCGGTGCGCGATCTCGTGGGCGATCCGTTCCACGTCCTGCCCGGATTCGAACGACGTGACCTCGCGCGCGGCGGCCTGGAGCATGGCGACGTTCTCCCTCCGAAGGTCCGGTTTCAAGCCGTGCCAGACGAGGAAGACCTGGGCATCCCGCGCCCGGCACATGTTCAGAACATATTCGAATTCGTGGCGTGGCCAGGGCTTCAGAAGGGAACTCGGGCTCAGGACGAGGATGAAGCCGAGCGCCTGTCCTATGGCGGTGGACAGGATGGGGTGCAGCTGGGTGTCGGTCGGGGACGACAGCGTCGGCATGTCCTTGAGGTCGAGCCACACCATCATCCCGAGCCTCCGGAGTGCACGAACCAGCGGCAGGGCGACCTCATCCTGATCTTCACGAGCATAGGACATGAACACATCCCAGTCGCGAGCCCTGGAGTCCAGGGCATCTTGAAATTGGCCGACCTCGATCACGAGACCCCCTTCGATCGGGAGCCAGTTCGGTGCGATGAGGCATCGCCGCCGCCGCATTTCCTCCGCGGATGCGTTGAGGAACTGGAGGAGGTTGATCGAGCGCGGCGTGCAATTCTTCCAATCGTCGTGAGCCCATGCGGCGGCATACCCAGGCTTCGACCAGAAGTAGAAGGTCTGCCGCCCGGGATGGGTCTTCAGCGTGGCGCTGGCCCAGCCCGAGACGTCCGCCAGGCCCCACATCTGGAAGGAGCCACGGACGTCGCGCAGGAAGCGTCGAAATCGAAAGGTCGCACCCTCATCTTCCACGGAATGCCTCGCCCGCTCGGCCCCTTCGTCGGCGATCCGGGGGTCGGTAGGAGAATCTTACGCTCGCGCCAGGGGCCTGGCCAGCTCACGCGAGGAGGCTCAGGCGGAGATCTCCGAGCACTCGGGAGAGCCGAATCCCGAGCGCGACCTCGGTCCCGGTGTCGTTGCCGGCGACATGGAGAGCCACCGGTGAGCGGGTGGCTTGCTCGACCCAGATCGCTCCTGAGTCGCTGACGCTCGACAGCTCGTATTTCGAGGGATAGCCCGGGGGCAATTCGATCCGTGCGCGCTCGTCTTTGACCTCGACGACGACGCCCTCCGTCACTCCGCTCGCGATGCCGGACTTCACGACCCGCATGCCGGGAACCGGCTCGGCCAGCCGGGCCAGGGTACCGATCCCGAGGACCTCGTTGACGGTCGCGGTGCCGGGTGAGACAAGCGCTGCGGCCGCATCCAGCGTCTTGCTGGCCTTGGCCTTCCGGGTGTGGGCGACCGGCAGCTCCGGTCCGCCGAGGGCCGGCTGGAAGACGGGGACGTCCTCCTCGACCGTGGTGCCGCTGCCGCTCAGTACATGGTAAGCGGTCAAGATCCAGCGGTCCTGGCCGTCGGAGGTGAGGACGCAGCCGAGCGTCCCGAAGAGACCGTTGGGGCCGCTGACAATGGCGATGCCACCCCGTAAGGGGCGGAAGGGCTGGACGTGGTTTCGTACCAGTAGGCTCATGTCCCCGCCTAGTGAAAGAGGGTCCCCGACGGGTCTTCGAGCCGGTGCTTCTCGTTTGGATCGAGCTGCGGGAAGAAGTCGATGCCGGTCCGCTCCTCGATCCACGCGATCGGCTTGATGTCCTTCGTGAAATCGAACGGCTTCTTGTAGGCCCGGTTCTCCTCGACGAAGGCGACAGCCTCCCACGCCCCGGAATGGTCTTGGGCAAGGACGATCTTGAAGTAGTGAGTCGGCACAGCCACCGCGCCCGCGCCGATCGTCTCGAAATCGATCAGGCCGTCCGCGGTCACCGGGTCTTCTTCCTTGGGGTCGTAGAAGAAGCCGCCGGTCACGACGTACTCGGAGCTCACGACGTTGTTCTCGACCCAGCTCCGGACGAGGTGCTCGAGCTCCGCCCAGATCTGTTGGTTGTGCAGGGGCGTCTGGGGGCTCATGTTGGAGAGGAAGAAGGTCTCGTCCTTTAGGCGCTGAGAGCTGTTCTGGTTGCCGGCCGGAGCCGCGTGACCGCGGTCGAAGCCGGATCCTTTGTAATCGGGAAGCTCCGCCCGCGGCTTTCCGGTGAGCTGAGGGTCGGGTGCAAAGGGATCCTTGCGGGCCACTTGCGGGTTTGCCTTCACTTCCTCCTGGGTCACATGTTCGCAGACCCAGCGGGCGATCTTGTCTCCCGAGCTGTGCTGGAGGACATAGCCCTCGCGGATGACGAAAGCGGTGGGGCCGTGCGGCCACTGCTTGTCGAGCTCGGGGATGCCGAAAGGACCACAGTTGTCCTCAATGAACGCCGTTTGCTGCGGAGTAAAGCCCGCCTCCGCCCGGAAGTGGGTCATCGGAGACGCCCGGCGGGCATGGACGACCGTCGTCGTCGCAGTGCAGGCCGAAAACAGGAGAGCGGCGAGGGCGGCGGCGATCACTGCGAGCCGTTGGCTGTACCTGGGTTGGCTCATCGTTCTGCCTTTCCAAAGAGGTAGGGAGATCCGGGCTCCGCACACTTCTCCGTGCGTCGGCATCAGGGCTATCGTGAATAGAAGTTTAGCACGGACGCTGAGGGGGAGGTGGTGGCCACTTGACACTTTCATCCCGCCCTGACGAAGAACCAGCTCTCGAGAACGCCGCCGGGCAGGCGCAGGGAGGTGGCGGCGAAGAGGGCGTCGGTGGCGGCGGAGAAGGCGCGTTGCTTGGTGTCGAGGAGGTTGCCGCAGTGGAGGCGGAGGAGCACCCGGCCGCCGGCGATGAGCGCTCGGGTGAGGAGGTCGACGTTGAGGGCGGGACCCCAGGCGAGTTGCTGGGACGCGAGCTTGAGCGTCCCGTTCAAGACCAGCAGAGCCGGTGGCTGCGGGGCGTTGGCCGTCGCGGTGGGCTGGACGGGCTCGAACCAGACCTGGAGCACCTGCGGCTGCGCGGTGAGCAGGCTGGCCAAGAGGCCGCGGGAGAGGTCGCAGCGCAACCCCAGGAGGAGCTGCGCTGCCGCCGACGGGGTGACCGTCGCCCCGTGCTGCCAGCTCACCTTGGTGACGATGGCCCAATCCTCGTCGAGCCCTGGACCGGCGGGACCGGCCGCACCGGCGGGGCCGGTGGGGCCAGCCGGTCCGGGAGCTCCGGCCGCTCCCACGGGTCCGGCGAGTCCCTGGGGTCCAGGATCGCCGGGGTCTCCTTTGGCTCCCTTGGGACCGGTCGGTCCGGGATCGCCCTTGGCACCGGCCGGCCCGATGGCTCCAGCCGCTCCCGCGGGTCCGGCGAGTCCCTGGGGTCCGGGATCGCCGGGGTCCCCCTTGGCTCCCTTGGAACCGTTGGAACCGGCGGGTCCGGGATCTCCCTTGTCGCCGGCAGGTCCGGCGGGTCCGGCGGGGCCAGCCGGACCGGCAGCTCCCTCTGGTCCGGGATCTCCTTTGTCACCCTTGGCTCCTTTGGAACCATTGGAACCGGCAGGTCCTGGATCGCCCTTGTCGCCCTGGGGGCCGGCAGGTCCCGGTGCCCCGGGATCTCCCGGATCGCCCTTGACCCCCTGGGGACCGGCGGGACCGGGATCGCCCTTGTCCCCGGCGGGACCGGAAGGCCCCTGGGCTCCGGCGGCTCCCGCCGGGCCGGCTTCTCCCGCAGCCCCGGGAGCTCCGGGA
>DASQPA010000426.1:0-8629 GCA_035644215.1 Thermoanaerobaculia bacterium
TCCCGGTAGGACATCGGCACCTCCGCTTCTCGCAGGAGCCGGCCTACCACAAACGGGTGGTCCCTTACCTGGCTAAACCCTGGTCCCTAGCTCTGGCCAAATACCCCACCCAGGTGGGGGCATGCCCCTGGCCAATGACACCTGGGGCGTCTCTACGGGGAACCCCTGCCGGTCTGCGCTTCCGGTGGGTCGGGGTAGAGACGCCCCAGGCGCCAACGTAAACGTTGAAGGAACCCCAGGGTCGGGGCGTCTCAACGGCGATTCAGGGTTCGGCGTTCTTCCTATGCGGGAGACGCCCCGCCGTATGGGTTTCTGGAAGGTTATCCCGATCCGCCTGGGGCGTCTCTACGGGGAACCCCTGCCGGTCTGCGCTTCCGGTGGGTCGGGGTAGAGACGCCCCAGGCGCCAACGTAAGCGTTGAAGGAATCCCAGGGTCGGGGCGTCTCCAACGGCGATTTCAGGGTTCGGCGTTCTGCCTATGCGGGAGACGCCCCGCCGTATGGGTTTCTGGGAGGTTATCCCGATCCGCCTGGGGCGTCTCTACGGGATCGGTGTTCGTTGTCGCCTCCATGGGCGGTACAATCTCCCCTCAACCGATCTGCACAGGCCCAGGAGCGGCTCGCGCCGCCGGGAGGGGAGCATGCCGGAAGGACCGTCCAGCATTCCTGGTTTCGAGCCCGGCGGGATCGATCCCGCCCGCTACCTGGCCGGTTCCGCGACGTCGGACGCCGGCCGGCCGCGGCGCTCTTGGATCTTCTATGGCCTGATGTTCTACGCCGCGTATGTCGGCCTCTGCTTCGCGATGGAGGCCACCGCCCGCCGGCACTTTCCCGCCGCCGCCACCACCGCGACCGCTCCGGCCCCCGCCTCGCGGCGGGAGCAGCTTCACGCCCAGCTCCATCGCATGGAAACCGACAACGCTCGGGAGAGCTGGCCGCCCTATGCCGTCTACACGGGTGTCACCGTGGTCCTCTCCCTGCTCGGTGGTATCGCCGGCGCCTATCTGGGGGCGCGCTGGGCCTGGCGCTCGTCGGGCAAGCTGTCGGTCTTCCGGATGAAGCTCGTCGCGCTGGGGTGCATCCTCGGGATGAGCGCCGGATACCTCCTCTTCTACGGCCCTGCCGAGCTGGCGAAGGATCTCCTGGCACCCGCACCGGCGAGCGCAGGGGTTCCCGGACCCTGAGGCCGGTGAGGGAACGGGCGAGATCTGGTAAGCTCCGGGATCTCTGCGATGCGTCGCAATTTCGACGGAGCCTCGTCCCGATGAAAACGATCCGCCGCGTCTCCCTCCTGTCCCTCGGTCTCGGCCTCCTCCTCTGCGCCGGCGTGATCGCCGCCGCTCCGGCCGGGCCGGCCCCCACGGTTCCGGCCACGGCGTCGACCGCCACGTCCGCCGGCACCCCCGCGGGTCCGCTCTACGATCCCGCCAACCTCGATCCTTCGGTCTCTCCCTGCGTCGACTTCTTCCGCTACGCCGACGGCGGCTGGGCCACCCGGCACCCGCGGCCGGCCGACCACGCCTCCTGGGGGCGGTTGGAGGAGCTGTCGGAGCGCAACCGGGCGGCCCTCCGCGCCATCCTCGAGGCGGCCGCCGCGCCCGCCAACCCGCCGGCCGCGCCGGACAACACGGAGCGGAAGATCGGCGACTTCTACGCCAGCTGCATGGACGAGGCGGCGATCGAACGGCAGGGGCTCACGCCGCTCCAGCCGGAGCTGGCGCGGATCGACGCGGTCGCCGACGTGCCGGCGCTCGTCGACGAGCTGGCCCACCTGCAGAGCGAGGGGATACGGGTCCCCTTCGGGTCGGCCGCCATCCCGAGCTTCCGCAACAGCGCCGAGGTGGTCCTCGACGTCCGCGAGGGGGAGCTCGGCCTGCCCGATCGGGACTATTACCTGAAGGACGATCCCGCCTCGAAGAAGATCCGCGACGAGTACGGCAAGCACGTGGCGCGGCTGCTCGAGCTCTCCGGTCTGCCGGCCGAGCAGGCGGCTCTCGCGGTGCCCAAGATCTTCGCCCTGGAGACCCGCCTCGCCCAGGCCATGAAGACCCGCGCCGAGCGCCGCGACGCCCACGGCAACGACCACTGGACGACCCTCCCCGAGATGGCGGCCCTCACCCCGCACCTCCCCTGGGAGCGCTACGTCAAGGACCTCGGGGTGAGCGGGGTTTCCGGCGCCAACCTGCGCAGCCCGGCCTACCTGAAGGCGCTCGACGCCGAGCTCGCGGGGCAGCCGATCGCCGACTGGCGGCTCTATCTGCGCTGGCGCCTGATCGAGGGGATGGCGCCGAACCTCGGCGCCGCCTTCGTCGCCGAGAGCTTCCATTTCGACGGCACGGTGCTGCGCGGCACGGCGGAGAACCTGCCGCGCTGGGGCCGCTGCGTGCGCAGCGTCGACGGCCACATGGGCGAGGCCCTGGGGCGGATCTATGTCGACAAGTATTTCCCACCGGCGGCCAAGCGCCGTGCCCTGGAGATGGTCGACAACTTGACGGCGGCTCTGAAGGACGACCTGGTGACCCTCCCCTGGATGGGGGAGGCGACCCGCGCCGCGGCGCAGAAGAAGCTCGCCGCCATCGGGCGGAAGATCGGCTATCCCGACCAGTGGATCGACTATTCGCCGCTCCAGATCGCGCGCGGGTCGTACGCCGAGAACGTCCTCGCCGCCCAGCGCTTCGCCTTCCGCCGCCAGATCGACCAGCTCGGCAAGCCGGTCGACCGCGCCCGGTGGAACATGACGCCGCCGACGGTCAACGCCTCGTACACGCCGCCGCTCAACGAGATCTCCTTCCCGGCGGGCATCCTGCAGCCGCCGTTTTTCGATCCGGCGGCCGACGACGCCTGGAACTACGGGGCGATCGGCGCCGTCATCGGGCACGAGATGACCCATGGCTTCGACGACCAGGGGAGCCAGTTCGACGACCAGGGGAACCTGCGCAACTGGTGGGCGCCGGCGGACCTCACCAACTTCAAGGGCCGGGCGGAGTGCGTCAACCGCCACTACTCCAGCTTCTCGGTCGACGGGGTGGCGGTGAACGGCAAGCTCGTGCTCGGCGAGTCGATCGCCGACCTGGGCGGCCTGAAGATCGCCTACGCGGCCTACCAGCGTTCGCTCGCCGGCAAGGAGCATCGGGTCGACCAGGGCCTCTCCCCGGACCAGCGGTTCTTCCTCGCCTTCGCCGGGATCTGGGCGGCCAGCGCCTCGCCGGAGGCCGAACGGCTCCAGCTGGCGACCAATCCCCACCCGCTGCCCCGCTTCCGGGTGGACGGCGTGGTCTCCGACATGCCGGAGTTCGCGCGCGCCTTCTCCTGCAAGACGGGCGATCCGATGGTGCGGCCGGACAGCGAGCGCTGCCAGGTCTGGTAGGTCAGCTGGGCAGGAACGGAGGCAGGTCGAAGCCGAGCCTGCCGCCGGGTCCCATGGTCATCAGCTGGAGGAGCATGGGCTGCAGCTCGCGCAGGCTGGGGATCTCGACCAGGGCCTGGCGCTCGGCGGAAGAGAAGGGGAGGGCATGGGCGAGGGCGGTGACGATCTCCGTGCCGACCATCTCGTCCATGATCGAGAGGTCGAGCGGCGAGCCGTTGGCCTCGACCCGCTGGCGCACCACCTCCTTGAGGACGGAGAAGTCGAGCTCCTGCTCGATCGCCTCCGGGTCCTCGAGGAACTCCCCGTAGTCGACGGCCATCCGCCGGTAGCCGTTGCGGCCGGGGACCTCGCCAGAGGTGCGGAAGCGGATCACCCCCTCGACCAGGGCCACGTAGCCGCCGTCCCCCTCCTCGCGGCACTCGCCGATCCGCCCCAGGCAGCCGACCTGGTAGAGGGCCGGCCCCTCGCCGGGCAGGCCGATCTCCCCGGCCTCCCCGAAGACGGGTTGGAGGACGCCGACGTAGCTGTCGGAGGACAGAGCGTCCTCCAGGAGGTTTCGGTAGCGCGCGTCCGCCGCCAGGAGCGGCACCACCGTGCCGGGCAGCAGGAGCGGCGCCGCCAGCGGGAAGATGGGGAGGACGGCGGGAAAGATCTCGGGTTCCATGGCAAAGCCCCCTCGGGAGACGGTCAATGCATCCCCGGCATGCCGGTGGCCATCCCGGCGCCGTCGGCCAGCGCCGTCAGCTGGACGAACTCCGGGTCCTTCTTCAGGCTCTCGAACACGATGTCGACCCGCGCCTCCTGCATCTCTTTCCTGCGCACCTCGGCGAACTTCTCGTAGGTGTAGAAGTGGCGCTTCAAAAGGGTGAGCGCCTTGTCGCGTTCGCCGAGCTGGGCCCAGATGGCGGCCAGGTTGTAGCTCGCGGCGAGGACGGACTCGTGCTCGCGGGCGACCTTGGCGGCCTCCTCGGGCCGGCCCAGCTGGACCAGGAAGGTGGCGGCGAAGATCTGATTGTACTCGTCCTCGGGGTCTAAGGCCATGGCCTGCTTCACATAGCCGTAGGCCTTGTCGGCCTTCCCCTCCGAGCTCCAGTAGACCGCCAGGTTGCGGTAGGTCAAGGGAAGCGGGTAGGTGCGGATCGACTCCTCGAAGAGCCCGAGGCCCTTTACGAAGTCGCCCTCGTGGAGGGTCATCTTGCCCAGGCCATGGAGCGCCACGGCGCGCGACAGCGGATCGGCGGGCATGGCGAGGATCTGCTCGAAGGTCGTCCGCGCCTTGGCCCAGTCGCCGATGTGGTGGCGGTAGAGCTCGCCCAGGAAGCGCAGCGGCACCGGATCGGCGGGGTCGAGCTGCCGCGCCGCGGTGTAGAAGCGCTCCGCCTCGGCGAGCCGCAGGTTCTCCTCGGCGCGCAGGCCGTTCGCCAGGGCGCGCTCGATCGCCTTGCGGGTGGTGGGGCGCGCGTCGGGCACGGGGAGGGCGAGGCTCACCTCGTCCACCGGCTTGCCCAGCTTCTTGAGCGCCTTGGCGGCCTTCTTGGCCGGCCCCTCGACCAGGCAGCGCTGCTCCCAGATCTGGGTGTAGAGGGCGATGGCGCCGTCCTTGTCGCCGTGGTCGGCCTTGGCGCGGGCGGCGTCGAGCTGCTCGCCGGCGGTCTTTTCCTGGCGCTTCAAGCCGCTCTTCACCAGCTGCTCGACCTCGTCGCGGCCGACCGGCCGGCCGTACTTGCCCGGCACCCGCCCGATCTCTGTGCTGTCCGCAGGCGCGGACGCCACGACCAGGACCGCCGTCGAGACGTCGGCTGCCACCTTGTACTTGTCGCGCAGCTCCGTGTTGTCGACGCCGGCGATCCCCATCCCCACGCAGCGCGCCGCCGCCAGGGTGAGGGAGCGGGAGCTCAGCAGGTCGGAGGCGTGCTGCTCGCGGGACGAGGTGGGGAACCAGTAGAGGACGAGGAGGCCGGCAGGGGTCGCCTCGCCCGGCACCAGGTTCTTCCAGGGCACCTGGTAGACCGCCGGGTCCTCCGCCTGCATGCCGCCCGGGAGCTGGAAGCCGCCGCCCCGGGAGGCGCCGCCCACACCGCCGCCGCCACCGCCGCCGCAGGTGGCGAGGACGGGCGCCGCGAGGAGAAGAAGACCGAGAAGGGTAAGGCCGAGGCAGAGCGTGAGGCTCGCGAGCGCGGGGGTCGCCTTGTTCATGGGGGGTGTCCTTTTTCGAGCAGACCGAACGGGGGTAGGGTACCATGGCCGGAGTCGACCCCCGCGGGGGGTGGAACGGAAATTGGATAGGCTCCGCATGACATCGCCCCCACGCGGGTTCCAGGGGGCAGGAGGCAGTCCAAAATGAACGCGAAACGCACCCTTGTCCTCGCTCTCACCCTGGCGGCGGTCCTGCTGTCCAGTCTCGCCGTCCCTCCTGCCGCCTCGGCCGCCGCACGCGTCTACGTCGGCATCCGGGTCGGCGCGCCGCCGCCGCCCCTGCGCCACGAGGTGGCGATCGTCCGGCCCGGCCGCTATCACGTCTGGGTCCCCGGCTATTGGGACTGGGTTCCGGCCCGCCACGATTATGTCTGGATCGGCGGCCGCTGGGTCCGCCCGTCCCACCGCCACGCGGTCTGGGTGGTGCCCCGCTGGGAGCGCCGCGGTCACGAGACCTTCTACATCCGCGGCCACTGGCGGTACTGAAATCGACGCTCCGGGCGGGGGCTCCAGAGGCTCCCGAAAAGCCCCGTCCGGAGCCATTTTCCACGCAATTGTAGATCCCTCTTGACTTTACGCTGAGTTACCGCTCATACTCTTGCGTATGGAAAAAGAGAAAGCGATCTACCTGACCGAAACCCAGAAGGCCATCCTCGAGTTCCTCGACGAGTACACCCGGGAGCATGGCATCGCTCCCACCCACCGTGAGATCTGTGCCCGCTTCGGATACTCTTCCTACGGCACGGTCTACAAGCACCTCAAGTTGTTGCAGGAGAAGGGGTTCCTGCGCCGCGACTGGAACCAGAAGCGGGGCATCGAGCTGATCCGCGCCATTCCCGGCGGCGGCACCAGCTCCGACAAGGAGCTTCCCTTCTACGGCCTCATCGCCGCCGGCAAGCCGATCGAGGCGCTCTCCGGCAACGAGCGGCTGGGCGTTCCGGCCCACCTCCTGACCGGCCGGCCGGGCGACCACTACGTCCTGCGGGTGGTCGGCGAGTCGATGGTCGAAGAGGGGATCTACGACGGCGATTACGTCATCGTGCTGCGTCGCGAGCGCGCTGAGCCGGGGGAGATGGTCGTCGCCCTGATCGGCGACGATGCCACCCTGAAGCGCTTCTACCCCGAGGGGGAGACGGTGCGCCTGCAGCCGGCCAACGCCGCCATGAAGCCGATCCGGGTGCCGGCCAAGGACGTCAAGGTCCAGGGCGTGGTCGTGGGGTTGATGCGCAAGTTCTAGGCGGGGGGCAAGGAGAGGGGCCGGGGATGAGGGTTTCCCCCGCTCCTAGGCTCCAGCGTCTTCGTCCTGTAGAATGTGCGCCCTGACACCCTGGCCATGGACCTAGACGCGCTCCTCAAGCTGATGACGGACAAGGGGGCTTCGGATCTTCATCTGAAGCCCACCCGGCCGCCGCTCCTCCGGATCTCGGGGCGCCTTCTGCCCATCGAGTCGCAGCCGCTGCGTCCGGACGAGCTGACGGAGATGCTCCTGCGCATCCTCAACCCGCAGCAGAAGGCGCGGCTGGAGGAGCGGATGGCGGTCGACATCGGCTACGGCGTGCGCGGCCTGGCCCGCTTCCGCGGCAACCTCTACATGCAGCGCGGCACGCTCGCCGCCTCCTTCCGCCGCGTCCCCTACGTCATCAAGTCGGTCGAGTCGCTCGACCTGCCGCCGGTGCTGCTCGAATTCTGCACCCTGCCCATGGGGCTCGTCCTCATCACCGGCCCCACCGGCAGCGGCAAGTCGACGAGCCTCGCGGCGCTGATCCAGCACATCACCCAGAATCGGGCGGTGCACGTCATCACCATCGAGGACCCGATGGAGTTCCTGTTCACCGACGACCTCGCCGCCATCTCCCAGCGCGAGGTGGGGACCGACACGATCAGCTTCTCCGAGGCGCTGCGCAACGCCATGCGCCAGGATCCCGACGTCATCATGGTGGGCGAGATGCGCGATCCGGAGACGGTGGCGACGGTCATCACCGCCGCCGAGACCGGCCACCTGGTCTTCTCGACCCTCCATACGAACAGCGCCCCGCAGACCATCGACCGCATCCTGGACACCTTCCCCTCCGACCAGCAGGGGCAGGTGCGGGCGCAGCTCGCCCAGGTGCTGAAGGCGGTGGTCACCATGAAGCTCGTCGAGCGGCAGGACGGCAAGGGACTGGTCGCGGCGCTCGAGGTGCTCAAGAACTCGCCCAAGATCGCCAAGCTGATCGAGACCGGCGAGGTCGCCGCCATCCCCGAGGAGCTCGAGTCCTCGGTCGCCTACTTCCGCATGCAGTCGATGAACCAGTCGCTCCTCGCTCTTCTGGTCCATGGCACCATCTCCTATGCCGAGGCGATGCGCCAGTCGAGCGACCCCGAAGACCTTTCGCTCAAGCTGCGCCGGATGTTCCCCAAGCTCGAGGTGCGCGAAGGAGACGAGATGCCCACCACGTCCGACTTTTCCCAGATCGTCGAGCTCCTGCAGTTCCGCAAGCTGTTCGAGGAGCAGGAGGAGAAGGTCAAGCTCCGCCTGGCCGAGAAGGACCAGGAGATCGGGGAAATGCAGGCGGCGGTTTCCGCCCGCGACCGCCAGCTGGAGGATCTCTCGCAGCGCCTCCAGGAGGCCGCCCAGGAGCGCGAGAAGCTGCGCGGCGACTACGCCCGCCTGCGCCAGGAGGCACAGGAGAAGATCGACAAGCTGATGGAGCGCATCAAGGAGCTCAACCAGCGCCTGATGGGCGGCGGCGCCGAGCCCTCCGGGGAGAAGAAGACCGGGATTTTCCGCTAGGCTTCGGAGCGGTAGCCAGCCCCTGCGCAGCGGCCACCTCCACCCTGCACGCCAGCCGCCAGCCGCATCGAACAGCCCATGAACGATTTTCGGTTTTTCTTTCGAGACGGCGAGGACAGCCCGCTGGTGGCGGCCTTGCAGCTGGACGTCCTCGCGGCGGGAACGCCGCTCAGCGTCAGCGCCGCGGACGAGATGTTCAACGTCTTCTATTACGGCCGGGGCGAGTCGCGCGACCTCGCCCTGCACATGTACCTGGAGTCCGGCAAGCGGATTTGGAAGACCTTCCGGCAGGTG
>DASQPA010000427.1:0-10469 GCA_035644215.1 Thermoanaerobaculia bacterium
ATCGGGTCCCCCAGGGTGGTGCCGGTGCCGTGCGCCTCGACGTAGGAGACGGTGGCCGGATCGACCCCCGCGGCGGCCAGGGCCGCGGTGATCACCTTGGACTGCCCCTCGACGCTCGGCGCCGTATAGCCCGCCTTGCCCGAGCCGTCGTTGTTGACCGCCGAGCCGCGGAGGACGGCGCGGATGGTGTCCCCCTGGGCGAGCGCGTCGGCGAGCCGCTTGAGCACGACGACGCCGACGCCGCTCCCCCGCACCGTGCCGCGCGCCGCGGCGTCGAAGGTGCGGCAGCAGCCGTCGGGCGAGAGGATGCCGCCCTCCTCGTAGAGATAGCCGGCGCCCTGCGGCAGGACGATCGAAATGCCGCCGGCGAGCGCCATGTCGCAGGCGCCCAGGCGGAGGTTCTGGCAGGCCAGGTGGACGGCCACCAGCGAGCTCGAGCAGGCCGTCTGGACCGCCAGGCTGGGGCCTTCGAGCTCCAGCTTGTAGGAGACCCGGGTGGGCAGGAAGTCCTTGTCGTTGCCGATCAGCAGCTGGAGCCCGCCCACCGGCTCGCGGTCGGGGCTGGTGAGGAGCTGGCGCAGGTAGGTGTTGAACCCGAGCCCGGCGAACATGCCGACCGGGCCCGGCACCCGCCGCGAATCGTAGCCGGCGTCCTCCAGCGCCGCCCAGGCGCATTCGAGGAACAGCCGGTGCTGGGGGTCGAGGAGCTCGGCCTCGCGCGGGCTGTAGCCGAAGAATTCGGCGTCGAACAGCTCGACGCCGTCGAGCACCCCGGCGGCGGGGACGTAGCGCGGGTCGCGGCGCAGCGCCGGCTCGACCCCCGCCGCTTCCAGCTCGGCGTCGCTCAGGCGCGCGATCGAGGCGACCCCGGCGCACAGGTTGGCCCACAGCTGCTCGACGCTGCCGGCGCCGGGGAAGCGGCCGGAGAGGCCGATGATGGCGACCGCGCCGTCGCCGGAAACCAGCGCCGGGGCGACCTGGACCACCGGCTCGGGCACCGCTGCGCCCGGCTCCAGATAACGGGCCAGGGCGCGGACCGACGTGTGGGTCAAAAGGTCGACCAGGCTGATCTCCCGCTCCAGCCTCTCGTGCAGGCGAGCCTGGATCTTGGGCAGCAGCAGCGAGTGCCCGCCCAAGTCGAAGAAGTTGTCCTCCAGGCCGACTTGCGGCACGCCCAGCACTTCGCACCAGATCTCGGCCAGGATTCCCTCGAGCTCGCTCCCCCGCTCCTCGGCCGGCAGGACGGAGAGCACCGGGGCCGGCGCCGGCAGGGCTTTGCGGTCCAGCTTGCCGCTCGGCGTCAGGGGCAGCCGGTCGAGCGGCATGAAGGTCGACGGCACCATGTACTCCGGCAGCCGCTCGCGCAGCGCCTGGCGCAGCGTTTCGACCGCCGCCTCGCCGACCACGTAGGCGACCAGCTTCAGCTCCCCAGGCCCGACGTCCGATCGATCCTCGCGCGCCACTACCGCCGCCTCGCGCACGCCGGCAAGCCCCAGGAGCGCCGCCTCGATCTCGCCCGGCTCGATGCGGATGCCGCGCAGCTTGATCTGGAAGTCGGTCCGGCCCAGGTATTCGACCTCGCCGTTCCCCAGCCAGCGGCCCAGGTCGCCCAACCGGTACATGCGCTCACCCGGCACCTCGGAGAACGGGTTGGGCAGGAACTTCTCCGCCGTGAGATCCGCCTGGCGCAGATAGCCGGCGCTCACGTTGACCCCGGCGGCGCACATCTGCCCGGTCACCCCCACCGGCACCGGCGTCAGCTCGTGGTTCAACACCCACACCTGCACGCCGGTGAGCGGCCGCCCGGCCGAGACGATCGAGCGCTCGCCCGGCGGCTCCAGGCGGTGGCAGCTGGTGAGGTCCGTGCACTCCGTCGGACCATAGGTGTTGATGACGTAGGCGTGACACCAGGGCGAGCGGCGGAAGCGCTCGAGACGCGCCAGAGAGATGGGCTCGCCGCCCAGGGTCAGACCGCGCAGCGAGGCGAGACGCGGGAAGTCCTCCTCCCGTTCGAGGAGCGGGTAGAAGGTGCTCGGCGTGCAGTTGAGAAACGTGATCCCGTGGCGCGCGATCGACGCCACGTGCGCCGCCGGGTCGTAGGGACCGGGCAGCGGGAGGATCAGACGACCGCCGGAGACGAGAGGCGAGAACACCGTCTTCTGCGTCAGATCGAAGGCGATCGAGCTGATCAGCAGGAAGCTGTCGTCCTCGTGCAGGTCGAGGTTGCGGACGTACCAGTCGACCAGGCTCAGGAACGAGCGCTGGTAGAGGGCGGCCCCCTTGGGCCGGCCGGTCGAGCCCGAGGTGTAGATGACGACCAGCAGGTCCTCGGGCGCCGAGGCCGGCGGCGGGTCGGCGGTCGAGCAGGCCGCGATCCGCTCGCGGTCGCGGTCGAGACAGAGCACGTCCCAGTGCGGCGCCGGCAGGATCGGCAGGAAGCTCTCCGCGGTGACGAGCACCCGGATACCGGCGTTTTCCAGCGTGTAGGTCCAGCGCTCCGACGGATAGGCCGGGTCCAGGGGGACATAGCAGGCGCCCGCCTTGATCGCCCCCAGGAGAGCGACCACCAGCTCGAACGAACGCCCGAGGCAGATCCCGACGAAGGTGCCGGCCGTAACGCCCTGCTGCCGCAAGCAAGACCCCAGCTGGTTGGCCCGCGCGTTGAGCTCGCCGTAGGTCATCTCGCGCTCGCCCTGGAGCAGGGCCACGGCGCCCGGCGTGCGCGCCGCCTGGGCCTCGAAGCGCCGGTGCAGGAGGTCCGACGCCGGCTCCACGGGCATCGTGTTCCACTCCCGGATCATCTGCCGCTCGGCCGGCGGGAGGAGCGAGACCTCGTAGACGCTGGCTTCGGGCGCCGCCAGGAGACCGGCCAGCAGCGCCCCGTAGTGCCCCCACAGGCGGACGATCGTCGTGGCGTCGAAGAGATCGGTGGCGTACTCGGCCAGGCTGAACAGAGCGCCGTTTTGCTCCCCGGTGTAGAACGTGAGGTCGAACTTCGCCGCCGTCCCGCTCCCCGCCATTCTTTGCAGGCGCAGGTGCGGGATCTCCAGGGTCTCGACCGGCGCGTTCTGCAGCGCGAAGACCACCTGGAAGAGGGGGGTGTGGCCGAGGCTGCGCTCCGGCGCCAGCTCGTGGACGAGCTTCTCGAACGGCACGTCCTGGTGGAGCTGCGCGGCGAGGGTCGTCTCGCGCACCCGGCCGAGCAGCTCCCGGAAGCTGGGGGCGCCGGAGAGGTCCGCCCGGATCACCAGCGAGTTGACGAAGAAACCGACCAGACCCTCGGTCTCGGCGCGGTTGCGTCCCGCTACGGGTGAGCTCACCGCGAAGTCCTGCTGGCCGCTGTAACGCGCGAGGAGCGTCAGGAAGCCGGCGAGGAGCACCATGTAGAGCGTCGCTCCCTCGCGCCGGCCCTGGGCCTGGGCCTGCCGGAGAAGCTCGGCCGGCAGCCACAGATGCAGGTTGGCGCCACGGAAGCTCTGCACCGCCGGCCGGGGCCGGTCGGTGGGCAGCTCCAACCGCGCCGGCAGGCCCGCCAGCTGCCGGCGCCAGAAGGCCACTTCGCTCTCCAGGACCTCGCCCTGGAGCCAGGAGCACTGCCACGCCGCGAAATCGGCATACTGCACCGGCAGCTCCGGCAGGGGCGAGGGCCGGCCACCGATGAACGCCGCATAGAGGGCCGCCACCTCACGGACCAGGATGCCCATCGACCAGCCGTCGCTCGAGATGTGATGCACGGTGAGCGCGACGACGTGGTCCATCGGCTCCTCGGTGGCGGCCAGCCGCAGCAGCACGGCGCGCAGCAGCGGGCCACCGCTCAGGTCGTTGAGATCGAACCGCCGGGCCACCTCGGACGCGGCCAGGTCCCGGGCCCGCGCCTCGCGCGCTCCTGCCGGCAGACCCGACAGGTCGACCATGGCCAGCACGAAGGGGGCCGGAGGCTGGATCCGCTGCACCGGCGAGCCCTTCGCCACGACGAAGACCGTGCGCAGGACCTCGTGCCGGCGCACGATCTCCCCCAGGGTGAGCGCCAGCACCTCGGGGTGCAACGGCCCGGCGACCCGCAGCGCCATCGGCATGTTGTAAAACGGGCTGTCCGGTTCGAGCTGGTGGAGGAACCAGAGCCGCTGCTGCGCAAACGACAGCGGCAGGGCACCCTGCCGCAGCCGGGGTGCCAAGGGGACGAGCGGCGGCGCGACGAGCCGCGCGCCGGCCCGCCGCGCCGCCTCGACCCGGGAAGCGAGCGCCGAGAGCAGCGGGGCCTCGAAGAGATCGGAGAGCGGCAGCTCGACCCCGAACCCCTCGCGCACCCGGGTCATCAGCCGGGTGCCGAGCAGGGAGTGGCCGCCGAGCTCGAAGAAGTCGTCCGAGGCCCCGACCCGATCGAGGCCCAGCAGGCTGGCCCAGAGCGCCGCCAGGCGCTCCTCCACCTCTCCCCGCGGCGCCACGTAGGCCGGCGCCAGAGCGGAGCGCGCATGCCCGCCCGACGGCGGCACGGGCTCGGCGGCCAGAGCCGCCGCGCCGGCCCGGCGCAGCGCGCCCACTCGACCCTCGACCCAGTAGCGCCGGCGCTCGAACGGATAGGTCGGGAGAGGGACGCGCCGCCGCGCCGCGGCGGCGTGCACGGCGGGCCAGTCGACCTCGACGCCAGAGAGCCAGAGGCGGCCCAGGGCTTCCGCCAGCTGACGGACGTCCTCCTCCGGCTCAGCCGTCTTGGGCAGCGAGGCGAGGACCGCGCCCTCCTGCCGGCCCAGCCGCTGGCGCACCAGGGAGCTCAGGGAGCGCCCCGGTCCGACCTCCAGATAGATCCGGCCGGGAACCTTGAGCAGCTCCTCCACCCCGTCGGCGAAGCGGACGGTTTCCCGCAGGTGCCGCGTCCAGTATTCGGGATCGGTCGCCTCCTCCGGCCGGATCCAGGTCCCGGTGAGGTTCGAGATCCAGGGCAGCGACGGAGAATGCAGATCCCGCCGCTCCACCTCGGCCCGGAAACGGTCGAGGATCGGCGACAGCGCCGCCGAGTGGAAGGCGTGCGAGGTCCGCAGCCGGCGGTGCTCGATCCCCTGGGCGGCGAGGAGGCCGGCGAGCGCCTCGACCGCTTCCGGCGGCCCCGAGAGCACGCTCGACTCCGGAGCGTTGACCGCGGCCACGGCAAGGCCGTGCTCCGCGGCGAGGCGCGCCGCCTCCGCTGCCGGCAGGGAGACGGCGAGCATGGCGCCGGGAGGAAGCGAGCCGACGAGCCGGCCGCGCGCCGCCACCAGGCCCAGGGCCTCCTCGAATGAGAAGACCCCGGCCAGGCAGGCCGCCACGTACTCGCCGATGCTGTGGCCGAGGAGCGCCTGCGGCCGCACCCCCCACTCCATCCACAGCCGGGCGAGCGCGTATTCGACGACGAAGAGGGCCGGCTGCGTCACCTCCGTGGCGGCGAGCCGCTCCGCCGGCGCCAGCAGGAGATCGCGCAGGTCGAAACCGAGCTCGGGAAGGAGGATCTCGGAGCCGTGGTCGACGACGCTGCGGAAGGCCGGCTCCGTCCGGTAGAGCCCGGCGCCCATGCCCGGCCGCTGGCTCCCCTGCCCCGGGAAGAGGAAGACGACCGGCGGCGCCGTCTCGGCCGCCGTGTGCGAGAAGAGCTGCTTGGGCGACTCGCCGCGCAGCACGGCCGCCGTCTCCCCCGCCTCCCGGCCGACGACGATCGCACGGTGCGGGAAGGCGCGCCGGCCGACCTGCAGGGTGTAGGCGACGTCGGCCAGCTGGAGGTCAGGGTGGCGGGAGAGGTGCTCGGCCAGCTCGGACCGCCGGCGCTCCAGGGCCTCCGGGGTGCGCGCCGAGAGCACGAACAGCTGCCAGGGGCGGGCGCTCGCGGCAGCCGGCGGGGAGGGCGGCTCCTCGAGCACGACATGGGCATTGGTGCCGCCGATGCCGAACGAGCTGACGCCGGCGCGGCGCGGCGACGAACCCCGCTCCCACTCCGCCAGCTCGGTCTGCACGTGGAAGGGGCCGGCCGCAAAGTCGATCTGCGGGTTCGGCCGCGTGAAGCCGAGGCTCGGCGGCAGGAGGCCATGGCGGAGCGCCAGGGTCGCCTTGATCAGGCCGGTGACGCCGGCAGCGGCGTCCAGGTGGCCCAGGTTGCTCTTCACCGAGCCTAAGGCGCAGGAGTTTTCCCGCCGCCCGCCGCGCGCGAAGGCCCGGGCCAGGGCCTGCACTTCGATCGGATCGCCCAGGACGGTGCCGGTGCCGTGCGCCTCGACATAGGTGACGGTGGCCGGATCGACCCCCGCGGCGGCCAGGGCCGCGGTGATCACCTCGTCCTGCCCCTCGACGCTCGGCGCCGTGTAGCCGGCCTTGCTGGAGCCGTCGTTGTTGATCGCCGAGCCGCGGATGACGGCGTGCAGGGTATCCCCTTGCGCCAGCGCGTCGGCGAGCCGTTTGAGCACGACGATGCCGACGCCGCTCCCCCGCACCGTACCGCGCGCCTCGGCGTCGAAGGTGCGGCAGTGACCGTCGGGCGAGAGGATGCCGCCGGCGTCGTAGAGATAGCCGGCGCGCTGCGGCAGGGCGATGGAAATACCGCCGGCGAGCGCCATGTCGCAGGTCCCGAGGAAGAGGTTCTGGCAGGCCAGGTGGACGGCCACCAGGGAGCTGGAGCAGGCGGTCTGGACCGCCAGGCTGGGTCCCTTCAAGCCCAGCTTGTAGGAGACGCGGGTCGGCAGGAAATCCTTGTCGTTGCCGAGCACGAGCTGGAGATCGCCCACCGTCTCGCGATCGAGGCCGGTGAGGAGCTGATGCAGGTAGGTGTTGAACCCGAGGCCGGCGAAGACGCCGACCGGACCCGGCACCCGCCGGGAATCGTAGCCGGCGTCCTCCAGGGCCTCCCAGGCGCACTCGAGGAACAGGCGGTGCTGGGGGTCCAGGGTCTCGGCCTCGCGCGGGCTGTAGCCGAAGAAGTCGGCGTCGAACAGCTCGACCCCGTCGAGCGTCCCGGCGGCGGGGACGTACCGGGGGTCGCGCCGCAGTGCGGGATCGACGCCGGCCGCGCCGAGCTCCTCGTCGCTGAAGCGGGCGATCGAGGCGACGCCGGCGCACAGGTTGGCCCACAGCTGCTCGACGTTGGCAGCCCCGGGGAAACGGCCGGCGAGGCCCACGATGGCGACGGCGCCGTCGCCCAGGACCCGCGTTCCGGCGCTGCGGACAGCCGCCGGCGCCGCCGCGCCAGGCTCCAGGTGCCGGGCGAGGGCGCGAACGGTTGTGTGGGTCAGGAGCTCCACCAGGCTGACGTCCCGCCCCACCCGGTCGCGCAGCAGCGCCTGGACTTTGGGCAACAGCAGCGAGTGTCCGCCGAGATCGAAGAAGTTGTCCTCGAAGCCGACCCGCGGCATCCCCAGGACCTCGCACCAGATGCCGGCCACCGTGCCCTCGAGCGCGCTGTGGCTCTCCTCGGCCGGCTCGCGGGAGAGCGGGGCGGGCGCGGGCAGGGCCCGCCGGTCCACTTTGCCGCCGGCGGTCAAGGGCAGCTCGGCGAGCAACACGAAGGCGGCCGGCACCATGTAGTCCGGCAGCCGTTCGCGCAACGACCGGCGCAGCGCGCCGGCCGGGACGTCGGCGACCACATAGGCGACCAGCCGCGGGTCGCCGGACCCCCTGTCCGATCGAGTCTCCCGCGCCACCACGACGGCCTCGCGCACTCCGGCCAGCGCCGTCAAGACCGCCTCGATCTCTCCCAGCTCGATGCGGAAGCCCCGGACCTTGACCTGATGGTCCACTCGACCGAGGAAGTCGAGAGAGCCGTCGGGCAGCCAGCGCGCGAGGTCGCCCGTGCGGTACAACCGGCCCCCGGAACCGTCGCCCCAGGGATCGGGGACGAACCGCTCGGCCGTCTGACCGGGCCTTCCCCGGTAGCCACGGGCCACGCCGGTGCCGCCCACGCAGAGCTCGCCCACGGCGCCCATCGGCACCAGCCGCAGGTCACGGTCCGTGAGGACGACGTGCGCGCCGCCCACCGGCCGGCCGAGGACCACGCGGCCGACCTCGCCCAGGCGGGACCACGCCGCGTTGGCCGTCGCCTCGGTCGGGCCGTAGAGGTTATGGATCGCGACCCCGGGCAATCTCCGGCGGGTGCGGGCCAGCAGTTCCTCCGGGAGCCGCTCGCCGCCCAGGAAGAGGGCGCGGAGCCCAGCCGGCGGCGCCGCCTCGCCCCGCTCCAGAGCGCTCAACAGGCCCTCCCACAGGGTGGGCACCACGTTGCAGCCGGCGGCGGGCGCCTCGCCCAGGACCTCCAGCAGGCGCGCCGGCTGAAGCAGGGCCGCTTCGGAGAGGACCCGCACGGCCTCCCCGCGCAGCAGGGGGACGAAGAGCTGCTTGAGCGAGGCGTCGAAGGCGACGGAGCTCAGGAACGGCAGCCAGCGCACTCCGGCCTGCTCCAGGACCCCGGCGATCCAGGTCAGATAGGCGGACAGGTTGGGGTGGTCCACGGCGACACCCTTCGGCCGGCCGGTGGACCCCGAGGTGTAGAGGACGTAGGCGAGAGCGCCGGCGGGCGGCCCTTCTGCGGCCGGTGCGGCCGGTGCGGTTGCCGCCGCGGAGAAATCCTCCACACAGAAGGTGCGGGCCACCCCGGACCCGGTGGCGAGAGCCCGGCGGGTCAGCAGCAGGAGCGGTCGGGCGTCGGCGAGAATCTGCTCCCGGCGCTCCTCCGGATCGCGCGGATCGAGGGGCAGATAGGCCGCGCCGGAGGCCAGGATCGCCAGGAGGGCCGTGACCAGGTCGGCGGAGCGCTCCAGGCAGACGGCGATCACCTGCTCCGGCCCGGCGCTCAGCGCGCGCAGGTGACCGGCCCAGGTGCGCACCCGTGCTGCGAGCTCCCCATAGGTGAGGCTGTCGCCGGTCGTGCGCACCGCCACCGCGGCAGGCGTCCGCCCCGCCTGCAAGGCGAAGAGCCGATGCACCGGCAGCGCCGGCACCTCCTGAGCCGTGTCGTTCCACTCCGCCAGGAGCTGGAGCCGCTGCGCCGGGGCGAAGATTTCCAGCTCCGCGAGACGCCGCTCCGGCGCCTCGACGGCCGTGGTCAGAAGCCGCTGCAGATCGCCCATCAGGCGGAGAACGGTCGTGGCGTCGAAGAGATCGGTCGCATAGCGCACCGCGCCGGCGAGCCCGCCCGCCCGCTCCTCCAGGGCAAGAGAAAGGTCGAACTTGGCCGTGCCCGGGTCCACCTCCAGGGGAGAGAGCACGAGAGGACCGATCCTCACCGGCCCCAGGGGCAGGTTCTGCAGCGCGAGCATCACCTGGAACAGCGGGGTGTGGGCGAGGGTCCGCTCCGGCGCGAGCTCCTGGACCAGCCTTTCGAACGGCACGTCCTGGTGCGCGTGGGCGGCCAGCGCGGTCTCGCGCACCCGGCCGAGCAGCTCCCGGAACGTGGGCTCGCCGGCCAGGTCGCCCCGCAGCACCAGGGTGTTGACGAAGAACCCGATCAGCTCCTCGATCTCGCGGTGGGTGCGCCCGGCGGTCGGTGTGCCCACTGCGAGGTCCTGCTGACCGCTGTAGCGCGCCAGCAGAGCCTGGAGCCCGGCCAGCAGCACCATGAACAGCGTCGCTCCCTCGCGGCGGCACAGGGCCTGCAACTGCCGGGTGAGCGCGGCCGGCAGCAGCACCGGCCGGGTCGCGCCACGGGAGCTCTGGACTAGAGGACGAGGCCGGTCGGTGGGCAGCTCCAAGCGTGGCGGCAGTCCCGCGAGCTGCCGGTGCCAGAAGGAGATTTCATTCTGCAGGACCTCGCCCCTGAGCCAGGAGCGCTGCCACACCGCAAAGTCCGCGTACTGCACCGGCAGCTCCGGCAGGGACGAGGGCCGGCCGGCGGCAAACGCTGCGTAGTGGGCCGTCAGCTCCCGCACCAGCACACCCAGCGACCAGCCGTCGCTCGCGATGTGATGGAGGGTCAGCGCGACGACATGCTCGCCCTCGGCGAGGAGCAGCAGCAGGACGCGCAGCAGTGGGTCACCGTGGAGACCGCTGAGATCGAACGGCCGACCGGCTTCCTCGGCGGCCAGGCGGAGGGCCGTCGCCTCTCTCGCGCGCGCCGCCAGACCCGACAGATCGACCGTCGGCAAGGCGACCGGCGCCGCCGGCCGGATCACCTGCACCGGCGAGCCTTCCGACGCGGCGAAGACCGTGCGCAGCGCCTCGTGACGGCGCACGATGGCGCCAAAACAGCGCGCCAGGACCGCGGAGTCCAGCGCTCCCTCGACGCGGAGCGCCGCCGCGATGAGATAGAGGGGGCTGCCCGGCTCGAGCTGGTCGACGTACCACAGGCGCTGCTGCGCAAACGACAAGGGCAGCGGCCCCTCGCGCAGGCTGGGAGCCACGGGCGCCAGGGGCGGGGCGAGCCGGCCCGCGCCGGCCCGGAGCGCCGCCTCGACGCGAGCCGCGAGCTCCGCCAGGGTCGCGGCCGCGAAGAGCTCGCGCAGCGGCATCTCGACCCCGAA
>DASQPA010000428.1:0-19372 GCA_035644215.1 Thermoanaerobaculia bacterium
GCTGATCAGCTTTCCCTCCACGGCGCCTTCAGGCGTCGTGGCCAGTCTCTCCGATCTCTCCTCGGTCTCCATGCTTCCTCCTCACGGAGGGGGGGATTTTTAGCCGCGAGGATGGGGGGAATTTAGGCGTATCGGTGACACCTCGGCGATGCGCTCCCTTTGCGCTTCCGGGGACAGGTGCTCCCAGCAGGGCAGGGGGGAGAGGACCACCGTCTCCCGGGTCGCAAAGGCCAGTCGGTCGAAGTCCTCGCCACGGCGTCGGGCGTGGTACTCCTGGGTCCGATCGAACCAGTACCCCTCGATCGGCTCGCCGTCGAGGAGGGCACGAACGGCATGGAGGCCGGGCCACTCCCGAGGGCGCGCGACGAGTCCCTCCTTCACGCCATGGGCGAGGAGGTACTTGAGGCGCTCGATCTGGGCACCTTCTTCCTCGCTGATGACGATCGCGCGGAAGCGCCGGGACCAGAACTTGTCCTGCCAGCCGACGCGGCGACCCACCTCCCGGGCGAGGTTGGAGTTGAAGTAGGTCATGAACTCCGAGAGCTGCTTGGCGTTGTCGACCCGCAGGAGTAAATGGTAATGATTCGAGAGACATACGAAGGCGCAGATCGACATGCCATAGAGGTGCTGGGCCCGGGCCAGGATGCCCGCGACGATCTCGTTGAGCTCCGGGCTGGGGCGGAGGAGGAAGCGGCTCTGGACGGTGCGGGTCGAGACTTCGACCAGGGTCTGAGGGGCGGGGATGTAGCGTATAGGTCTGCTCATACCCAGGAGGACGGAAAACGAGGTCGCCGATCTTTCACTTCTCTTTTGCCGACCTCGACCAAGCGCTCGACCAAGCGCCTGGCACCTCTAATCCTCTAATCCACCCCCCGTTCGCCACAAAAAAATTTTGTCCTCGCGATTTTGTCGCTTTCTCGCCCCCCCTTCTGAGACACTCTCCAAGGTGAGACGAAGCGGCCTCCTCCGGCAAGGGAGGTAAAGGCAGGCCGGTCAAGAGTTTCGGCGAATCTTTGTCCTTCACGAGAACACAGCAGCAGTTTTTTAGGCGCAAGGGCTTGACTTTTATCCGGGAGTAGATACGATGCTCCCCGTTCGAAGGGAATCGCCGGGCCGATCGGCCCGCCCTTCCGGGCACGGAGCCCGGGTACGGCATCGCTCCCCGGAAAGGGAGGTGAAGAATCGCACGCGAGAAGAGAAGGAGACGACAGAAGTGGAAGGCTGGAGGAGAGCTCCCGGTCAGAAGAGCCCCCCTCCAAGTGTAACCGGAAAGGTAGGACCTTAACCGGCTACGGAGAACGCTCGGCATCTCAATCCGGAGGGGCCGTGCGCGTCTGCGATAGACACTCCGTAGCTTATCCCAAAGCGAAGGAGATGCAAAGTGAATACCGTTGGAACCACTACGTCCGTCCCCCCGTCCCCCACCCCGCCCGTGAACCCGGCCAAGGGTAATAAGCGCGGCCAGACGACCCTGGCGGCGGAGATCGACCGCTGGGAGGCGCTGGCCGACAACCTGGCGCCACAGATCGACCAGGTGCCGGGGCTCAAGGAGCCGTTCACGCAGTTCCAGACCCTGCTGGCGCAGGCGAAGGCCGTCCGCAATCAGATCAACACCCTGCGGGCGAATGCCGACGCGGCCCTGACCCAGCGCAACCAGCTGCTCGTGGACGGCGGGGACCTCTTCTCCCGCCTGCACCTCGGGCTGCAGTCCGTCCATGGGCCGCGGAGCCCCCGCCTGCGCGAGTTCGGCCTGAAGCCGCGCAAGCCGCGGTCCGGCCGGCCGCGCAAGACCCCGGCGCCGACGACGACCACGACACCGCCTCCGGTCGAGGTCAGCGCCCATCCTCCGGCCGCCGAGCCGCCCGCGGTCGCCGCGGTCGCCGGCATTCCGGTAACCGCCGCCGGCATTCCGGCAACCGCCGTTCCAGCCATCGCGGCGAGCCCCGGGCAGTAGGCAAGCCACCCTGAACGGCGCGGGGGGTAAACTCGCGCCCAGCCTCTAAGGGGGGGCCATCCGGCCCCCCTTTTTTCATGGGGACGGCGCGCGGGCGGCCGTCCGCGACACCAGGAAGGTAGAGATGGAGAGCCCAATCAATAAGGCAAGCGATATCGCGATCGTCGGCATGGCGGGCCGGTTCCCGGGGGCTCCCGACGTCGAGCGGTTCTGGGCGAACCTCGTCGCCGGAGTCGAGTCGATCACCTTCTTCTCCAAAGCGGAGCTGCGGGCGGCCGGGGTCGAGCCCGAGCGGCTGGCCGATCCGGCTTTCGTCGGGGCGCGCGGCGTGCTCGACGGGGCCGAGCTCTTCGACGCCGCGCTCTTCGGCTTCAACCCGCGCGAGGCCGAGGTCATCGATCCCCAGCACCGGCTGCTCCTCGAATGCGCCTGGGAGGCGCTGGAGCGGGCCGGCTACGCCCCGCATCGCTTCGCGGGGCCGATCGGGGTCTTCGCCGGAGCGGGCATCAACACCTATCTGCTGTCCAACCTGCAGCACAACGCCGAAGTGATGGGGGCGGTCGGCTCGTTCCAGGCCATGCTGGGGAGCGGCGCCGACTTCCTGGCCACCCGGATCTCCTACAAGCTCGGCCTGCGCGGCCCGAGCCTGACGGTGCAGACGGCCTGCTCGACCTCGCTGGTGGCGGTCCATCTCGCGGTGCAGAGCCTGCTCAACGGCGAGTGCGACCTGGCGCTCGCCGGCGGCGTGCGGCTCCTGGTGCCGCGCCAGGGCGGGCAGATCTACCAGGCGGGGAGCCTCTTCTCGCCGGACGGGCACTGCCGCCCCTTCGACGCGGCGGCGGCCGGCACCCTGGACGGCGAAGGGGTGGGGCTGGTGGTGCTCAAGCGGCTGGCCGAGGCGATCGACGACGGCGACACGATCCACGCCGTGATCCTGGGCACGGCGATCAACAACGACGGCGCCGCGAAGCTGGGCTACACGGTGCCAAGCGTCGAGGGGCAGGCCGAGGTCGTCGCCATGGCCCAGGCCCTGGCCGGGATCGACCCCGGCACCCTGGGGATGATCGAGGCCCACGGCACGGGAACGCCGCTGGGCGACCCGATCGAGGTGGCGGCGCTGTCGCGGGCCTTCGCCATGGCGGCAACGCCCGGCCGGTGCGCCTTGGGCTCACTCAAGAGCAACCTGGGGCACCTCGACGCGGCGGCCGGCATCGCCTCGCTGATCAAGGCGACCCTCGCGGTCGAGCGCGGGGTGATCCCGCCCAGCCTGCACTTCGAGCGGCCCAACCCGCAGATCGACTTCGCGGCGAGCCCGTTCTACGTGCCGGTGGCGGCCACCCCGTGGCCGGACGAAGGGCCGCGGCGGGCCGGAGTGAGCTCGTTCGGCATCGGCGGCACCAACGCCCACGTGGTGATCGAGGCGGCGCCGGAACCGGCGCCCGGGGGGCCGTCGCGGCCGCTCCAGCTCGTGGTCCTCTCGGCGCGCAGCGGGGCGGCCCTGGAGGAGAGCACCCGCAATCTCGCCGAGCACCTGGGGCGGCATCCCGCGCCGGCAGATCTCGACCTGGCGGACGTCGCCTACACGCTGGCCCTGGGGCGGACCGAGCTCGACCAGCGCCGCATCGCCGTCTGCGCCGGGACCGCGGACGCCGCCTCGGTCCTCGCCGCGCTCGACCCCAAGCGGGTGCTGACCCGCGCCCGCGAGGCCGGGGAGCGGCCAGTCTTCTTCCTCTTCCCCGGCCAGGGCGCCCAGCACCCCGGGATGGCCGCCGAGCTCTACGCCACCGAGCCGGTCTTCCGCGCCGAGGTGGACTGCGGGGCGGAGATTCTGCGCCCGCGGCTGGGGCTGGATCTGCGGCAGGTGCTCGCTCCCACGAACGGCGGCGATCCGCAGGCGGCGGCCGAACGACTGGCGCAGACGGCGCTCGCGCAGCCGGCCCTCTTCGTCGTCGAGCATGCCCTGGCCCGGCTGTGGATGGCGTGGGGGATCCGGCCGCAGGCGATGCTCGGTCACAGCGTCGGCGAGTACGTCGCCGCCTGCCTGGCCGGGGTCTTCTCGTTCGAGGACGCCCTGCGGCTGGTCGCCGAGCGCGGCCGCCTGATGCAGGAGATGCCCGCCGGATCGATGCTCGCGGTGCCGCTCGCCGAGGCCGCGGTGCGGCCGCTCCTGGGCGGGCTCTCGCTCGCCGCGGTCAACGGCCCGGCGATGTGCGTCGTCTCGGGCGAGGCCGACGAGGTCGAGGCGCTGGCCGTCCGGCTGACCGAGGAAGGGAAGGAGGTGCGCCGCCTCCACACCTCGCACGCCTTCCATTCGGCGGCCATGGAGCCGATGCTCGAATCGTTCTCCGCGGCGTTCGCCGGCCTGCGCCTCGGCGCCCCGGAGATCCCCTTCGTCTCGAATCTCACGGGCAGGTGGATTCGGCCCGCGGAGGCCACCTCGCCACACTACTGGGTGCGGCACCTACGGGAGACGGTCCGCTTCTCTGCCGGCCTGGAGGCGCTCTTCGCGCGGCCCGGCGCGGTGTTCCTGGAGGTCGGCCCCGGGCAGGCGCTCACCACCCTCGTCCGCCAGCACCCGAAGCGGCCGAGCGTGCCGTCGGTGCTCGCCAGCCTGCCGAAGCCGGGCGACGGCCGGCCGGCGGACGCGGCGCTCCTGCGCACCCTGGGCCAGCTCTGGCTGTCGGGCGTCGAGGTCGACTGGGCGGGCTTCTACGCCCAGGAACGCCGGCGGCGGGTGCCGCTGCCGACCTATCCGTTCGAGCGCCAGCGCTACTGGGTCGAGCCGACGGCGGGGACGGAACGGGGGCGCCGCCGCACGCTTGGAACGGGGACAGCGGAGGGGAAGGTCGCCGGCTGGTTCTGGGGGCCGCTCTGGCACCAGGTGTACCCCCCTGCCACGAGCCTCCTGCCGGCCGAGGCGGAGGAGGGGAGCTGGCTGATTTTCGCCGATGCCGCCGAAACCGGCCTGGGGGCGGCCCTCGCGGCGCGCCTGCGGGAACGCGGCCGGGAGGTGGCGGTCGCCCACGCCGGGGAGCGGTTCCTGGAGACCGCGGGCGGTGACTTCGTCCTTCGGCCCGGGGAGCCGGAGGACTACATCGTCCTCCTCGAACGGCTCGCCCGGCGAGGGCTCGCCCCGGGGCGGATCGTCCACCTGTGGAGCGCCGGCCCCGCCCGGTCGATGGGGGAGGAGCAGGAGCGGGGCTTCTACAGCCTGTTCCATTTGGCGCGCGCCCTGGGCGACCGGCGGCCGGCGGGAGCACGGCCGCCCCTCCACCTGGGGATCGTCTCGACCGGGGTGCAGCGGATCACCGGCGGCGAGGAGCTGATCCCGGCCCGGGCCACTCTGCTCGGCCCGGCGGCCGTCCTCCCCCAGGAGTACCCCGGGATCTCCTGCGCGGCGATCGACGTCACCCTCCTCCCTCTGGAGAGCCGGCAGGGGCGAGGGCTGCTCGACCGGCTCCTCGCCGAGCTGGCCGTCCCGGCGGAGCCGGTCGTCGCCTACCGCGGCACGGTCCGCTGGCGGCAGGTCTTCGCGCCGCTGCCGCTGCCGGAGCCCAGGGGCGCGCTGCCGCTGCGCGCCGGGGGGACCTACCTGATCACCGGCGGCCTGGGCGGGGTGGGCCTGGAGCTTGCCGGGTTCCTCGCCCGGGAGGCGAAGGCGAAGCTGGTGCTCGCCGGCCGCTCGCCGTTCCCCGAGCGGGAGACCTGGCCGGCCCTGGCTCGCGGCACGGGCCGCACGGCGCGGCTCGCCCGGCGTCTCCAGGAGCTGGAGGCGGCGGGGGGAGAGGTCTGGACGGTGGCGGCCGACGTCACCGACGCCGCCGCGATGCGTCGGATGGGGGACGAGGTGCGCCGGCGCTTCGGCCGCGTCGACGGGGCGATCCACGCGGCAGGGGTGCCGGGGGGCGGGCTGATGCAGTTCCGCACCCGGGAGGAGGTGGCGGCGGTGCTGGCGCCCAAGGTGGCGGGGACGCTCCTCCTGGCGGAGCTTCTGGCCGCCGACCCGCCCGACTTCCTGGTGCTCTGCTCGTCGCTCAACGCCCTGGTCGGCGGCCCGGGCCAGTTCGACTACGCGGCGGCCAACGCCTTTCTCGACGCCTTCGCCCAGTCGTCCCAGGGGGCGTTGCCGGTGGTCTCGATCAACTGGGACGCCTGGCGTGGCGTGGGCATGGCGGCGCTGCGGCATGCGGTGGACGAGAAGGAAGAGGAGCCGGGGGAGCAGGAGATGGACGCCGAGGTCCTGGACCTCGAACCGTTCGCCCATCCGCTCCTGCGCCAGCGCGGGATCGGCGGTGACGGCGCGGGGATCTTCGTCGCCCACCTCACGCCCGGCGAGACCTGGGTCCTGGACGAGCACCGGCTGGGCGGCCACCCGGTGGTGCCGGGCACCGCCTACCTGGAGATGGCGGGGGCCGCCTACCGCGGCCTGACCGGCACCGTGGGCGCGATCGAGCTGCGCGACGTCCAATTCGTCACCCCGCTCCAGGTCGTCGACGGCGAGAGCCGCGAGCTGCAGGTCGTGTTGCGCGCCGGCAACGGCAACGGCGACCACCACTTCACGGCGCGCAGCCGGAACGGCGGCGGCTGGCAGGACCACGTGACCGGGCAGGTGGGGCCGATACCGGAAATGCCGGAGATGCCGGGAACACCCGCGGCGCTCGACGTCTCCTCGTTCGCCGGCTGGGAGGAGGAGGTCCTCGGCGAGGAGCACCGGGAGGACCTGAAGCAGGCCGGCCTCGGTCCGCGCTGGGAGCTGCTGAAGAAGGTCTACCGGAAAGACGGCGACTGGGTGGGCCTCCTCGAGCTGGCGCCGGAGCTCGCCGGCGACGTGGCAGACTTCGCCCTCCATCCGGCGATCCTCGACGCGGCGACCAGCTTCGCCGAGTACTACGTGGCGGGCACCGCCGGCCACTACTACCTGCCGCTCTCCTACAAGCGCCTGCGCCTGCTGGGGCCGCTGCCGTCGCGGATCTACAGCCACGCCCGGCTGCACACCCAGGGCCTCCAGGGGGTCGAGACGCTCTCTTTCGACCTCTCCATGCTCGACGAGACGGGGGTGGAGCGGGTGCGGGTCGAGGAGTTCACCCTGAAGCGGGTGGACGTTGCCGCCACCCTGCGCGGGCATTCCCGGAAGGCCCTTGCGGCGACGACGCGGGCGGTGAGCGCTCCCGCCTCGCCGCTCGAAGCGTCGCTCGCCAGCATGGCGCCGGAGAAGGCGATCGAGGCGTTCGGCTGGATACTCTCGGGTGCTGCGTCGGGCAGCCCTCTACCGCAGGTCGCCGTCTCGGTGCAGCCGCTGCCCGAGGTTCTGGCGCGGGCGCGTTCGGTCACCGCCGAGGTCCTCGCCGAGTCGCTGCGGCCGGCGGCGGGCGGGCACGCCCGGCCCGATCTGGAGACGCCGTACGTCGCTCCCGAGGGCGAGCTGGAGGAGCGGCTGGCGGCGATCTGGAGCCACGTCCTGGGCCTCGACCGGGTGGGCGCCGCCGACGACTTCTTCGCCCTCGGCGGCCATTCGCTCCTCGGCACCCAGCTGATGTCTCGGGTGCGCGAGGCGTTCGGCGTCGAGGTGCCGCTCGGCCGGCTGTTCGAGGCCGCCACGGTCGCCGACCTCGCCGCCGTGGTCGAGGGGCTGCGACAGCAGCAGGGGCTCACCCCCTTCGGCCGGACGCGCCAGGAGATCCCCCGGCGCTCAGAAGACGGGCCGGCGCCGCTGTCTTTCGCCCAGCAGCGGCTGTGGTTCCTGGAGGAGCTCCAGCCGGGCCTCGTCACCTACAACCTGCCGCTCGGCGTGCGGCTCACCGGCCGGCTGCACGCGGCGGCGCTCGAAGCGGCGCTGGCGGAGATCCTCACCCGGCACGAGGCCCTGCGCACGGTGTTCCCCCGCAACCGGGAGGTGGCCGGCGAGCCGGTGCAGGTGGTGCTGCCGGTGGGGGAGTTCTTCCTGCCGCAGATCGACCTCGCCGGTCTTGCTCCCGAGGCCGGCGAGCGGGAGGCCCGGCGGGTCTACGTGGAGCACGACGTGCGGCTCCCCTTCGACCTCGGCCGGGGGCCGCTCTTCCGGCCCCGCCTGCTGCGCCTGGGCGCCCGCGACCACATCCTGCTGACCACCACCCACCACATCGTCAGCGACGGCTGGTCCCACGGCGTCCTGATGCGCGAGCTGGTGAGCCTCTACCCGGCCTTCCGCGCCGGCCGCTCCTCGCCGCTCCCGGCGCTGCCGATCCAGTATGCCGACTACGCGGTCTGGCAGCGGCGCCGGCTCTCGGGGGCGGTGCTGGAGGCGGAGCTCGCCTACTGGCGGCGCCTCGAAGGCGCCCCCGCGATCATCGAGCTGCCGGCCGACCACCTGCGTCCGGCGGTGCAGAGCTTCGCCGGCGCCAGCCTCCCGTTCCGCATCGACCGCCGGCGGACCGGGGAGATCCTCGGGCTCGGCCGGCAGCAGGGAGCGACCCTGTTCATGACGCTTCTCGCCGCCTGGGCGGTCTGGCTCGGCCGCGCCACCCGGCAGGACGACCTGGTGATCGGCACGCCCATCGCCGGGCGCGACCGCCTGGAGACCGAGGGGCTCATCGGCTTCTTCGTCAACAGCCTGGCGCTGCGCCTCGATCTTTCGGGGGAGCCGACCTTCGCCGAGCTCCTCGGGCGGGTCCGCCAGGTGGCGCTCGACGCCTATGCCCACGCCGAGCTGCCGTTCGAGCGCCTGGTCGAGAGCCTGCGGCCCGAGCGCTATCTGTCGCACAACCCGCTGTTCCAGGTCATGTTCGCCCTCCAGAACGTGCCGCTGTCGCGGATGGACCTGGCCGGCCTCTCCCTGGCGCCGCTGGAGCTGCCCGACCCGACCGCCCAGTTCGATCTCGGGCTGACCCTGACCGAGGTGGAGGGCGGTCTCGACGGCGCCTTCCGCTGGAGCGTCGACCTCTTCGACGCGTCCACGGTCCACCGCATGATCGGCCAGCTGCGGACGGTGCTCGCCGGCGCCGTGGCCGATCCCGGGCAGCGGCTCTCGGCGCTCCCCCTCCTCACACCTCCCGAGCGGCAGCAGCTGTACGAGTGGAACGACCGCCGGAGCGCGGAGACCCCCGCCGATCCGCTGGCGCTCTTCGCGGCCCAGGTGGCGCGGGCGCCTCAGGCGGTGGCCCTAGTCGACGGGGCGGTGAGCGTGGCCTACGCCGATCTCGGCCGGCGGGCCGACCGCCTGGCCCGACGGCTGCGCGCTGCGGGCGTCGGCCCGGGTGTCGCGGTCGGCCTCTGCCTCGAACGGTCCGCCGAACTGATCGTCGGCCTGCTCGGCATCTGGAAGGCGGGCGGCGCCTACGTGCCGCTCGATCCCGACCATCCGCGCTCCCGGCTGGCCTTCCTGTTGGAGGACTCGGCGGTGCCGTTCGTCCTCACCCGGGAACGGCTGGTGGAGCGGCTGCCGCCCAGCGCGGCGCGGGTGCTCTCGATCGATGCGATCGATGCGGAAGCCGAGTCGGTGGAAGAAGATGCCGCGCGGTGGCCCCCGGCGCGGCCGGGCGACCTCGCCTACCGGATCTACACCTCGGGGACCACCGGGCAGCCCAAGGCGGTGGAAGTCGAGCGCGGCAGCCTGGCGGCGATCCTGGCGGCGACGCGGGAGGCCTTCGGCTTCGCCCCCGGGGACCGCATGCCCTGCGTGGCACCGTTCTCGTTCGACATCTTCCTCTTCGAGCTGCTCTCGCCCCTCCTCGCCGGCGGCACCTCGCTCCTCGTGTCGCATACGCCCACGCTCGACGTCGAGCGGCTGGCGGCGGGGCTCGGGGAGGCGACGCTCCTCCACGCCGTGCCGGCGCTGATGCGCCAGGTGGTCGAGGCCGTGCGGCGCGGCCCGGGGAGCGGCAGGGGGGAGAGCCTGCGGATGATCTTCGTCGGCGGCGACACGGTGCCGGCGGAGCTGCTGAGCGATCTCCGGGAGACCTTCCCTGAGGCCCGCCTCTGCGTTCTCTACGGGCCGACCGAGGGGACGATCCTCGCCTCGGCCCACCCGGTGCCGCCGTTGGGAGAAGGCGGTCCAGGAGCGGCGCGGCCGCTCCTCGGGCGGCCGCTCGCTGGCGTGGTCCTGGAGGTCAACGATCCCGCCGGCGAGCCGGTGCCGGTCGGCGTGCCGGGCGAGATCTGGATCGGGGGGGCCGGCGTCACCCGCGGCTACTGGCGGCGTGAGGCGCTGAACGCCGAGAAGTACGTCCTACGAGAAGGGGAGAGATTCTTCCGTACCGGCGACCTCGCCCGCCGCCTGCCGGACGGCAGCCTGGAGTTCCTGGGGCGGATCGATCAGCAGGTGAAGGTCCGCGGCTTCCGCATCGAGCCGGGTGAGATCGCGAGCGTGCTGGCGCGCCACCCGGCGGTGCGCGAGGCGGTAGTCGAGGCGCGGGCGGAGGCGGGGGCGGGCGCGCGGGGAAGGCGGCTGGTGGCCTACGTCGTGCGGCGCCCTGATGCGGAGACGGAGGCCGGCCCGGAGCCCGCGGCCGGCGCCGAGCACGTCGACCAGTGGCGGGCGCTCTACGAGGAGACCTACGGCCGCGCCGCGGCCGCCGACCCGACCTTGAACCTGGAGGGCTGGAACAGCAGCTATACGGGCGAGCCGATCCCGGCCGAGGCGATGCGCGAGTGGGTCGACCGCACGGTCGAGCGGGTGCTCGCCCTGGGCGGCCGGCGGGTGCTGGAGATCGGCTGCGGCACCGGCCTCCTGCTCTTCCGGATCGCGCCCCACGTCGAGCGCTACCACGGGACCGACTTCTCGCCGGTGGCCCTCGCGGGCATCCGGCGCCACCTGGCCCGGCCCGGTGCCGCGCTGCCCCAAGTCTCCCTGGCGGAGGCGCGGGCCGACGACGGGCAGGGTATCGCGCCGGGCGACTTCGATCTCATTCTGCTCAACTCGGTCGCCCAGTACTTCCCGGGGATCGACTACCTGACCCGGGTGCTCGAGGGGGCGGTGCGCACGCTCGCCGACGGTGCTACCGGTTCCGGCACCGTGTTCGTGGGCGACCTGCGGAGCCTGTCTCTCTTGACCGCCTTCCACACCTCGGTCGCGCTCCACCAGGCCTCTCCCGACCTGCCGGTCGCCGAGCTGCGCCGCCGGGTGGCCGACGAGGAGGAGCTGACGATCGATCCCGGCTACTTCTTCGCCCTCGCCCGCCACCTGCCGGCGATTCGCCGGATCGAGGTGCTGCAGAAGCGCGGCCGCTGGCACAACGAGCTGACCCGCTTCCGCTATGACGTCGTGCTGCACGTCGGGGGCGATCCCGGCGAGCCCGACGACGCTCTGGGGACGGCCGAATGGCTCGACTGGCGGGAAGAGCGGCTCGCGCTCCCCGAGATCGCCCGCCGTCTCGCCGAAGAGCGGCCGAAGAGCCTCGCTCTCGCCGGCATCCCCAACGCCCGCCTGTCGAACGAGTCCGCCGCCCTGGCCCTCCTCGCCGCGCCCGGGCAGGAGCTGGAGACTGTCGCCGAGCTGCGCCAGGCCCTGGCGGAACACGCCGAGCGCACCGAGCGTGCCGCGCCGGGCGAGGCCGGCGTCGATCCCGAGGAGCTGTGGGAGCTGGCGGACCGGCTGGGCTACACCGCCGTTCCCCTGTGGGATGGGATATCGGCGGCATCGGACCGGCCGGAGGAGCTGCGCTTCGCCGCGCTGCTTATGCGGCACGGCAGCTCCGCGCCGGCGATCCGCCCGCCGGAGGTGCCGGCGGACCTGCCGCTCGCCGCCTTCGCCAACGATCCGCTGCGCGGCCAGCGGGCGCGCCGGCTGGTGCCCGAGCTGCACCGCTTCCTGAAGTCCGAGCTTCCCGAGTACATGGTCCCCTCGCACCTGGTGCTGCTCGACGCCCTGCCGCTCACCGCGCATGGGAAAGTCGACCGCGCTGCCCTGCCGGAGCCCGACCCCGACCGCGCCGGCGTCGAGGCCGAGCTGGTGGCGCCGCGCGGCCCGCTGGAGGAGGCGGTGGCGCGGATCTGGTTGGAGCTCCTGGGCCTGGAGGCGGTCGGAGTGCTCGACAACTTCTTCGCCCTGGGCGGGCATTCGCTCCTCGCCACTCAGGTGGTGTCGCGCCTCCGCGACAGCCAGGGCGTCGAGCTGCCGGTGCGCGCGCTGTTCGAGGAGCCGACGATCGCCGGTCTCGCCGCGCGGGTGGAAGCCGAGCTCCGCACCCGGACCGCGGTCGCTCTTCCGCCGCTCCGGCCGGCGGGCCGCGAGGTGGACCCGCCGCTCTCCTTCGCCCAGCAGCGGCTCTGGTTCCTCGCCCAGCTGACGCCGGAGAGCGCGGCCTACAACATCCCGACGGCGCTCGGCCTCGAAGGGCCGCTCGACCGCGGCGCGCTCGCCGCGAGCTTCGACGCGCTGCTGGCGCGGCACGAGGTGCTGCGTACCACCTTCGGCCTCCCAATCGCGCCCGGCGGCGCTCTTCCGGGGGAGCCGGTGCAGCGGATCGCGCCGCCCCGGCCCTGGCCGCTGCCGGACGTCGACCTCGCGGCACTGCCGGCGGCTCGGCGCGAGGCCGAGACCCGCCGGCTCGGCGACGAGGACGCGCTCCGGCCGTTCGTCCTGGAGCGCGGGCCGCTCGTCCGCGCCCTCCTCCTGCGGCGGGGGACCGACGATCATGTCGCGCTCCTGACGATGCACCACATCGTCTCCGACGGCTGGTCGGTGGGGGTGCTGGTGAGCGAGCTGGCGGCCCTCTATCCGGCCTTCGCCGCTGGCCGCCGCTCGCCGCTCCCGCCGCTCCCGCCGCTAATCGTGCAGTATGCCGACTTCGCCCTCTGGCAGCGCCGCTGGCTCCAGGGCGAGGCGCTGGAGCGCCAGCTCGGCTACTGGCGCGAGCGGCTGGCCGGTGCGCCGCCGTGGCTCCCGCTGCCGGTCGACCGCCCGCGCTCGGCGGCGCGGGAGCGCCGCGCCGGCCTTTGCCATTTCGTGCTGCCCGGCGGGCTCGGCGCGGCGCTCCAGGCGCTCGGCCAGGCCCACGGCGCCACCCTCTTCATGATCCTCCTCGCCGCCTGGCAGGCGCTCCTCTCCCGCACCACCGGGGAGGACGACGTGGTGGTCGGTACGCCGGTCGCCAACCGCACCCACCGCGAGACCGAGGGGCTGATCGGCTTCTTCGTCAACATGCTGGTCTTGCGGACCGCCGTGGACGAGACGGCCGGGCTCGTCGATCTCGTCGGGCAGGTGCGCGAGAGCACCCTCGCCGCCTACGCCCACCAGGACCTGCCGTTCGAGCGGCTGGTGCAGGCGCTGGTGCCGGAACGCGATCCAGCCCACACGCCGCTCTTCCAGGTCGCCTTCGCACTCCAGAACGCGCCCGCGGCGGCCCTCGATCTGCCGGGCCTCCGGCTGGTCCCCGTCGAGACCCGCGCCGCGACCGCCAAGTTCGATTGGACGCTGTCGCTCGCCCAAGTCGCGGACGGCATCGCCGGCCAGCTGGAGTACGACCGCGGCCTCTTCGACCGTTCCACCCTGGAGCGGCTGCTGGCGCGCTTCGAGCGCCTCCTGGAAGGTGCCGTGGCGGCGCCGGAGCGGCCGGTGGCGGATCTCCCGCTCCTCTCGGCGGCCGAGCTCCACCAGCTGCGGAGCGAGTGGAACCCGATCCCGGCGGTCGCCCCGCTCCGCGCCGTCCACGAGATCCTGGCCGCTCAGGCCGCGGCCACACCGGACGCCGTGGCGGCGGTCTTTGGCGAGCGGTCCCTGACCTACCAGGAGATCTGCCGGCGGGCCGACGAGATCGCCTTCCAGCTGCTCGATCTGGGAGTGACACCCGGGACGTTGGTGGGGCTCTGCCTGGAGCCTTCGCTCGACTTTGTGATCGGGCAGCTGGGCATCCTGAAGGCCGGCGCCGCCTACGTGCCGCTGGACCCGGCCTATCCGCCGGAGCGCCTGGCCCTGATGGTCGAGGAGGCGCGGCTTTCCTGGATTCTCACCGACGAGCGGCACGCCGGGAGCCTGCCGCCGACCGCGGCGCAAACCGTGGTGCCAGACCCGCGCCGCCCGGCGGGCTCCTCCCGGCCTCCGTTGCCGCGGGATCTCGACCCGGAGAGCCTGGCCTATGTGATCTTCACCTCGGGCTCGACCGGCCGCCCCAAGGGAGTGGGCGTGCCGCACCGGGCCATCTGCCGGCTGGTCCTGGACACCGACTACGTGCGGCTCGGCCGGTTCGACCGGGTGGCGCAGGTCTCGAACCTCTCCTTCGACGCGGCGACCTTCGAGATCTGGGGCGCGCTCTTGAATGGCGGCTGCCTGGTGGGCGTCGAGAAGCGGGTGGCGCTCTCGGCGCCCGACTTCGCGGCCTGGCTGGCGGAGCGGGAGATCGGGACGATGTTCCTGACCACCGCCCTCTTCCAGCAGCACGCCCTGGCCGTCCCGACGCTCTTCCGCCGGCTCGACTCGCTGCTCTTCGGCGGCGAGGCCGTCGAGCCGCGCGGGGTGCGCCAGCTGCTGGCGAGCGGCGCGCCGCGGCGGCTCCTCCATGTCTACGGTCCCACCGAGACGACCACCTTCGCCTCCTGGCAGACGGTCGAGTCGGTCGCCGCCGACGCTTCGACCCTGCCCATCGGCCGGCCGCTCCGCGGCGCCCGGCTCCGCCTGCTGGACGGCGCGCTGCGTCCGGTGCCCATCGGGGTGGTGGGGGAGCTCTTCGTCGGCGGCAGCGGCCTGGCGCAGGGTTACGTCCACCGACCGGAGCTGACCGCCGAGCGGTTCGTCCCCGACCCGCTGGGAGGCGAGCGCGGCGGTCACGGCGAGCACGGTGAGCGGCTCTACCGGACGGGGGATCGCGCGCGCCTGCTCCCGGACGGCGCCGTCGAGTTCCTCGGCCGGGCGGACCTGCAGGTCAAGCTGCGCGGCTTCCGGGTCGAGCCGGGAGAGGTGGAGGCGGCGCTCGCGGCGCTGCCCGGAGTGCGCGAGGCGGCCGTCGTCGTGCAGGGGCAGGGAGAGAGCCGCCGGCTGGTCGCCTTCGTGGCCGGCAACGCCCTGGCCGCCAATACCGAGACCGGCAGTCTCCGCCAGGCGCTCGAAGCGAAGCTGCCGGCCTACATGGTGCCGGCGGTCTTCGTGGAGCTCGACGCGCTGCCGCTCACCCCCAACGGCAAAGTCGATCGCCGAGCGCTGGCGGCGCGACCGGTCGTCGCCGCCGGGACGGCGGGATCGGCGCCGCGCACGCCGGCCGAGGAGCTGATGGCCGGCCTGTGGGCCGAGTTGCTGGGGCGGCAGGCGGTGGGCGTCGACGAGGATTTCTTCGCGCTCGGCGGCCATTCGCTCCTCGCGACGCAGCTCGCCTCGCGCCTGCGCTCCGTCTTCGGCGTCGAGCTGCCGCTCGCGGCGGTCTTCGAGACCCCCACCGTTGCGGGGCTGGCCGCCGAGGTCGAGGTCCGGCTGGCCGCTCGGGAAGTCCCTGCGGCGCCGCCCATTCGCCCGATGCCGCAGATGCTGGAGCCGCCCCTCTCCTTCGCCCAGCAGCGCCTCTGGTTCATCCACCAGCTCGACCCAGAGAGCCCGGCCTACAACGTGCCGGCGGCGATCGAGCTGACCGGCCGGCTCGACCGGGCGGCGCTCGCGGCGGCCCTGGGCGAGGTGGTGGCGCGCCACGAGGTGCTGCGGACCACCTTCCCGGCGGTCGAGGGCCGGCCGGTGGCGCGAGTCGCGGCACCCGGTGGCTTTTCCCTGCCGCTGATCGATCTCCAGGGCCTGCCGGAGGAGGAGCGCGCCGAGGCGGTGCGCCGGCTCGGCGCCGAGGAGGCCGAGCGGCCGTTCGATCTGGCTCGGGGGCCGCTGCTGCGTGCCGCCCTGCTGCGGCCGTCCGCAGAGGAGCACGTTCTCCTCTTGGACCTCCATCACATCGCCTTCGACGGCTGGTCGGTCGGGGTGCTGGTGCGCGAGCTGGCGGCCCTCTATGCCGCCCATGCCGCCAGCACCGAGGGAAGTCCCTCGCCGCTGCCGCCGCTCGTCGTGCAGTACGCGGACTTCGCCGCCTGGCAGCGCGACTGGCTGCGCGGCGCGGTGCTCGACGCCCAGCTCGGCTACTGGCGGGAACGGCTGGCGGGAGCCCCGGCGGCGCTGGCGCTGCCCACCGACCGGCCGCGGCCGGCGGTGCGCAGCGGGCGCGGCGCGGTCCAACCCGTGCGCCTGCCGGCGACCCTGGCCGGTGCGCTTGCCGCCCTCGCCCGGCGCGAGGCCGCGACCCTCTTCATGGTCCTCCTCGCCGGCTGGGACGCCCTGCTTTTCCGCCTCACCGGGCAGACCGACCTCGTCGTCGGCTCGCCGGTCGCCAACCGCAACCACCGCGAGATCGAGGAGTTGATCGGTTTCTTCGTCAACTCTCTCCCCCTCCGCGTCCGCCTGTCGCCGCAGGACGGCTTCCGTGCTCTCTCCGGCCGGGTGCGGGAGGCGGCGCTCGGCGCCTATGCGCACCAGGACCTGCCGTTCGAGCGGCTGGTCGAAGAGCTGGCGCCGGAGCGCAACCTTCAGGTCACGCCGCTCTTCCAGGTCTCCTTCGGCCTCCAGAACACGCCGCGGCAGGCCCTTTCGCTGCCCGGGCTCCGCCTGACCCTGCTGGAAACGCCGAGCTCGACGGCCAAGTTCGACTGGACCCTGGCGCTGGCGGAGGAGGGGGAGGAGATCGCCGGGGCCCTGGAGTACGGCCGCGACCTCTTCGATCCGACGACGATCCGCCGGCTGCTGGGAGACTTCGAGCGCCTGCTGGCCGGCGCCGTCGCCGAGCCGGACCGGCCGGTCGAGGAGCTGCCGCTGCTCTCCCCGGCGGAGCTGCACCAGCTCCTCCTCGATTGGAACGAGACCGGCGTCGGTCCCGAGCCCGGGAGCCTCGTGCACGGAAGCTTCGAGAGCTGGGCGGAGCGGACGCCCGACACCGCTGCCGTCGTTGTCGCCGGCATTGCGAGCGAGGTACTCACGTACGCCGGGCTCGACCGCCGGGCCAACCAGCTCGCCCGCCGCCTGCGGTCGCTCGGCGTGGCGCCGGATTCGATGGTCGGGCTCTGCGTCGAGCGCTCGCCTTCGATGATCGTGGCCCTCCTGGGCATCCTCAAAGCCGGCGCCGCCTACGTGCCCCTCGACCCGGACTATCCGCGGGAGCGCCTCGCCTTCCTGGTCGAGGACGCCCGTCTGCCGGTGCTCGTCACCGAGGAGCGACTACTGGGTGCCCTGCCGGAGATGTCGGCGACGATCCTCTGCCTGGACGCCGACGGGCCGGCGATCGCCCAGGAGAGCGACGGCCGGTTCGCCAGTGGGGCGAGCCCCGAGAGCCTGGCCTACCTGATCTACACCTCGGGCTCGACCGGCACGCCCAAGGGGGTGATGGTCCCGCACCGCGGGTGGAGCAACCTGGCGGCGGCGGAGCGCCGCCTCTTTGCCCTGCCGCCGGGGAGCCGCGTGCTGCAGTTCGCCTCGGCGAGCTTCGACGCCTCGGCCTGGGAGATCGCCATGGCGTGGGGCGCCGGCGGCACTCTGGTCCTCGGCTCCCGCGAGCGGCGGCTCGCCGCCGAGGAGCTGACGGCTCTGCTGCGGGAGTGCGACATTGCCACCCTGCCGCCTACGACCCTCGCGATCCTTGAGCCGGAAGAGCTGGCGAGCCCGGCGACCCTGGTGGTGGCGGGCGAGGCCTGCCCCCTGGATCTCGCGCGGCGCTGGTCCGCCGGGCGACGGTTCTGGAACGCCTACGGTCCGACCGAAACGTCGGTCTGCGCCACGGCGAAGTTCTACGACGGTGGGGACCGCCTGACGATCGGCCGCCCGATCGACCGTTTCCAGGTCTACGTGCTGGACGCCAGCGGCCGCCCGGCCCCGGTCGGGGTGACGGGGGAGCTGTACCTGGGCGGCTCGGGCCTGGCGCGGGGCTACCTGCACCTGCCGGAGCGGACCGCCGAGCGCTTCGTGGCACACTCGTTCGCGGCGCTCCCCGGCGCGCGGCTCTACCGCACGGGAGACCTGGCGCGCCTTCTGCCGGACGGCGAGATCGAGCTCCTCGGCCGCGCCGACCAGCAGGTGAAGGTGCGCGGCTTCCGCATCGAGCTGGGGGAGGTGGAGGCGGCGCTTTCCGCGCACCCCGGAGTGCGCGAGGCGGCGGTCGTGGCACAGGGGGAGGGGGCGGACCGCCGGCTGGTCGCCTTCGTAGTGAGCGACATCGAAGCGGGCGAGCTGCGCCGGTTCCTCGCCGCGCGGCTGCCGGGGTACCTGGTGCCGGCGGCGGTCGCCGTCCTGGAGCGTCTGCCGCTGACCGCCAACGGCAAGGTGGACCGGCCGAGGCTCGCCGCGGAGGACGTCCTCGCCGAGGCCGGGACGTTGGGCGCCGCGCCCCGCACGCCGATCGAGGAGATGCTCGCCGGACAGTGGGCGGAGCTTCTGGGGCGGGAGACGGTGGGGGTCGAGGACGACTTCTTCGCCCTGGGCGGCCACTCGCTCCTGGCGACGCAGCTCGCCTCGCGCATCCGCTCCGCCTTCGGCGTCGAGCTGCCGCTCGCCTCCGTGTTCAAGACGCCGACGGTCGCCGGGCTGGCCGCCGAGATCGAGGTCCTGCTGGCGGCGCGGCAGGGGCCGGAGGCGCCGCCGATCCGGCCGGTGCCGCGGACCGGGGAGCCCACCCTCTCCTTCGCCCAGCAGCGCCTGTGGTTCGTCGAACAGCTCGAACCCGGCGGCAGCGCCTACAACATCCCCGTCGCGGTGCGCTCCCGCCGGCCGCTCGACGCCGGCGCGCTCGCCTGGGCGATCGATCGGGTGATCGAGCGCCACGAGGCCCTGCGCACCCGCTTCCGGGAGGTCGACGGCCGGGCGATCCAGCGGATCGAAAGCGCGGTTACGGTCGGCCTGCCCGCCGTCGACCTGAGCGGGCTCGCCGCCGAGCGCCGGCTCGACCTCGCCCGCCGCCTGGCCCGGGAGGAGGCCGCGCGCCCCTTCGATCTCGGTCGCTGCCCGCTGCTGCGGACCCTCCTCGTCGACCTGGGTGATACCGGCGATGCTGGCGATACGGAAGACACGGGCGGGCAGGTCCTCCTCCTCACCTTGCACCACATCGTCGGCGACGGCTGGTCGATGGGCCTCCTCCTGCGCGAGGTCGAAGAGCTCTACTTCGCCCGCACCGAGGGGCGGCCGCCGCTCCTCCCGGAGTTGCCGATCCAGTATGCCGACTTCGCCGCCTGGCAGCGGCACTGGCTGACCGGCCCGCGGCTCACCGATCACCTGGCCTACATCCGGCGGCGCTTTAGCGGCGAGCTGCCGCGGCTGGAGCTGCCGGCCGACGGACCACCGTCCACCGCCGCCGACATCGATCCGCGCGGCGGCGCGATGGAGCGTCGGCTCACCCCCGCTCTGAGCCTGGCGCTCCGCGCCCTCGGGCGCCGGCAGGGCGGAACGCTCGCCATGACGCTCCTCGCCGGCTTCGCGCTCCTGCTCTCCCGGCTCTCCGG
>DASQPA010000429.1:0-4735 GCA_035644215.1 Thermoanaerobaculia bacterium
GAAGGTGGGCGGGGTGCCGGGCGGCGCGGCCAAGGCCACCGTGGGGAAAGCGGCGAAGGCGGCGAAGGCGGCGAAGCAGGCGAGGGTCCAACCGAGCAGCAGCGACTTTCTCATCGGGTCTCCTCCCAGAGGTCGTCCATGAGCTACCCGCGCCGGCAGGCCTCGCGAAGGGCCTGGCCGACGCGCGAGAGAATCGGTGGAATCAGCGTGATCCTAGCGGACCCTCGCCGAATTCTCAACCGCGGGCCGCGCGCACGCCGGCGGCCGGCCCCCTCCGGCCGCTACTCCTCCCCGATGTCCTCGTTCCACAGGGTGGGATGAGCGGCGATCCAATCGCCCAGCAGGCGGACGCACTCCGCCGAATGGAGATCGACGATCTCCACCCCGTTCTCGGCCAGCCACTCGACGCCGCCGAGGAAGTTGATCGACTCCCCCACCACCACGGTGCCGATCTGGAACTGGCGGACCAGGCCGCTGCAGTACCAGCAGGGCGCCAGGGTGGTGACCATGACCGTGTCGCGGTAGCTCCGCTGCCGGCCGGCCTTCCGGAAGGCGTCGGTCTCGGCATGAACCGAAGGATCGTCCTCCTGCACCCGCCGGTTGTGCCCCCGGCCGAGGAGGCGCCCGTCGCGATGGAAGAGGGCGGCGCCGATGGGGATGCCCCCTTCCGCCAGGCCCTGCCGGGCTTCGTCCAGGGCAACCTGCAGCATGGCCTCGTAGTCGGGTGTCGTGCTCATGGGTCGTGTCACCTCGAATCTCCAGCGGCAGGGTCTTCGTAGAGACGCCCAGCCGCTATCCCAAGACTTTCCGGAACCCCACCGCCAGGGCGTCTCCGCAGGCCCGAAACGCCCGTGGTCCCGGCGGCGTTGGAGACGCCCTGGCGTTCGTGGTCCCGGCAGGGCCGGTGGTAGCGGCTGGGCGTCTCTACCCCTCGGCCGGAGCGATTTCGTCCCGCCAGTCTATCGCGTGCGTCCGCCGCTTGCATTCCTCCTCAGAAACCCCCCCTCTCACCCAAACGGCAACGGCTCCGGCCGTATCCCCCGGCCGCGCAGCAGCCTTCGCACCGCCCGTACGTGCTCGTCCCACGCCGGCCCATCCTCGGCCGCCGAGGCCGGCGGCTCCTGCACCAGCGTCCGCAGCCGCTCGCAGCCCTCGCGCAGCCCGTCCTGCCCGGCGAAGGCGGCTTCGATCTCGGCGATCCCCCGCTGGAGGGCCGAGGAGTCCTCCCGGTCGCCGAGGAGCGGTCCCTGGTCGAGCGTCACCAGGATCGCCTCGCCGCACCAGCCGCCTTCGATGGCGGCGCCGCGGACGGTTTCGAGCTGGAGCCGCGCCGCCCGGCGCTCCCCCAGGCGTCCCGTCAGCCGGGCCTCCAGCCAGTGGAACGCCAACCGACCCCCTGCGTCCACCGCCGACACAGCCTGCCAGGCCTGGAGGCGGAGCGCGCGCGCCGCCTCGGGGTCGCCCAGCTGCGCCCGGCAGAGCCCCAGGGCCATCGCCGTCCGGCCGCGCAACCCGGCCGGAGCGTCCGGCGCGAGCGCCGCCAATGCCGCCAACGCTGGCGCCAACTGTTCGCTCGCCGCCCCGTAGCGCCGCTCGTTGACCAGGCAGAGGCCGAGGAGCGCCTGGGAGATCCCGGCCTCCGCCGCGGCGCCCTCCTGCTCGAAATGCCGGACGCTCTGTTCGAGCCGCTCCAGGCCCTCGTCCACCCACCCCTGCTCCCAGCGCAGGAGCCCCAGCCCGCGACAGCAGCGCCCGCGGTCGGCGCGATCGAGCGCCAGCAGGCTCGCCCGTTCGAACGCCATTTCGGCGATCGCGAAGTCGCCCAGCTGGCGCCGGGCGTTGCCCATGAGGCAGAACGCCTGCACCGCTTCCGGCGCCATCTTGCGCAGGGCCGGTTCGAGGCGAAAGGCGAGCCGCGCCGCCAGCTGCGCCAGGTTCCCGGCCTCGGCCGGCGCCTGGCGCAGCCGGGCCTCGCTGGCGTCGAGGAGCAGGTAGACCAGCGCCGGCCGTGCGAAGCCCGGCCTTTCGATCACCCGCCAGCGGCGCGACGCCGGCCGGCGCAGCAGCTGGGCCAACAGCCCCTCGGCTTCCTGCAGGAGCCGCCGCCCTTCCTCGACCAGCGCCGGGATCTTCGCTTCGATCCGCGCGAAGACCGCGGCGTAGTCGCAGTCCGGCTCGGCGTCCGTTGCGCAGCGCGCCACCGATTCGTTTCCCATGGGCTTCAGATCTCCGCGGCAGGCCGTCGGGCCTCTGCCGCCTGTTCCAGGTTCGCGATGGCGGGTTCGAGCAGGTCGACGAGGACGCACTCGATCGCCGAGCGCAGCTGGCTCGCCTCGTCCTCGGCCTCCTCGGCGTCCGTTTCGCCCAGCGAAGCGACGATCCCGCGCAGCTGGAACCGCATCGCCGAGAGCCGCGTGGCGATGCCGAAGAGCAGCGTGGGGACCTCCTCGTCCCCCGGCACGCTCGCCGCCAGCCGGCGCAGCTCGTCGCGCAGCCCGGTGAGCTGCACGGCCACCTCCGCGATCCGCGTCCGGACGACCGCCACGGATTCCGCCATCTCGTCCCTCCCCCAGTTCGAGCCTCTGCCGGCTCGCCGATCGGTCTGTTGACGGGAACGAGAGTACGTGAGATCGCAAGCCCTGCCACCCGTCTGCGCTAGAATCCAACAAGATGTGACATGCAGGTTCTATGTAGCGGCACTCCGGCACGGCGGGGTGGGGCGTCATCATGGAAGAGGAAAAGTTTTTGTCTCAAACGGCGGGCCAGAAGCAACTCCCTTCCATGAGCCCCACTGCCCAGGAGGACTGCGACCCGATGCTCCCCATCCCACCCCCTGAAAGCCTCGCCCTGGGCGCCATGCGCCGGAGCCGCGGTCTCTCCAGCGAGGAGTTCGCCGCCCTGGCGGGCCTCTCCTCCCGGATGATGACCAAGTACGAGAAACGCCAGGCGCCCTCGCCCGAGATCCTCGCCGAGCTCGCCGCCCTCCTGGGCTACAGCCCCGAGGACGTCGCGTTCCTGCTCCTGGCGCTTCGCGAGCCTCCCCCGCTTCCCGGCGGGGGCACGCCGGTCGACCCGACCCCGGCCGAGAGCCAGATCCTGTACCGGACCGCCCTGCAGCTCGCCCTGGCGGTCGCCGGCGTGGCGGAGAGCGCCTTCACCGATCGTCTCCGCGACCACCACGCCCGCACCGCCCGCCGCGCCGCGGGCCGGGTCTGGCGGCACCTGCACGCCACCACGCCCGCCCAGCGCCGCCTGCTGGTCGAGAAGACCCGCGAGGCGCAGACCTGGGCGGTCGCCGAGCGACTCTGTGCCGAGAGCGTCAAGGCCGCCGCGAACGACGCGGACCTCGCCCAGGAGCTCACTACGCTCGCCCGCCGCGCGGCCGAGCTTGCCCCGGCCGAGGAGCCCTGGCGCTGGGCTCTCCAGGGTTATGTTTTAGCCTTTTTCGGCAACGCTCGGCGGGTCGGCGGTGATCTGCGAGGGGCGGATAAGGCGTTTGAAGAGGCCGGCTGGCTTTGGGAAGCCGGGATCGTTGCAGGTCCGGGGCCGCTCGCGGGTTGGCGGATGCCCGATCTCGAAGCTGCGCTCCGGTCCGCCCAGCACGACTGGTCCAGGGCTTTGGATCTTCACAGCCGCGCTCTGGCTGGTGCTCCCCCCCAAGCAGCCGGACGCATCCTGCTGAACCAATCGGCCACCCTGGTGCTCATGGGGGAAACTCAGCGCGCGACCGAGACCCTCCGCGAGGCATCCTTTCGGATCGACCCTCTGCGGGAGCCGCGCCATTATTTCAATCTGCAGTTCAATCTCGCCGCCAACCTCTGTAGGAGTGAGCAGTTCGCCGAGGGCGAGCGCCTGCTCCCTGAGGTGCGCGAGCTCGCGGTCGGGCTCGGCAACGCTCTCGACCTCATCCGCGTCTTGTGGGTCCAGGGCAAAGCCCACGCAGGTCTCGGTCGATCGGCCGAGGCTACTATGGCCTTCGAGCAGGTGCTGCAGGAGTTTACGGACCGAAAAATTCCCTACGATGCCGCCCTCGTCGCCCTGGAGCTCTCGGTCCTTTACCTGGAACAGGGCCGCGCGGCCGAGGTCCAGGTAGTCGCCCTGGGGCTCGCCTGGATCTTTACGGCGGAGGGGGTGGACGAAGAGACCGCCAAGGCCCTCGCTCTCTTCTACGACGCCGCTATACAGAAGGCAGCCACCGTCGATTTCGCTCGCCGCCTCGTCCGCTACTTCGACCGCGCCTGCCTCCAGCCGGGGCTCCCTTTTGAGGCGTAGGAGCGACGCTGGTCTAGGGACGAGCCTGCCCGGGCGCCGGCCCAAGGCTGGACCGACCCCGGGCTCGGCGTCCTGCCTCGTCGTCGAGGCTCTACTGGCCCACTTTACACCTTCCGCTTGGGTCGATAATGCAGCCGTTGTCAGTGGTCGGCCCCTGGAGACACCGACCGTTGGGATCGATGATGCAGCCGTTTTGGTGGGTGGCCCCGGTCGTGCCGCCGGTCCTCTGCGGTACTTCGGAGAGACAGCGCCCATCCGGAATGATGACGCAGCCGTTGGCCGCCCAGAGGTGGGTGAGCCAGCCCTTGAGGGCCGTGAAGACATCAGCTCCCTCTCGGGCAGGCCGGTTGGGCGCGGCGCTCGCCGTCCAAGGCATGGCGGCCAGGGCGAGCGACAAGACGATTACGGCGATAATACTCCGGCGATGGGTGAGAGACTGAGACATGGGACTCTCCTCCTCTTG
>DASQPA010000430.1:0-13694 GCA_035644215.1 Thermoanaerobaculia bacterium
AAGTCGCCGAACGTCATCTTCGCCGATGCCGTGGGTACTCCCGACGACCTCGAACGGGTGGCGAAGGAGGCCGTGGCCTCCGCCTTCGCCAACAGCGGCCAAGACTGTTGCGCCCGGAGCCGGGTGATCGTCGAGCGCGCCGTCTATCCCCAGCTGGTCGAGGCGCTGGCTGCGGCCGCCCGGGCGCGGACGATCGGCGATCCGCAGGACCCGGCAACTGAGATGGGGCCGCTCGTCTCTGCCGGCCAGCGCGAGCGGACGGAAGGGTACGTCGCCGCCGGCCGCGACGAGGGGGCGGAGTGGATCTGCGGCGGCGAGCGGCTCGATCGCCCCGGCTACTTCCTCACCCCGGCGGTCTTCGCCGGCGGCCGGCCGGGCATGCGGCTGGTGGAGGAGGAGATTTTCGGCCCGGTCGCCGTGGTCCTCCCCTTCGATACCGAGGCGGAGGCCATCGCCCTCGCCAACGGCACGATCTACGGCCTCTCCGGCTCGCTGTGGACGAACGACCTGAAGCGCGGCCTGCGCGTGGCGCGGGCGATCCGCACCGGGGTCCTCTCGGTCAACTCCTCCTCCTCGGTCCACCTGCAGGCGCCGTTCGGCGGCTGCAAGCAGTCGGGGCTGGGGCGCGAGCTGGGGATGCGCGCGATGGAAAACTATACCGAGGTGAGAAACCTTTATTTCGAGACCAACCCATGAACACGATTCCGCTCGATCTGCTGCAGCGCAAGGTCGACGAGGGGGCGATCGACACCGTCCTCGCCGCCTTCCCGGACCTCCAGGGGCGCCTCGCCGGCAAGCGCTACACCGGCCGCACCTTCCTCGCCCAGGCGGCGCACGGCTGGGAGGGCTGCGACTACCTGCTCGGCTGTGACATCGAAAACGAGCCGCTCTCCGGCTATGCCTCGACCTCCTGGGAGCGCGGCTATGGCGACTTCCTCGTCCGGCCCGACTTGGGGACTTTAGTGGCCGTTCCCTGGCTCGACAAGACGGCCCTGGTCCTGGGCGACGTCTTCGGCAAGGACGGCCAGCCGCTCCCGGTCGCTCCGCGCCAGGTGCTGAAGGCCCAGGTCGAGCGGGCGCGGTCGCTGGGGCTGTCCCTCCGCGTCGCCTCGGAGCTCGAGTTCTACGTCTTCAACCACAGCTACGAGGCGGCCTGGGATCGCGGCTACCGGGGGCTGGAACCGGTCGGCCGCTACATCGAGGACTACCACCTCCTGCAGACCACCAAGGAGGAGGGGCTCCTCCAGACCCTGCGCCGGCATCTGGACACCCTGGGCTTCGAGGTCGAGAATTCGAAAGGGGAGTGGGGGCCGGGGCAGGAGGAGCTGAACCTCGGTCACGCCGAGCCGGTCGAGATGGCCGACCGCCACGCGATCTTCAAGCATGCGGTGAAGGAGGTCGCGGCTCTCCAAGGGAAGGCGGTGACCTTCATGGCGAAGTGGGCGACCGACCTCGCCGGCAGCTCCTGCCACCTCCACGCCTCGCTCTGGGACCTGGCGGCAGGGGAGCCGCTGGGCTGGGACGAGGCGGGGCCGGGGCACATGTCGAAGAAGCTCCAGCACTGGGTGGCCGGGCAGCTCGCCCTGGGTCCCGCCCTGGCGCTTTTCTACGCTCCCTACGTCAACAGCTACCGGCGCTACCAGGCGGGGACCTTCGCCCCCACCCGGCTGGTCGCCGGGGTGGACAACCGCACCTGCGGCCTGCGCATCCTCGGCCATTCGCCGCCGGCGATCCGGGTGGAGAACCGCTGCCCGGGGGCCGACGCCAACCCCTACCTCGCCTTCGCCGCCACCCTCGCCGCGGGGCTCCAAGGGATCGAGAACGAGCTCCCCTTCGAGGGGCTCTATCAAGGGGACGCCTACAAGGACCCCAAGGTCCGCGAGATCCCCAAGACCCTCTACGAGGCGATCCGCCTCCTCGACGCCTCACGCGAGGCGCGGGCCGCCCTGGGCGACGCCGTCGTCGACCACTATCTGAACACCGCGCGGCAGGAGCAGGCGGTCTACGACCGGCGGGTGACGGACGTGGACCTCAAGCGGAACTTCGAGCGGGCGTAGCCCTTACTTCCGATCGTACTCGTCGTGCCGGCGCCACCACGTGTACGGCGGCGTCTGGGGCCACCCCTCGGGCGAATCCTCCCAGGTTTCCTGCCGTCCCAGCGGGGTCAGGTCGAGGAAGGTCCAGACGCTGCCCAGCGCCTCGACGCCGCGCCCATCCGTGCCGTAGGTGCGGAAAACGCGGTCGTCGTCGCGGAGGAAGACGCTCAGGCAGAACATCTCGCCGCGGTCGGTCGTCACCCCGATGTCGACGTTGAAGTCGCTGCCGGCCGAGGAATACCAGGGGATCGTCCAGCCCATACGCTTCTTGTACGCCTCAAGGTTCGCGAGCGGTGCGCGGGAGACGAGGGCGAACGAGGTGTCGCGGGCGTGGAAATGCGCCAGATGACCGACCTGGTCGACGAACATCGTACAGCCGGGGCAGCCCGCCGTCGGCCAGCCGTCCACCCCGGGGGCGAACATGAAGTTGTAGAGGAGCAGCTGGCGGCGTCCCTCGAACAGATCGAGCAGGCTCGCCTTGCCCTGCGGACCCTCGAAGACGTAGCTCTTGTCGAACGGGACCATCGGCAGCCGGCGGCGCTCCGCGGCCAGCGCGTCGCGCTCCCGGGTCGCCGCCTTTTCTTTCGCCAGCAGCTCCTCGTGAGCGGCTCGCCACTCGGCGGGGGATACGATCTGCGGGAGGTTCATCGTCGTCGTGCTCATGGTTTCGGCCTCCTTTCGCCTGGCGCGCGGGGCAACCGCGCTACCAGAACGATACTACGGCACCTGCTGGCGACGGCGAAACCGGCTGCGACCCGATAAGATGGCGCTCCACGGGCGGTCTCCGTCCGGAGAAAGGAGCGCCATGGGACGTCTGGACGGCCGTCTGTCCGGAAAAGTTGCGGTGATCACCGGCTCCGGCTCGGGGCTGGGGGCCGAGGCGGCCCGCCTCTTCGCCGCCGAGGGGGCGGCGGTGGTGGTCTCCGACGTCACGGAGGAGGGGGGGCGGCGGGTGGTCGAGGAGATCCGCGCCGCCGGGGGGCGGGCCGAATTCGTCCGCGTCGACGTACGGCAGAGCGCCGAAGTCGAGGCGCTCTACGCCGCCGCCCGGGACGCCTTCGGGCTCGTCAACGTCCTCTACAACAACGCCGGCATCTCGCCCGCCGACGACGACGGGGTGGTCGAGACCTCCGATGCCACCTGGGACCTGGTGCTCGACGTCAACGTCAAGGGGGTCGCCCGCTGCTGCCGGGCCGGCATTCCCCACCTGCTGGCGGCGGGCGGCGGCTCGATCATCAACGTGGCGAGCTTCGTCGCCACCCTGGGGGCCGCGACGCCGCAGATCGCCTATACCGCCTCGAAAGGCGCGGTGCTCGCCATGACCCGCGAGATCGCCGTGATCCACGCCCGGGACGGCATCCGCGCCAATGCCCTCTCGCCCGGCCCGGTGCGCACGCCGCTGCTCGAGAAGTTCCTCTCGACCGAGGAAAAGCGGCAGCGCCGGCTGGTGCACGTCCCCATGGGGCGCTTCGGCGAGGCGCGGGAGATCGCCGCCGCCGCCCTCTTCCTCGCCTCGGACGAGTCGTCCTACGTGACCGGCGCCGATTTCCGGGTCGACGGCGGGATCACCGCCGCCTACGTCACGCCGGAGAAGCGGTGAGGGGAGTCCGACCGGCCGCCCTGGCGCTCCTCCTGGCGGCCCTCGCCGGCGCCGGCTGCGGCAGACCCCAGGGCGCGCCCGCGGGCCCCCCGCTCGCCCGGCCGCGGACCCTGCCGCCCGGGGTCCTGCCCTGGGTGGGGCGGGTGGCGATCGACTGGACGCGGGGGACGGGACCGCGCGAGCACATCCTGATCGGCCCCGGCGGCGTCGAGATCGGCCCGGCCGAAGGGCCGCTCACCCGCCATCTCTACACCGGCCGGGAGCGGGCCGACGACCTGGGCTTCTTCGTCGGCAGCTTCGCGCCGTTCACCGTCTCGGGAAAGGGGGAGGATCTCGCCTTCCGCGGCACCGGCGCGGCCGCGGCCAGCCCCGCCGAGCGGCGGATGATCGTCGCCTGGGCCCACCGGGTGGTGGCCGAGGTGGTGGGCGGGCGGGGGGGTACCGCCTACGGAGTGGCCCTCTCCTGGCACCGCGGCGGCGACGCCTACGGGGGATGCGACGAGGTCGTGGTCTCCCTGACCGGCGAGGCGCGCGCCGGGGCCTGCGGGGCCGGTACGCCCTGGCGCGGCCGGCTCGCCGAGGAGCAGTTGCGCCGGCTCTACGGCTGGTTCGACGCCTGGGCGCCTTTTCAGCTCGGCGGCGAGACGGATTCGCCGGGCACGGCGCCGGTGCGGCTGGTCTTTGCCGGCCAGGGGAAGACCGCGGCCCCGCCGGCCCAGCAGGCCGCGGTGGCCGACTTCGCCGCCAGCCTCTATCGCGAGCTCGCCGCCCGCCATCCGGCCCCCCCTCCCCCTCCCGCCGCGGCCCGGCCGGGCTTGCCAGGCAAGCCGGTGGGGAAGGGCGCGCCGCCCGCTCCGCCACCCCCCCAGCCCCCCAGCGAATCGGCGGCGCCCCGGCTCCTGCGTCCGGTGCTGCCGTCCGGGAAGACCGCCTCGCCCGCGCTCGCGATCCCCGAGAACCCACCGCCTCCGCCCGCGGCTCCTCCTAGGCAGCTGCCCCCTATCGCCGCACCACCCGCGACGTCAGCCAGCACGAGGAAGATCGACCTATAGCTGTACAATCCTCTTTTGAGGAGCCGACATGAGTCAAATCTTGCTCGATATCCCGGAAGATTCCCTCCTCGCCCTCCGTATTTCAGCCGAAGAGATGGGCGAAGAGCTCAGGATGGCCGCCGCTGCGAAGCTCTTCGAGGTGGGGCGACTCTCTTCGGGAGCGGCCGCCGAGCTGGCGGGGATTCCGAAGCCGCTGTTCCTGGTCCGTCTCGGAGACTATGGCGTCGCCACGTTCCGCCAGACTGAGGACGAGCTACGGCGAGACCTGGCGAATGCCTGAGGTCATCGCCAACACGTCGCCACTCCAGTATCTTTTTCAACTCGGTCTCTTGGATCTGCTGCCGGAATTCTACGGCGAGGTGTCGGTACCTGAGGGAGTCGTCCTGGAAGTGCGTTCCGGAATCAATCGTGGTGTATCGCTCCCCGTCCTTGATGGCTTGAGTTGGCTGCATATCCGCAAGGCGCGGAGCGCGGCGGTATTGACCCTGGCGGCCGGTCTCGGAGCGGGGGAGCGGGAGGTCCTGGCTCTCGCCGTGGAGATGGCGGACCCCTTGGTCATCCTGGACGATTCTCTGGCGCGCCGATTCGCGGCGCGGTTGGGTGTTCCTCTAACCGGAACTTTGGGGCTTCTCCTCAAGGCCAAACAAGCTAGACGGATCAAATCGATCCGACCCTATCTCGATCAACTCGAGACTCTCCGATTCCGACTCGATGCAGCAACCCGGAGCAGCGTTCTCACGCTTGCGCAAGAGGGCCCAAGATAAGACCGCCCTACCGTGTTCCGTTTATACGACACTCTCCCAACGTTGACGCTAATCCTGAACCAGGATAGAGTGTCGGCAAGTCAAACATGAAGAGGGAATAAGAGGGAACTAGCTCGATGCAAGTGTCGCTCATACATCACACATAGATTGTCTGTCCCAGGGAAGGGTGGTAGACTTTCGTGAAAATGTTTGAAGTTGCTGGAACCGACGAGGTGTATGAGTCTGTGCGAATGGAGATCAACTCCCAATGCAGGGAGGCAAAATCCTTTCTGCAAAGCTTATGGACGAGAGCCGAAGCTTATCTTGATTCTGATCTTTCTCTTAAAATTACTCGTGACTTTCACCAGCGTTTCTGGGAACTCTACTTAGCCTCAGCTCTTCTGGATGCCGGGCTGCCGCTCCTACCCAGGAAGTCCGAACGCGTAATGGCTGGACCGGACATCTGCATAAGTATCGGACCCGAAAGGCGAATCTGGGTTGAGGCGGTCGCAGTTTCGCCGGGAACAGGTCCCGACGCTGTTCAGGAAGCAACGCCTGGTGTAGCTCAAGACGTACCAGATGATCCAATCAAACTACGCCTCTTAAACGCCTTCGATGAGAAGTACCGGAAGCATTCGGCTTACCTCAAGAAGGGAGTCGTCTGTCCCTCAGACCCCTACGTGATCGCCATCAACGCTGCAATGGTCCCCTCGGCGATGCTTGAAAGGGAGGTGCCTCGAATTGTAAGATCTCTTTTGCCTTTTGGCCACAGCGTCATTCACCTTGATAGAGAGTCCTTGAAAGCTGTAGGGTCTGGCCATCGCTACCAAGGAACCGTCACCAAGCTTTCTGGCGCGGAGATACCTACTGACGCATTCTTGAACTCCACATTCGGCTCTGTAAGTGCGGTTCTTTATTCATGGGTAGATGCCTTCAACCACCCAGATGAGCTTGGTGCCGACCTTCTACTGCTCCACAATCCGCTGGCACTGAACTCTCTGGATCTTGGCTTTCTGCGGCGTGGGCACGAGTTCTGGGTTGAGTGGTCACTCAGAGGGAAAACGTGGAATATGGAGACTCAAGTGTCCGAATCATAGTTGCGGGGCCAGATAACCCCATGCTGCACCGGACGGCAACCGCGCCTTGCACGTTTGCCGCGCGGTGAGCTTCCAGGCGTTAGGCGACGGAGCACCATTCTCGCCCCCGAGCTATCGAAAAAGGCAACCCATGCTGCAACCATGGTTTCCACCCATGGCAAAACTAGGCACGATCCTTCTCCTCTTCGCCGTCCTTCTCGTGGCTTTCGACCTTGTCTTGGTGCGTTGGCTGAAACTGGGAAAGCAGGCCTGGAAACGCGTGGACTACCTATGGCTAAGCTTTGCTGCATTGGGCCTGCTCGGGGCTGTATCCCAGGCTCGAATCTATGCTGCAGGGAGCCAACTGTCCCAGTATCACGCAAGGGCGGCGATGCGTTACGAGGACTTTCGGCAACTGGTCATCATGCTTGCAGCTAAGCCGGGAGCGGTTTGCCGTACCTTCACTCCTTCCGAGCATTCGCCTGTGACCGACACCTTCCTTCGGGTCCAACGTGAGTACGACCAGGCATGTTACTGGGTAAGCGATCTGGCCGGCAGATTGCCAGCTCAGCCAAGTGACCCAGCGGCACCCATGTCGCCGAACTCCTTAGGGGCTCGGCCGCAAGCAACAATTGGTGACCTAAAGGACATCATTGATGGCGTCTATCGGCAGCTCGGATATTACAACCGAGATGCGGCAGTAGTGTCGAATCTCGCCGGCCAAACTCAACGCTCGGAGGCAGAGAACAGGCTTATTTGGCCACCCCATTTTGGCTTGCGGTAGCGCTCGCGCTTCGCATAACCAAAGTCACCGGCGAGTTGAGGCTCAAGTGACAGCCTCAGGTTATCTTGGCGGCATGTTCGCAACCGTCGGTGGCGCTGCCGCTTATCGGGCATCCCGTTATTAGACGGCCTGACGGAGGCGTCAGCCATTCTGACCAATATCACGGCCGTAAGGAGGCGGGGAGGGGGCGGTGCTCTGGCGCCGCCCCATTACCGGCAGGGGCGCCAGATTCCCGGAACTCTGAGCACGACAGGCCAGCGTCCGCAGATCCAGGCCGTATCCAGGACCTACCGCCGCACCACCCCTCCCAGCCCCCGGGCAATGAGCGCCGCGACGTCGGTCAGCACCCGGGGCATGACCAGGCCGGCGGGAGTCGCCAGGTAGCGCGGGCTCCATACCGGGTCGAACTTCTCCTTGTACTGGCGCAGCCCCTGGAAGTTGTAGAAGTGCTCGCCGTGGCGGAAGACCATTGAGCCCAGCCGGCTCCAGAGCGGCGCCAGGGCGCGGTTTTCGAGGCCCGAGAGCGGGGCCATGCCGAGGTTGAACCAGCGGAAGCCTTCGGCTTTTCCCAAGAGCATCAGCTCCAGGAAGAGGTAGTCCATGACGATCGATCCCACGTCCGGCAGGTGGCGCATGAGGTCGATCGAGATCTCCTCCTGCTCGGCCCCCCGCCAGAGGTTGGCGAAGGCGACGATCCGGTCGTCCTTCTTGATCAGGGCGAGCGGGAAACGCTTGAGGTACGCCTCGTCGTAGTAGCCGAGCGAGAACCCCTTCTCGCGCACGCTCTTTTCGGCCAGCCAGGCGTCCGAGATCTGGCGGATCTCGGGGAGGAGCGGCGGCACCGCGCTCTCCGCCACCACCTCGAAGCGGTAGCCCTCGTTCATGCTCTTGCGGTGCGCCCAGCGCAGGGTCTTCCGCTCCCGGCCCTCGAGGCTGAAGTCGGGGAGCGGCACCCGCCCCTCCTGGCCGAGCTTCAGGAGGGTGAGCCCCAAGTCGGCGTAGAGGTAGAGGTCGCGCTCGCCCACCTGGTAGAAGACCGGCCAGCCGCCGTGCTGATCGGAGAGCTCGCGGAAGCGCCAGGCGAGGTCGATGCGGTCCTCCTCCGGCCCCACCGGATCGCCCATCGCCACCCAGCTGCGCCGCATGATGCCGTACATCACGAAGGCGGTCTTCGCCTCGTTGACCAGCACCTCCTTGTCGCCCAGGAGCGCGAGATAGGCATAGGTGCGCCGTGAGCGGGCGGCGATCGCCGCCGCCACGTCGAGGTCGGCGGGGGTGGGGAGCGAGGGCTCCGGCGCCGCCGGCCGCATCAGCCGCTCCAGGGCGACGGCGAGCGCCACCCCGAGCACCGCCACCCCGGCGCGCAGGAAGCGCGAGGCGTTCCCCACCCGGCGCAGATTGAACTGCCACCACAGGTCGTTCGAATAGTCGAAACGCTTGTAGGCGAAGAAACCGAGCCAGAGCGAGCCGAAGATCACGACGCTGATGGCGGTGATCCAGCGCGGGGTGAACGGCTCGCTGGTGAGTGAGGCCCGGCGGTAGAAGTGCCGCCGGCAGGGGATGAGCGAGGCCAGCATGAGCGAGAGGAGGATCGCCTCCTCGTAGTCGAGGCCCTTCAGGAGCGAGACGACGATGCCGGTGCCCAGGAGGATCACGGTGAGCTGGTAGGCGGCGTCCAACCGGCGCTGGAGGCCGGCGGCGAGGAAGAGGAGCCCCACCCCGGCGAGGCTCCCCACGAAGTGCGAGACCTCGATGACCGGCAGGGGAAGGAGGGCGTTCAGCCACGACAGGCGCGACCCCACCGCCGGGGTGGAGCCCGAGATGAGGAGGATCGCCCCGCCCAGGAAGGTGGTCGCGGCGAGCACCTGCGGCACGACCGAGGGGGCGCGTCGGCCGAAGAAGCGGGCGACCCGCCCGAGCTGCTCGCGCCGCCCCATCACCTCGTGGGCGGCCAAAAGCACCGTCGAGGCGATGAGCGGGCAGAAGTAGTAGATGGCGCGGAAGGCGACCAGGCAGCCGAGGATCTGCTGGCGCGGCAGCTCGTTCGGCAGGAGGAGGATCATCAGGCTCTCGAACACCCCGAGCCCGCCGGGCACCTGGCTCACCAGGCCGGCCACCTGGGCGAGGAGGAAGATGGCGAGGAAGCTCGGGAAGTTGATCCCCCAGGAGTCGGGCACCAGGGCGTAGAGGGCGGCGCCGGCGAGCGCCCAGTCGAACGAGGCGATGACGATCTGCCCCAGGGCGAGCTCGGGGCCGGGGAGGACCAGCTCGACACCGCGGAAGGCGAGCGGCCGCTTCCTCCGGCTGTTGAAGACCACGTACCCGGCGAGGAGCCCCAGGAAGGCGCCGCCTAAGGCGCGCGCCGCCCACACCTGCAGATGGAGGACCTGCTCGACCGCGTGCGGCTCGATGACGAAGGTGACTCCGGCGAGCGTCAGGACCCCGAGCCAGAAGGTGAGGAAACTGAAGGTGACCACCCGGGTGACGTCGAGCGCCGAGAGCCCCCAGCCCGAGTAGAGCCGGACGCGCAGCGGTGTGCCGGTGAAAAGCGGGTAGCCCAGGGTGTTGCTGAACGAGGAGGCGGTGAAGGAGGCGAAGGCGACCTTCGGGTAGGGGAGCTTGATCCCGCTGTAGCGCAGGGCCAGGGTGTCGTAGCCGGTCAGGGCGAGGTAACCCAGGGCGGTCAGGGCGAAGGCCTCGAACAGCCGCACCCGGGGGAGAGCGTCCAGGAAGTCGACGACTTCCCGGTAGCGGAAGTCCTGGAGCTCCCCCCGCATCAGCCAGAGGGCGACCCCGAAGAAGAGGATCGAGAAGACCGGCGCCAGCTTGCGCAGGGAGGGACGGGCGGCCGCCACTAGAGCCACCCCTTGCGCTTGAAGTAGAGGAGCATCCCGAGGGCCACGGCGGCCATCAGGCCGAGCGAGTAGAGGTAGCCGAAGCGCCAGTGGAGCTCCGGCAGGTTCCACGGGCTCGCGGGGTCGAAGTTCATCCCGTAGATGCCGGCGACGAAGCTCAGGGGGATGAAGATCGTGGCGATGATCGTCAGCACTTTCATGATCTCGTTCATCCGGTTGCTGACGCTCGACAGATAGACGTCGAGCATCCCGGCCGCCAGCTCGCGATAGGTCTCGATCATGTCCATGGCCTGGACCATGTGGTCGTAGCAGTCGCGCAGGAAGACCTTGGTCTCGGGGTGGATGAGGGGCGACTCGGCGCGCAGGAGGGCGTTGACCAGGTCGCGCTCCGGCCAGGCGGCGCGGCGCAGGACGAGGAGGTCGCGTTTCAGGGCATGGATCTGGTGCACCGACTGGGGCGACGAGCGGTCGACCAGCTCGTCCTCCAGCTCCTCGATGCGCTCCCCGTAGCGTTCGAGGACGGGGAAGAACTCGTCGATCAGGGCGTCCATCAGGGCGTAGGCCAGGTAGTCGGGACCGGCGCGGCGGATCTGCCCCTTGCCTTTGCGGATGCGCTCGCGCACCGGCGCGAAGGAGTCGCCGGGCCTCTCCTGGAAGGTGATGACGTAGTTCCTGCCGAAAACCAGGCTGATCTGCTCGACTTCCAGCTCGGCGTCGCCCCGGTGGAGCGATTTCAGGACGGCGAACTCGTAGTCGTCGTAGTCCTCGACCTTCGGCCGCTGGCCGCAGTTCAGGACATCCTCCAGCGCCAGCGGATGGAGCTTGAAATGGCGGCCGAGGCTCGCCAGGAGCTCGACGTCCGCCAGCCCCTCGACGTTGATCCAGGTGACGCTCGCCGTATCGCGGAAGGGGAAGACCTCCTCGATCCGGCCGACCTCCTTCTCGGTCACGTGCTCCGGGCTGTAGTCGAGGACGGTGACCCGCACCTGGGCCGATCGCGGCTGGGAGAGCGGCGTGAGCGTCCCCGGCGCGGTTCCCGGCGGCTGGTAGCGGGTGCCGAACTGCGGTCTCCGGTGGGGGGTGGGACGGGCGCGGCGGGCCATTCTACGCTCCCACGTGGACCAGCACCTCGCGCGGACCGTGCCGCTTGCGGTGCTCCCAGACGAAGATCCCCTGCCAGGTGCCGAGCCCCAGCTCGCCGTCGAGGATCGGGATGGAGAGCGAGGTGGCGGTGAGGAAGGCCTTGACATGGGACGGCATGTCGTCCGGCCCCTCGGCGGTATGCGTGTAGAGGGGGTCGTCCTCCGGCACCAGCCGGTCGAGCCAGGCCTCCAGGTCGCGCCGGGCCGAGGGGTCGGCGTTCTCCTGAATGGTCAGGCTGGCCGAGGTGTGGCGGATGAAGACCGTGCACAGCCCCGAGCCGGTGCCGCTGCCGGCAACCACCGCCGCCACCTCGCGAGTGATGTCGTGGAGCCCCGGGCCGCGGGCTGCGATGGAGAGCTTCTGGACCATGCCCGAACTGTAGCAGGGTCAGAGGGAGGATGCCCTCCCCCCCTCCCGGTGGACCTGGAGCTTGCCGGCGGTCAGGTCGGCCGGTTGGTGGGCAGGAAGCGGTAGACGAAGGAGTTGGGGTTGCGCGGGCGGCAGAGTGGCGGACCGGTGAATTGGGGGTGACCGCTCCCCCTTTCTCCGGCTCCAGAGAATCGACACCTTTCCAGAAAAACGACACTCGGCAGCCGGTTCGGCGCCGGGCCTCCGAGGGATCGGCCGTGGCACGTCCATTGCTCCCTGGCTATAAGTTAGGTCGTGATTCAAAAGGAGGTTCTCATGAGTCAACGCTCTCGCACAGGCCTGCTCGGCCTCGCATTGTTCCTGCCTTTCATCGTGCTCGCCCGCTCTGCCGTCGCGCAGCTGGCGCCGGCCAACACCTCTGCCTTCGGCGAGTCCATCGCGATTTCTCTCGTACCGCTTTCCGGCCCTCCCCTGACGGTGACGAGCGGTCCCCTGCCGAGCGTCGCCGAGGGGTACGGTCTCAACAAGGGAATGAGCAACTTCAAGGTCGCGGGCGTCCTGGGTAACGTGCTCGAAACCAGCCTGTTGCAGGTGAGCTCGTCCTCCCAGCGGCTTCCCGCTTCCCCGGCTCTCGCCGACTCCACGGTCGGCGGCCTGAAGCTCCAATTGATCGGCTCACCGTTCCTGGTCTTGAAGGCCGACGCCGCAAGCTCCCGAGCCCTGATCTCCTGCATGTTGAAGCAGCCGGTCCCCACCGGCTCCGTCAACCTGGCCAACGCCCAGCTGAACGGCGTGCCCCTGGGCGACCGCCCGGCGCCGAACACCGTGCTCCTCGACACCGGAAAACTCCGTGTGGTGCTCAACGAGCAGATCCTCTCGGGGGGGAACGGGACCGCCCATCTCGTCGTCAACGCGATTCATATATCGATCCAGAAGCTGTCGATCACGGGTGTCGGCGTGCTCACCGGCGAGATCATCCTGGGCCAGTCGCACGCCTACCTGCCCTCGTGCACGTGATGCCCAACGTGATCTCGACTGAAAGGAGATTTATCATGATCCGCCAACCCCTACGCGTCGCCCTCTGTGGCCTTGCCCTCGTCCTCTTCATGGTCCTCTTCGCCAGCGCCGCCAGAGCCCAGGGGCTCGCCTCGACATCCGGTTTCGGCGAGTCGGTCCTCCTGGATCTCATGCCGCTCGGCGGCGGCGCGCCCATCGACATCTCGAGCGGGCCGCTGCCCATGGTGTCCGGAATCGCGCCGCCGACGGCCGACCTCGCCGCCAGCCTGGGCTCGGTCAAGGTCCCGGTCTCGACCTACGGCAACGTGATCGAAACCGGCCTGTTGCACGTCGATGGTCTTTCCCAGATGCCCTTCGCCTTCACGTCGGTCTCGGATGCCCTGGCGAGCCAGGTCATCATCAAGCTGATCGGCCCCACGTCGTTCCTCGTCGTCAAGGCCGACGTCGCCTCCTCCCAATCGCTCGTCGCCTGCGGTAGCGGGGCCAACCCGACGGCCACGGGAACCGTCGGCTTGACCAACGGCAAGATCAACGGTGTGGCGTTCGACCCCAATCCGGCGCCCAACACGGTGCTCATCAACCAGCCGGGCCTGCGCGTCGTCGCCAACGAGCAGATCCTGACGGTCAACCATTTCAGCACCGACCTGGTGGTCAACGCGATTCATGTGTACGTCAGCAACCTGCCGGTCGACAACGTCGGCACCCTCACCGCCGATCTCGTCGTGGCGCAGTCGCACGCGCGCATGCTGCTCTGCCTCATCCCCGAATGAAGGAGCCGGAACGTGATGCGCCCACCGATCTTCCTGCCCTTCCCACGGGAGAGGGCGCCGGGCCCGGCGCCCTCTCCCGGTGCGTAACCCCTTCTCCTGCGGTCTCTACGGGCAGGCCGGCGAGTCGAAGGCCGGTACGGCGTAGTCCGGCGCCGTGTGCCGCACGTGCTCGAAGTCGAGCGTCTCCGC
>DASQPA010000431.1:0-3422 GCA_035644215.1 Thermoanaerobaculia bacterium
GTCCCGAGTAGAAGCATGACCCGAGAGACTCTGCACCAATTGATTGACGAGCTGCCCGATGCGGACCTGCCGACTGCGGCTCGTGTGCTGGAGGCCCTGCATGCCACAGGGGACCTGGTGCGCCAGGCCCTCGACCATGCCCCGGAGGACGACGAGGCCGAAACGGCCGAGGAGACCACGGCCGTGGCCTCCGCATGGCAAGAACGCCAGCGCGGCGAGACCCTGTCCACCGAAGAAGTCCGGCGTAGACTTGGGCTCTCTTGAGCGTGAACGGCTGCCCCGAAGGGGCTTAGGTTGGTAGCCTGGGGCGAGAGCCCCAGGTCGGTATAACCACAAAAGACAAAAGCCCCGAAGGGGCGACGGTACGGGAGGTATCATCGTGCGGGTGCTACACTCTCCTCATGCCACATGCTCTCAAGGTGCCGCCTCAAGGATTCGAAGAGCTCTCGGTCGAGGAGCAGATCGAGTATGTCCAGGCCCTCTGGGAGGCCATCGCTGTGCGTCCGGACAAAGTGCCTGTACCCGAGTGGCATTGCGAGATCCTTGATGAGCGCCTCGCCGAGTTCGAGCGGGATCCCGAGGAGGGAGTCCCCTGGGAGGAGTTCCGGGCGGAGCTCGATGCTGAAGCACCGCGGCGATGAAGCCGCTGATCGTCCGCAAGGCCGCCAGGATCGAAGTGCGGTCCATCCGCCAGTGGTACGACAACGAGGCAGCCGGTCTGGGGGCTCGGTTCCTGGCCGAGCTCGATGACGTGGTGGCGCGGCTGCGCAGCACGCCCCAGCAGTTTCCGGTGGTACGGAAGTCCATACGGCGCGCTCTTCTCCATCGATTTCCGTACTCCGTTTATTTCGTCGACCACACCGACGCCATCATCCTCTTCGCCGTTCTGCACCACCGTCGTAATCCAGCGGATTGGAAGCACCGGGCGAGCCGAGAAGAAACGGACGAGTAGCCCTCGTCCTCTTCGTTCACAATGGCCAGAGCTTCCGGATCAACCGCCGAGGAGCAGGTTGGCCGCATCCGCGCCCGCCGCCAGACGACATAGGACGGTACCGAAGCCGGGAAGGGCGCTACCGATGACGCCCTTCCCGGCTCCTTCGCGCGGGTTATCGCCCCCCGTGCGCCTGGCGCGGGTCGGGATCGGCCTCCCCGAGCTCCTCATCACCGCCGGCTACGCCGGCCTCTTCTTCTTCCTGAACGCTCGCTCTCCCGCGCGCCGCTCCTGGCGAGGAACGACCCCTACCTGGGGGGAGAGCCTGCATCACCACTCGTGAGTGGACAGCTCGCGGTTCCGCGGGCGCGGTTTTGGCTAGCAGTAACGGCGCGGTAGATTTCACTCTGTTACCGCCTGATGGTGACCTTGTTACTGGGAAGGCTCAAGTAGCCGGGCGCGGCCCAACCGCCGAGATCCTCGCACTGTCGTGCAGAGAGTGAATCGGCGTTATGCTATGGAAGTCGGTTTGCGCCGAACGTTTAGAGAGTCTTATCCATCTGCGAAGCATGGCGATTGAAGAGCCGATTCAAAGTAAGCACGTTCCGTGGCTGTTTGAGGCGTTGTTGATGATGACGAGTCTAATCCATCTACGAAGCATGACGCTGGACAAATAATTCGAAATAAGCACGCTCCGTAGTTTTTCGGAGACGTTGTTGGTGGTGGCAAATCTATTTATCTGGCAATACGAGATTAGGGAGAATTAATTTTAGCGGCACCAATTCCGTTCATCTTTTTCATCTCAGTCTGTTGGTGCAAGCTCGCCAATGTTGGATAAGCTCTTCCTTTGCAGCGGTTTGCGACTAGGTATCTCGACGATTATGCGGCCTCGGCCTTCTTGCGCCTAAGTCCTTCTCAGGTGCTGCGGCCCCGACTATGTGTGCTGCGAGGGAGGTCCAAGAAAACCCTTGCAATTCACTGCAGGGTGCCCTATCATGACCCCTGGCGCTTCTGAAGCCTCGCAAGGAGGGCTGGTACGAAGGTTACCTATCGAAGACGCTGCCGGCTCATCAGCCGTGCGTCGGAGATTACGAAGGGACCAGCCCAATAGGAGTCTGCTCGTAGCTGGAAGAGCTGCCGGAGGATGACAATTCCATTCTGAGGAGCGGAGGCGAGGGTAACGGCATGCTGCCGGGTTTCACGGCCAATGCGGGTCCATCTGCAGCGGCTGCCGCCAGCAAGTCGGGAGTTAGGAAACCAAACCTTCTCCTCCTTTCCTTCTCTCCCAGATGGACCAGTGCCGTGCCCGTGCCCGGCCTCCTCACCCTACCGTTCTACTTCGGCCGGCCTGCGCGCTCTACCCCTGGACCCGCCCCGAGACCCTGATCCACGATCCTGTCGTCGCCGCCAAGAGCGCCTCGCCCGGCTGGCGGTCTTCCTCGCCCCTCTGGAGCCTCTTCGCCCTCCTCCTACGCCGCACCTCGCTTGCCCAGGACCGCGCGGGGGGCGAGCACCGGCGGGTTGTCCGCCTCTTTGGCGCGGCGGCCTTTCGCAACAAGTTCTGGGACTCGCTCCGGAACGGGCTCATCGGCTTTCGCTGTGTGTTGCCGCCCCGCGCCGAGCCTTGATTCTTGGCCTTTGGCCCCTGTTGACAGCCCTTGCCTTCCCGCCCCGTTCCTGCTACCTTCCTCACATCGGGAGGATCGTCCTCCCGCCCAAACAAGCGGGACCGGCCCGAGGTGGAACTCGAACCGGCCCCTGACTCCGCAAGAGGAACGAACTCATGCGAAGCTCCCGTGATGGTAGCAGCACACCCGTCTCTCCCCTCGACAACGCCTTCTCCCCCTCCTACCTGGCCCTCCTTCGCGAGCGCGACGAAGCCCTGACCGCCGCCGAGGCCGAGCTCGCCGGCCCCTGGAAGATCGAGCCCGTTCCAGGGCGACCGGGCGCGGTCGCCATCCTCCGGCTGTGGGAGGATCTCGCCATCGGCGACCCGCCGGTGGCCGTCCTCTGGCATCTGGAAAGGGCGCGGCTCCTCTCCATCCTCCTGCCGGTGATCGACCGCGAGCCGCTCTTCCATCTCGAGGAGCAGGCAACCGACGATGGCTACCCGCTGGTCGCCGTGTATGGGGAGCAGGGGCCGCAGGTGGCGGGCTGGTTCGACCGGTACGAGCCGCGATGGGCCGAGGGGCTCCACCTGCTGGAGGCGCTCGCCCGTTCGCCCTGGGCGCTCGCCACCCTCCTCGAAGCCGCCGGTCCGGCCGCCGAGGAGCAGGTCGGCCGCATCCGCGCCCGCCGCCAGCCGGCATAGGACGGTGACGAAGCCGGGAAGGGCGTTACCATTGGCGCCCTTCCCGGCTCCTTCGCGCGATTACCGGAGAGCTGCCAGATTCAGGGGCGACGGGCCATCGTAAGCAGATCTGAGCCAGCTCCGGAGAGAATGGGCCATCGTAAGCAGACCTGGGCCAGCTCCGGAGAGAATGGGCCATCG
>DASQPA010000432.1:0-6781 GCA_035644215.1 Thermoanaerobaculia bacterium
CGTAGGTCCCGGCAAAGTACCCGGAGACTCGCGGCAACAGGCGCCGGTACTCCGATTCGTCCTCCAAGGAATCTTTGTAGTGCGCCGCCGCCACCATGGTGCGGGCCTGCACCCGGGCGATCGCGTCGAGGTCGAAGGCGGTGGCGGGTCGGATCATCATGGGAGCGTACCGCGTCTCGGGCGGGACGAGCCTTCGGTACGCTCCTCTGGGTGGGCTCACATGGGCAACGTCGGGCAGTCGGTTGTGTGGCCGTCGCAGGTGACGAACCCGTGGGAGAGGGGAGGATTGTCCCCCCGCCATTGGCAGGAGCCCTGGCCGGAGCAGGAGATCGTCGCCCCGTTCTTGCAGCGGACCGAGACGGTGCAGGGGCCGGTCTGCGTACCGAAGAGATAGAGAGGAGCGGGCGTGAACAGGCTGGTGTCGGTCGCGGGGGCTGGAGCCGCCTGGGGGGCGACGCTCTCCGCCGACCTCACCGGAAGGCTGCTCAAAAGACCGGCCACGAGCACGGCGGCGAGAGAGATTCGGCGTACATGCATAGTTTATTCTCCTTACCCTGAGAAGGTGCCGCGTCTCTCCCTTTCCGCGCCTACCGCACCCGCACCTTGGCATCCACCGACATGCCCGGCCGCAGATCCTCGATCTTCTGCCTCGCATCGAAACGGATGCGCACGGGGAGCCGCTGGACGACCTTGACGAAGTTGCCGGTGGCGTTTTCAGGCGGCAGGAGGCTGAAACGGGCGCCGGTCGCGCCGGCGATGCTCTCGATCTTGCCCCGGTAGTCGCGGTCGTAGCTGTCGACGTGGATCGTCGCCTCCTGGCCGGGATGCATCAATTCGAGCTGGGTTTCCTTGAAGTTCGCCGTCACCCAGAGGTCGTTGGTCTGGATGACCGTCAGGAGCGGCTGGCCGGTCTGCACCTGCTGGCCGACCTCGACCGACTTGCGGCCGACGATCCCGGCGACCGGGGCCACGAGCCTGGTGTTGGCGAGGTTGATGCGGGCGATCGTAAGCTGGGCCTTGGCGCTCGCCAGGCTGGCGCCGGCCGATCCGGACTGCTCGCGGGCGGCCGTGATCTGCTCCGGCGCCGAGCCGGCGCGCAGGAGGTCCGCCTGCTGCTGCACCACCTTGCCCTCGGCCTGGCGGACGCGGTTCTCGCCGGCGATCACGTCGGCCCGCGCCGCCTCCAGGGTGGCCTGGGCGGTCTTCGCGTCGGCCTCGCGCGCTCCGTACTCCGAGCGCGAGACCTCCTGCTTGGCGAGCAGGCTCTCGTAGCGCTGCCGGTCCGCCTCGGCCCGGCGGTAGACCGCGTCGGCCTGCTGGACCTTCGCCCGCGTTGCGTTCAAGTTGGCCCGCTCGGTCCCCACCGCGTCCCGCGCCTGGCCCAGGGTGGCCTGGGCGATCTGCAGCTGTCCGGTGGCATTGGCCGAGGTGACCGGCACCTGGGCCTGGGCCGCCGCGGCGGTCGCCGTGAGGCGGGCGACCTCGGCCTCGGCCCGGGCGACCTCCGCCTGGTAGGTCACCGGGTCGAGCTGGACGAGCACCTCGCCCGCCTGCACCGGGTGGTTGTCCTCGACGTCCGGACTGACCGAGAGCACCGTGCCGTCGACCTTGGCCGAGACCGGATTCAGATGGCCGTCGACCTGGGCGTCGTCGGTGTCCTCGAAGTTACGGGCGTGGAGCCAGTAGAGGAAGCCGCCCAGGAGGGCGACCACGGCGACGACGATCGCGACGATCCGCACCCGCGGCGACAGGCCCGGCTTGCGCGGCGCCTCATTCCCGGACTCCTGGCTCGTGCTTTCGGCTGGAGGAGCCGCTGGAGAGCGCTGCTGCCGCGGCGGTGCCGGCGTTTCGACTTCCTGTGCCATGACGTCACTTCCCTCCCGGGTTCGGGCTGCTCGTTCCGCTGACCCCGCTGAGATATTGCTTCACTCCCTGCTCGGCCAGCCCCATGGCGCGCAGCAACGAGAGCTTGCTGAAGTTATGGGAAAAAAGGCTGGCGATGTAGTTTTCGTGCGCCGCCGCGACCGATCCGGCGGCGAGCACCACCTCGACGTTGTTGGTCACCCCGTTCTGGAAGCGGTCCTGCGCCTGGGTCAGGGCCTGCTCGGAGAGCTCGACGGTCTTCTCCGCCACCTCGACCGAGGTCTGGGACGCCTGGAGGTCCAGAAAGGCGCTCCGCACCTCGGCGTCGAGCCGCGCCTTGTAGTCGGCGAGCTCGGCCTTCCGGCGCTCCAGGGTGGCCGCGGCCTGGGCCTCGGCCGCTCCGGTCCGGCCGCCGTTCCAGATCGGCACCGAGACCGCGGCGTTCAAGGTATAGGTGCCGTCGGTCGTTCCCAGGGTCTTCCCCACCCGGCCGTAGTCGGCGGAGACCCCGACGGTCGGCAGCCGCTCGTCGCGCACCGCCCGGTAGGCGAGATCGGCGGCGGCGAGGGCGCTCTCGGCGCTCTTGTAGTCGCTCCGCGACTGGTAGGCGAGTTGCAGCGCCTGCTCCTGGGCCGGGCCGGTCCACGGCTGGTAGGCGACCGCGGTGGTCACCCGGAAGCGCTGCCCCGCGGGCAGGCCGATGGCGCGGGCGAGGCCGAGCTTGTCCTTCTCGAAGGCGGCCTGGGTCACCGCCAGCCGCTGGTCGTCGGTCTGCCGCTGCACCCGGGCGCGCAGCGAATCGATCGAGGGGACCACCCCGGCCTCGACCTGGTGCGCCGCGAGCTGGTCCAGGGCCTGGGAGGACTTGAGCTGCGCCTGGGCGGTCTCCACCCGGGCCTGGTCGGCGACCAGCTGGAAGTAGGCGGCGCCCACGGCGAGCACGACGACGTCCCGGGCGTCGGCGGCGGAGAGGTGGGCCGCCCGGGCCGACTCGCGCGACGCCTGGTAGTTGCGCAGCGCCTCCAGGTTGAGGATCTGCTGGCTGACGCTCACCCGGGCGTCCTGGTAGCTGAACGGGCCGATGACGTCCGGCAGCCCGGGGATCTTGAAGCCGAAGGTGACGAGCGCCAGCTCGCCCTTGAACTGCCGCACCGTCCCGTCGAGCTGGGGGAGGAGGGCGGAGAGGGCGCGTTGGCGCAGCGACTCGGCCAGCCGGGCGTCGATGTCGCCGTCGATCGCCCCGAGGTTCGTTTGCAGACCCCGGTCGATGGCGTCTTCGAGCGAGAGCGGGATCTCCTCGGCGGTCGCCGTCCCCTGGGGGACGCTGCCGAAGAAGGGCGAGGGGGAGCGGCTGACCAGGGAGCCCGCGGTGGGTGGGGCGGGCCGCGGGGTGGCGATGGCCCCGGCCGTGGCGCCGATACCGCCGGGCGGGTACCCGGGGGGCGCCTGGGCGGCGAGCGGCGCCGCGGCGAGCGCGGGCAGGGCCGCTCTGAGGGAAAAAACGAGGAGACGTTCGAGCGTTCGCATAAGAGTTGGGGAGCTACTCCACATGGATCCGGCCCCCCTTCTGCGGCAGCACCGGCTTGAGCAGCCAGCAGAGGGGGATCAAGGCGAAGCAGAAGAGGGCCGTCATGCGGAAACAGTCGAGGTAGGCCATGGCGCCGGCCTGGCGGTTGATCAGGGCCGCGATCGTCCCCTGCGCCTGCTGGGCGGCCTGGTAGGAGCCCGAGCCCGAGGCCATGAAGCGGCGGGTGAGGCCGGAGAGCAGGGAGCGGTAGGCCGGGTTGCCGGCCGCGGTGTTCGCCACCAGGTCGTTGTGGTGGATCTGGCTGTAGCGGGAGACCAGCGAGATCACCGTGGCGATGCCGAAGCTCGCCCCTAAGTTGCGCGACAGGTTGAACAGCGACGAGGCGGCGTTGCTCTTCTCCGGCGGCAGGCGCGAGAAGCAGGCGGTCGAGATCGGGGTGAAGAGGAAGGCGATCCCCGCCCCCTGGAAGAGGCGGTAGAAGGTGATCGTCCAGTAGTCGACCTCGAGGTTGATGTGCGAGGTGAGCCAGAGGGCGCACCCGGCCAGCAGGAAGCCGAAGGAGATGAGCTTGCGAGCCGAGATCCGGTTGGAGAGGACGCCGGTGACCGGCAGCAGGGCCATGACGACGAAGCCCGAGGGGGAGAGGACCTTGCCGCTCTCCATCGCCGTGTAGCCCAGGACGTTCTGCAGGAACTGCGGCACCAGCACCGTGCTGCCGAAGAGGGCGAAGCCGAGGCCGAAGATGAGGACGTTCGAGATGGCGAAGTTCCGCTCCTTGAACAGTCTGAGGTCGACGATCGGGTTCTCCCGCGTCAGCTCCCAGAGGACGACCGCGACGAGCGCCCCGGCCGCGAGAATGCTGCAGAAGACGATGAAGTGCGAGCCGAACCAGTCCTCCTCCTGTCCCTTGTCGAGCACCACCTGGAGGAAGCCCAGGCCGACGGAGAGCAGGCCGATGCCGATGTAGTCGATGCGAATCTTGCCGCGCAGCTGCCGCACCCGCTCGACCAGGTAGGGTGGGTCGTGGATGAGGCGCGAGGTGAGGACGACGGCGATCACCCCGACCGGCACGTTGATGTAAAAGATCCAGCGCCAGCTGTAGTTGTCGGTGATCCAGCCGCCCAAGGTCGGGCCGATGGCCGGCGCCAGGACCACGGCCATGGCATAGACGGCGAAGCCCATGCCCCGTTTCTCGGGCGGGAAGGAGTCGGCGAGGATGGCCTGGGTGCTCGGCTGGAGACCGCCGCCGCCCAGCCCCTGGAGGATGCGGAAGAAGATCAGCATCGGCAGGCTCCAGGCGAGGCCGCAGAGGAACGAGGAGAGCGTGAAGAGGACGACGCAGGTCATGTAGAACGGCTTCCGGCCGAAGAGGTTCGACAGCCAGCCGGAGAGCGGCAGGACGATGGCGTTGGCCACCAGATAGGAGGTCAGGACCCAGGTGCTCTCGTCCTGCGTCGCCGAGAGGCTCCCCGCGATGTGGGGGAGCGAGACGTTGGCGATCGAGGTATCGAGCACCTCCATGAAGGTCGAGAGCATGACCACCATGGAGATGACCCAGGGGGAGATCACCGGGATGGCGGACGGTGCCCGTTCGATACCGGAAGCGCCGCCGGCGCCGGCGGGCTGGGCAGGATTGGCGACGCTCACGGGGTCCTCCCGGCGGTCGCCGCCGGCGCCTGTCGCCCGGCGCAGCTCAAGCTCTCGACGGCGCTCTCGACCGCGGTGGCGATCAGGCGCTCCCGCTCGGCCCAGGGGAAGTCGGGACGGGCGATGAGGAGAGAGGTCAGCCCGTGGACCGTGGCCCAGGCCAGCTGGCTCGCCACCTCGACCGCCTGCGGATCGGGGGAAACCCCGCCCTCCGCCAGGCAGGCCGCGACGTGGCCGCGCAGGCGCTCGAAGGCGCGCCGGCCGATCTGCTCGCGCCGGCCGAGGGCCTGCGGCTCGCGCAGCGGCGTCATGAAGGTCAGCTGGTAGTGGTGTGGATGGGCGAGGCCGAACTCGACGTAGTTGCGCAGCCCCTGGCGCACCCGCTCGCCGGGCGGCAGACCGGCTTTGTCCAAGCGGTCGCTCAGGGTTGCGAAGCGGGTGAAGGTCTCTTCGCAGATGCAGTCCAGGATGTCGGCCTTGTCCTCGAAGTGACAGTAGATGGCCATCGGCGTGCAGCCGACCCGCTGGGCGATCTTGCGCAGCGAGACGCTGCCGTACCCCTCGGTCGCGAACAGCTCGCGGGCCGCGTCCAGGATCTCCTGGCGCAGCGAGTCCGGGCAGTCGGGAGTGCGCCGGCGGGCGGAGTGGGGGGGCGGGGTCATGGCGGTTACGAGGCCCTGGAGGAGCCTCCCGGCGCTCCAGGTATACGGCGTATACTAGAGGGTAAACCGAAGCTCGTCAATCCCGCAACCGCTGCGAGAAGAGAAGGCTCGACAGAAGGACAAGCTTTTGGCATAAAATAAAAAGCCCCGCACCGTGGAGGGAGGCGGCGCGGGGGGAGGAGAGGGAGCTGAAGGAGATTGTCGGAGTGTTTGGCTCCGTGAACGGGCTCAACTCCCACGGCCCGTTCACGCCTTTTACAACAGGGAATCGTGGCGCTCGATTCCCTACTGCTTCAGTCAACAATCGCTCATTCAGTCCTCGCCTGGTGTGTTCCCGGCGGTCGGTAAAAGGTTCTCGAAGGTCCCCCGCGGGTCCCCTTCTCCGGCGAGGAACGTCTACAATCCTCGTGCCATGCGCATCTTCCTGACCGGCGGGACCGGCTACATCGGCAAGGCCCTCGCCCGGCGGCTGGTCGCGGCGGGGCACGAGGTGCGGGCCCTGGTGCGGGCCACCAGCCAGACCGCCCCCCTGACCGAGTTGGGGATCGCGACCTTCGCCGGCGATCTCGCCGACCGCACCTCGATGCGCGAGGGGATGTCGGGGAGCGATTGGGTGATCCACGCCGCCGCCGACGTCGTCCTTGACGGTCCGGCCGAGCGGATGCAGGCGGCGAACGTCGCCGGCAGCGAGAACGTCGCCTCCCTGGCCTACAAGCTGGGGGTGGGGCGCTTCCTCTCGGTCTCCTCGATCGCCTTCTTCGGCGGCAGCCCCGAGGAAGGGCCGCCAGGAACGGAGGAGCAGACCCCCATCGCACCTTTCCCCACCCTCTACAGCGCCACCAAGCACGCCGGCGAGAGGGCCATCCGCGAGTGGGCGAAGAAGGGATTGAAGGTGAACACCGTCTACCCCAGCCTGGTCTACGGCCCGCCGGGCAAGCGGCAGGGGACCAACTCGATCCTCGCCCAGCTCTATAAGGGACGCTTCCCCTTCCTCGTGGGAGGGAAGCACCGGATGTCGATGGTCTTCCTGGACGACGTGGTCGACGGCATGGTGCGGGTGCTGGAGCGGGCGCCGGTCGGC
>DASQPA010000433.1:0-5758 GCA_035644215.1 Thermoanaerobaculia bacterium
CGCCGCCCCGGGGACGGCGGTCTCCGAGCTGCCCCTGCTCGACGCCGACGAGCGGCGGCAGATCCTCGAAGGCTGGAACGACACCGCCGCCGACTACCCGCGGGAGGCCGCGATCCACCAGTTGTTCGAAGCCCAGGCGGCGCGGACGCCTCAGGCCCTCGCCCTGGTCGCCGACGAGGCGCCGGACGGCCTCACCTACGGCGAGCTCAACACCCGGGCCGATCGGCTGGCCCGTCACCTGCGCCGGCTCGGGGTCGGTCCGGAAGCGCTGGTCGGCCTGGGGGTCGAGCGCTCGGCCGGCATGGTGGTCGCCCTCCTCGCCATCCTCAAGGCGGGCGGGGCCTACGTCCCGCTCGACCCGACCCACCCGGCGGAGCGTCTGGCCTACGTGCTGGCCGACAGCGGGGCGCGGGTGCTCGTCACCCAGCCCGCTTTGCGCTATGCCCTGCCGGTCGAGGACGGTGTCGAGGTCGTTGAGATCGATCCCGCGACCGGCGAGGTGTACGACGCGTCCGATCTGGGGGCCGGGGAGGAGCAGGCGCTGCCGGCCTCTCCGGCGAACCTTGCTTACGTCATCTACACCTCCGGCTCGACGGGCAAACCCAAGGGGGTCGAGGTCACCCACCGGGGGGTGGTCAACTTCCTGACCTCGATGGCCCGCGAGCCCGGCCTCACCGCGGCCGACACCCTGCTCGCGGTGACCACGATCTCCTTCGACATCGCCGGCTTGGAGCTTTACCTGCCGCTCGCGGTGGGCGCCAAGGTGGTGCTGGCGAGCCGCGAGACCGCCGGCGACGGCGCCCTCCTCGCCCAGGCGCTCGTCGATTCGGGGGCGACGGCCCTCCAGGCCACCCCCGCCACCTGGCGGTTGCTCCTCGCCGCCGGCTTTGCCGGTGCGCCGAATTTCAAAGCCCTGTGCGGCGGCGAGGCCCTGCCGCCCGACTTGGCGACCGCCCTCCTGCCGCGGGTGGGGTCGCTGTGGAACGTCTACGGTCCCACCGAGACGACCATCTGGTCGACGCTCGAACCGGTCCGCGCATTGGGGGTGGGGGAGGGAGCGATGCCGATCGGCCGGCCGATCGCCAACACCCGCGCCCTGGTCCTCGACCGTTCCCTCCAGCCGGTCCCCGTGGGACCCGCGGGAGAGCTGTACCTCGGCGGCGACGGGGTGGCCCGCGGCTATCACCACCGGCCGGAGCTCACCGCCCTGCGCTTCGTCCCCGATCCGACGAGCGCCGTCCCCGGGGCGCGCCTCTACCGCACCGGCGACGTCGCCCGCCTCCTCCCCGGCGGGCGCCTCGCCTACCTCGGCCGCGCCGATCACCAGGTCAAGGTACGAGGATTTCGCATCGAGCTGGGGGAGATCGAGGCGGTGCTGGGACGCCATCCGGCGGTGGCCGAGACGGTGGTCCTGGCGCGGGAAGATACCCCTGGAGATCCGCGCCTGGTCGCCTACTTCGTCGCCGCCCCCGGGCAGGCGGCGAGCGTCGGCAACCTGCGGGCGGCCCTCCGCGAGGAGCTGCCCGACTACATGATCCCCGCCCTCTTCCTCCCCCTTCCGGCCCTGCCCTTGAACCCCAACGGCAAGGTGGACCGGAAGGCCCTGCCGGCGCCCGACGGCGCGCGGCCGGATCTGGAACGCGCCTACGTCGCGCCGGAGGGGCCGGTAGAGGTGCAGCTCGCCGCCATCTGGGCCGAGGTGCTGCGGGTCGCCCGGGTGGGGGCGACCGACAACTTCTTCGAGCTGGGAGGACACTCCCTGCTCGCCACCCAGGCGCTCGCCCGGATTCGGGAAGCGTTCGGGGTGACCCTGCCCTTGCGCGCCCTGTTCGACAACCCGACCGTGGCGAGCCTGTCTTCGATCCTCATCGAAAAAGAGCTGGAGCGGGCGGACGACGACCTCTTGGCCAAGCTGCTGGCCGAGCTGGAGGGAGAGCCCACCGGGGAGCCCGCGCCATCCGGAATAGAAGGAGAGCGAGATGAACGATAGCGAGATCGCCAAGCGCATCGCCGAGCTGCCGCTCGAGAAGCGCACGCTGCTCTACCAGCAGCTCAAGAAGCAGCAGAAGCGGGACGAGCGTCCCACCGTGCCGCCGCTGGTGCACCACAGCCGGGCGGCGGGGATCTTCCCGCTCTCCTTCGCCCAGCAGCGCCTCTGGTTCTTGAACCAGTTCGAGCCGGAGAGCCCGGAGTACAACATCCCGCAGGCCTTCCGCATCACCGGCGAGCTCGACTCGGAGGTGATGAAGCGCGCCCTGGGCGAGATCGTCGCCCGGCACGAGACGCTGCGCACCTCCTTCCGCGCCGTCGAGGGCGAGCCGGCCCAGCTGATCGCCGACGCCATCCGCCTGCCGGTGCCGTACCTCGACCTCTCCTACCGTTCGCTCGACGACGCCTGGGCCGAGGCGCGGACGATCATGGGGGAGGACGCGGTCCTGCCCTTCGACCTGACGACCAGCCCGCTCTTTCGGGCGCGTCTCTTCAAGCTCGCGGCCGACCTCCACCTCCTCTACTACAACGTCCACCACATCTGCTATGACGGCTGGTCGATGGGGGTCTTCGCCTCGGAGCTGGCGACGATCTACGACGCCTTCGCGGCCGGCCGGCCGTCGCCGCTCCCTGAGCTGCCGGTGCAGTACCTCGACTTCGCCCTCTGGCAGCGCGGCTGGCTCCAGGGACCGGTGCTCGAAGAGCAGGTTTCCTACTGGAAAAAGCAGCTCGCCTCGGCGCCGCCGCTCGAGCTGCCCACCGACCGGCCGCGGTCGCCGGTGCGCACCCACAACGGCTCCGCCCGTCCGCTCTTCCTCGACAAGCCGCTCACCGAAGCCGTCAACGGGCTCGCCCGGCGCGAGAGCTCGACCCTCTTCATCGTTCTCACCGCGGCGTGGAAGGCCCTCCTCCACCACCACACGACGCAGGAGGACATCGCCGTCGGCACGCTCCTCGCCAGCCGCTCGCGGCCGGAGGTCGAGCCGCTCATCGGCTTCTTCGCCAACACCCTGGTGCTGCGCACCGATCTCTCGGGCGATCCCACCTTCCGTGAGCTGCTGAAGCGCGAGCGCGAGGTGTCGCTCGACGCCCAGGACCACCAGGACCTGCCGTTCGAGAAGCTCGTCGTCGAATTGAACCCGGCCCGCGACCTGGCGCGCACGCCGTTTTTCCAGACCATGCTGATCCTGCTGAACGCCCCGGGCGAGCCGCTCGCCCTCCCCCGGGTGACCCTCACCCCGGTGCCGGTCGACAGCCGCACCTCGAAGCTCGAGATGACCCTCTATCTGACCGAGGGTCCGGGCGGGGTCGACGGTTTCGTCGAATACAACAGCGACCTCTTCGACGCGGCGAGCGTCGACCGCCTGCTCGGTCACTACGCGCGCCTCCTGGAGGTGGTGGCGGCCGATCCCGACCTCCACCTCTCCGACCTGCCGCTCCTCTCGGAGGCCGAACGGCGGCAGGTCCTCCGCGACTGGAACGCCACCGGCGCCGACCACCCGCGCTCGACCCTCCACGGCCTGATCGAGGCGCAGGTGGCGGCCACGCCGTCCGCCCCGGCGGTCGAGCTGGACGGGGAGCGCCTCACCTACAGAGAGCTCGACGCCCGCGCCAACCGCCTCGCCCACCACCTCCGCGGATTGGGCGTCGGTCCGGAGCGGCTGGTCGGCATCGCCATGGAGCGTTCGATCGAGATGGTCGTCGCCGTGCTGGCGGTGATGAAGGCGGGCGGCGCCTACGTGCCGCTCGACCCCGAGTACCCGAAAGAGCGCCTGGCCTACATGCTCGCCGACTCGCGACTCCCGGTCCTCCTCACCCAGGAGCGGCTGATCGAGCGCCTGCCGGAGATCGATACCGGGAACGGAGGGAACGGAGATTCTGCGAAGGTCCGGATCGTCGCCGTCGACCGCGATGCGTCCGCCATCGCGGCCGCCCCTGATTCGACACCGGACTCCGGCGCCACTCCCGACAACCTCGCCTACATCCTCTATACCTCGGGTTCGACGGGGAAACCCAAGGGAGTTCAGGTCGCCCACGCCTCGGTGGTCAACTTCCTCCACTCGATGCGCCGGCGGCCGGGGCTCGACCGCTCGGACACCCTGCTCGCCGTCACCACGCTCTCCTTCGACATCGCCGGCCTGGAGCTCTACCTGCCGCTCGCCGTCGGCGCCCGGCTCCTCCTCGTCTCGCGCGACGTCGCCTCGGCCGGCGAGAAGCTCGCCGAGCTGCTGGGGAGCGCCGGGGTGACCGCCATGCAGGCGACCCCCGCCACCTGGCGCCTGCTCCTCGGCGCCGGCTGGCAGGGCGACCACAAGCTCAAGATCCTCTGCGGCGGCGAGGCGCTGCCGCGCGACCTCGCCGACTCGCTCCTCGACGCCGTGGGCTCGCTGTGGAACGTCTACGGGCCGACCGAGGCGACCATCTGGTCGACGCTCGACCAGGTGACCGCCAAGGAGGGGCCGATCACCATCGGCAAGCCGCTCGACAACACCCAGATCTACCTGCTCACCCGGCAGGGCAAGCCGGCGCCGGTGGGGGTGCCGGGCGAGCTCCACATCGGCGGCGCCGGTCTGGCGCGTGGCTACCGCGGCCGGCCCGACCTGACCGCCGAGAAGTTCGTCCCCGACCCGTATGCGACGGAGCCCGGCGCCCGCCTCTATCGGACCGGCGACCTCGCCCGCCATCTGACCGACGGCCGCATCGACTTCCTGGGCCGCATCGACCACCAGGTCAAGGTCCGCGGCTTCCGCATCGAGCTGGGTGACATCGAGGCGGCGCTCGCGGCGCACCCCAAGGTGGCGCAGGCGGTGGTCGTGGCGCGCGAGGACACGCCGGGCACCAAGCGCCTGGCCGCCTACCTGGTGCCGCCCGCCGGCACCGCCGCGGCGGACCGCGCCCCGGTCAGCGAGCTGCGGGCCTTCTTGAAGGACAAGCTCCCCGAGTACATGATCCCGGCCCTCTTTACGACGCTCGACGCCCTGCCGCTCACCCCCAACGGCAAGGTCGACCGCCGCGCCCTCCCGGCGCCCGACAAGATGGCGGCCGCCCGCGAGTACGTGGCGCCGCGCGACGAGAAAGAGCAGGCTTTCGTCGACATCTGGATGCAGGTGCTCTCCTTGGAGCGGGTGGGGATCAACGACGACTTCTTCGAGATCGGCGGCGACTCGCTCCTCGTCATCCGCGTCGTCACCAAGGCCAACAAGGCCGGGCTCGGGATCACCACCAAGCAGGTCTTCCAGAACCGCACCGTGGCCGAGCTCGCGGCGGTCGCCGGCACCAGCCAGATCCTCGCCGAGCAGGGACCGGTCACCGGCCGCCTCGGCTGGACTCCGGCCCAGCTCCACTTCCTGGATCTGGGGCACGTCCACCCGAGCTATCACAGCATCGGCACGCTTCTCCAGTCGCGCCAGGAGATCGACCACCAGGCGCCGGCGCGGATCGCCAAGGCCCTGGAGCAGGTCCTCCTGCGCCACGACAACCTGCGGGTGCGGATGCTCGAAGAACAGGGGAAGCCGTATCTGACGATCGATCCCCCGGGCGAGACCGCCGACCTGCTGCGCCTGGACTTCTCGCGGGTACCCGAGGAGCGCCAGATCGACGTCTTCTCGCGCGCCGTGCGGCAGATCGTCATCAGCTTCGACCTCGTCCACGGCTCCATGGTGCGCGGCCTGATCTGCGAGATGGAGCCGGGGAAGCCCAAGCACCTCTTCCTCGCCATCCACTTCATGGCCGCCGACGTCGGCTCCTGGCAGATCCTGCTCGACGACTT
>DASQPA010000434.1:0-8015 GCA_035644215.1 Thermoanaerobaculia bacterium
ATCGCAAGCAGATATGGCGCAGCTCCCGAGACAATGGGCCAGCGTAAGCGGATACGGGCCGTCTCCCGGGACTTTGGACCAGCGTAAGCGGATACAGGCCGTCTCCCGGGACGACGGACAGCTGTCAGCGCGCGGGGTTGATTTCTGGCCAAGAACGGTATATTTTCTATACCAGTCGCGATACTGGGGGGTCTCATTGGAATTCGAGTTCGATGAAGCCAAGAGCCAGACGAATTCGGTCAAGCACGGCATCGACTTTCTCGCGGCACAGGCGGCTATGGCTCGACGAGTTGCGCATTGAGATCCCCGCCCGTATCGAAGACGAACCCCGCTACCTCGTGATCGGACGGATTGCCGGCAAGCACTACTCGGTAGTCATCACCTATCGCGAGCAGAGGGTTCGGATCATCTCGGCGCGGCGTGCTAGGCACCAGGAGGTGGCTCTCTATGAAGGCTGAAGAGTTTGACCGCAAGTTCGATGAAGGTGAGGACATCACCGATGTGCTCGATCTGTCGGCCGCGCGTCATCCCGGTCAGGAGGCGCGTCGTGTCAATGTCGACTTCCCGGCTTGGATGGTCGAGTCTCTCGATCGTGAGGCCAAGCGGCTCGGCGTCACGCGCCAATCTGTCATCAAGGTCTGGATCGCGGAGAAGCTCGAGCGTAAAGCGTCGTAGGTAGAGCCGGCATCATTGCTCGGCGGTGGTCGCCCTCCGGCCGCCCCCTGTAACGACCAGCCCCGTGGGGGCGACAGCATAGAGCCTGGGGCGTAAGCCCCAGGTTGAGGTAACCTCAAGAAAATAGAGCCCTGAAGGGGCGGCGGAATGAGCCCGGATGACCGCCGCCCCTTCGGGGCTGATCTCATCTTCTCTGCTCTCCCCTGGGGCTTACGCCCCAGGCTCTATGCCGTCGCCCCTACAGGGCTGGATCAATTCATCGACTTCGACGAAATCCTGCGGAAGGGAGGATTCCGGCGAGATGATGGGCAGCCCGAAGGAGCAGATCGGGATCGATGACCACGCGTCGGCTGTGAGGCAGCGGCCACCAGCGGACGGGCTGGATGCCCAGGTCGGAGAACTCCAGACCCTCGAAGAGGAAGGGCTCCACGACCTGCTTGAACTCGTACTGGCTCTTCGCCAGGTCCAGGAGCGATTCCTCGTCCGTAGACTGGACGATGTCGGCGAAGATGCTGCGTCCCGAGACTTTGGGCCAGCGCAAGCAGATACGGGCCGTCTTCCGGGACGGCGGGCCGTCTGGCGTGCGAGAGCTTGAAAGGAGAGTTATAATCGCACAAGCCTTTCAGGAATCGCTCATGGAGATACACTCAGGATCGTACTGCACGTCTCTCCTTCTAGTCCTTCCTGAACGTAAGGATACTGAGCGGCGGCGCCTCGGCGAGGCATGGAAGGAGAAGGGCGGTGAGGTGTTGAGTCTCCGCGAGTTCTGGCGGCCTCCTGATCTCGACCGGAATCGAGTACGCTGCTACGGTGGTGTAGCTTTCTGCACAACACTTGCCGAGCGATGGGAACTCAAGCTGGTCTCACCTCCCGAAGATCTGCTTATACACCTGCCACGGTTCTGGACGAAGCGCGACATCTTGCTACTTCCACTTTCGGAGATCGTTAAGGTGAAATTTCCTCTGTTCGCGAAGCCGCTAACCATCGGATGGTTTAAGCCGGGAGTGTTCTCGACTTTGGATGACGTCCAGATCTTATGTGGCGGCCTGCCATCTACAACGTATGCCCTAGTCTCCGAGGTAGTTCACTTCGAAGCCGAGGTAAGGACCTTTGTGCTCGATCGTAATATCCTCGGTTGTACACTTTATCATGGCACTGCCTCCCTAAACGAAGCCCGGGCGTTCGCTGAAGAAATTGTTGCCTCTGCCGATCGCCTTCCATCTACCGTTGTCGTTGACATTGGGCTCATTCGGGGAAGGGGTTGGGCCATCGTCGAGGCCAATCCAGTCTGGGCATCTGCCCTGCGCGGATGTAGTGCGGAGAAAATACTCCCATGTATTGCCAGGGCTACTACTATAATGACTGAGGTGCGGAATGAGCGAACCGGGCAACCAGCTCTCTCTTGAACGAGAGCGTCTCAGGTTCTGTGAGAGGATGTACGAACTTGAGCGAGCCAGGGGAGATCTCCTCGAGCGTAGGGCGCAGTTCTACCTCACTCTTTTGACATTCTTGCTCGGTGCCTTATCGCTGAAGGCCGATCTGTGGGGTAAGGTCCGGCTATTTCTGTGGACTCTTTGGCGTAGCCATCCCGTTTGGGTTGGCTCCATTTTTGTGGAAGGTGTCCTTTGTTCCAGTTCGGCCGCCGCTTCCTTTCTTTTTATTCTACTTGTCTTCAAGCCGAGGTCGCGCGAAAAACCATATCCACCAGCTTTGCTCGATCGCCTCTTTGACCCCGAATATGACAGCGGAGACGAAGCCGAAGCGAAGCTTGTCCGCAACAATGCTAAGCGCTATGCATGGGCTACCGAAGACAACAACCAGGTCAACGTGAAGATATCGAAGTGGCTGGTTCGAGCCTCTGCTGCGACGTTAACAGCCTTATTGTCTCTCGGGCTTTTGATTGTCACCATATTCAGTGCCTATCTTCAGTTTTAGGAGTGTCAATGGATAGCCTGGCGGAACGGATTCTTAGCGTTTTGAGCAGATTCGATTTCGGAGCTAAGCTGCAGCTTGCAAGGGAGATGGCAGAAATTCTCGAATGGCAGCAAGGAGAGGATCTTCCCGGCCTTATCCAAAAAGCCCTGGATCGAGATTTGTCGCGAGTGGAGCGATCCAGGGCCGAGACGCTAGAGCTGATTTTGAGAGATAGGGAATATGACCCTCCATTCCCGGATGGCTTTCCGAAGATGGGTCGATAGCTGAAAAGATTTAAATCTTACTGGGCATAGTCCTGGCATAGATCGGTCGGTGACCGATTCCCTTACTGGAGTCTATTGGCTAATGCAACTAAGACGCTACTGCTAGTCGAGAGCAGTGAGTAGCTGCAGGAGGCGATCGAGAGAGAAGCTACCTAGCCGTCCTTTGAGCAGTGCCGAGACATTCGTATGATCGATACCCATAAGCGCCGCGGCGGCCGCCTGGGTCAGCCGCCTGCGCTTGATGACCTGACGGATATGACTGGCAAGTTGAGCCTTGGCCAGTTCCTCCTCGGGTTCAGCGAAGCCGAGATCGGCAAACAAGTTGCCGCTGCTCGAAGTCACCGGGATGTCAGGCTCTTGTTTCTTGATCATTACTCGTAGACCTCTCTTGCTCGCTCGCCCGGGTCCGGCTCAAGTCTGGTTTCTGGGCAGCGAGCCATACATGGTTGGCCTAAGGCCGCACGATGATCGGCTTGAATCGACTCGGGGATCGATAGGGCACCTCGAACCCGGTGCCGAGATCTACCAAGCTGGACTGTTCGAGGATTTTGGGCCACCAACGGACCAGGAGCACCGCCTGTTCCCAGTATGGAATGTTCATCCATCCTGGGCCGAGGAAGAAGGCCGTGAGCCGGGTTCGGGCCCACTCTGCTTTCAACTCGGGCGTCTTGACGATCCTGGTGTCGCCCGAGACGATGACCCAGTCTCCTTCCGTTCCCAGTCCGCGCAGCCAAGTCACGTCGGGGGAATTCCTGGGGAATTGATCCTGCAGGTGCACAACCCTATGACCATCTCTCTCTGAGAGAGCGTGCAGGCTTTGGGCGTATCTTGGCGAGAGGCAGTTGTCGAGGAAGAATCTCACGCGGCAAGGGCAAGCTTCTTCTCGAACTCCACCGCGTCTTCGACGGCCTTGGGGTCCACCAGGAACCAGCGCGCCACGGCCTCGACGGAACCTTCCGCCCGAACGGCCCGCGCCAGGACTTCGGTGGGCACGGATTCCGGCGAGATGATGGGCCGCCCGAAGGAGCGCTCGGGATCGATCACCACGCGCCGGCTGTGAGGCAGCGGCCACCAGCGGACGGGCTGGATGCCCAGGTCGGAGAACTCCAGGCCCTCGAAGAGAAAAGGCTCCACGACCTGCTTGAACTCGTACTGGCTCTTCGCCAGGTCCAGGAGCGATTCCTCACCCGTAGACTGGACGATGTCGGCGAAGATGTTGCGCCCATCGGTCTTGAACTTCTTGGTGGAGAATGGATGCGTGTCGTGGAGGATCTCGGCGGCACGCTCCGCGGCGAGCCGAATCGTCTTCCAGCGGACGCCGTGCCGGCGGAAGGCATCCACGAACCGCACCTCGAGCAGATCCCGGAAGCTCAGAGCCAGGGAGCCTTCGGACACGATCCGGCGCTGCCACAAGGGAGGCGAAGCATGGAGGCCCTGGGCGGCCTTGAAGGTGTAGCCCGTGAGCCAGCGCCGAATCCGCTGGGCCGAGACGCCCGTCAAGCGGGAGGCCTCCGGCACCGCGTAGACGCCCACCCCGAGCAAGCTCTGTCTGTGTTCCGCCATGGCTCTCCTACGGATGAACGGGACGTAAGTCCCTCGGGTTCATTCTAGCAGGTGTACCGCCCCGGCCGCCCGATCACCCCATCCGGTACGTCGCCGAACCGCTCAACAGATCCGTCAGCGTCCGCCCCCTCCCCGCGACGAGGAGCGGCAGGCCGAGGGTGGCGGTGGTGAGAAGGCCGCCCAGCCAGCGGCGGGCGGTTTGATCGAAGGTGAGCGGCTCGCCGTCGCGGTTGCGGGAGAGGAGGCCGGCCCAGGTCATCCCCAGGGTCTGTCCCCAGAAGGCGAGCGGCAGGATGGTGTAGAGGAAGGAGAAGGCGACGAGGAAGAGGGCGAGCGCCGGCCAGTCGGCGAGGGTGGGCTCGGCGCCCAGGAGGCGTGACCCTCCGAGGGCGATGGCGGCGATGGCGGCGTGGACCAGGAGGTCGGCGAGACCCGCGGCGAGACGGCCGCCGAGCCCTGCCCTTCCCGGGACACCGGCGGCCTTGGAGCCGGCGTCCTTGGGGGTCCCCACCGAGGGCGCCACGGGAACGGGGGCCGGCTGCGGCCGGCGGGGCGCTGGACGCTCGCGGTCGCGTTCACGGTCGGCGGCGGGGGGCGGATCGAGGCGGGCCGGGCGAGGCCGCGGCGGCTCGGGCGCGAAGTCGTCTTCCTCGTCCTCCAGCGGCTCGCGGTCGGGCTGGTCGAGCGGGAGGTCGAAGAGACTGGGCTCTGTGTCCTCGCCTTCAGGGTGGCGGCGTCGCATCAGCGGTACGGCAGGTACTTGACGTAGATCCGGAAGAGCAGATCCTGCGGCCGCTCCTGGTAGGTCTGGGCGAAGAGATAGTGACGGCGCAAGGCGGCATCCCCTGGATCGAGCTTCAGAGCCTCGGTGAACTGGCTCGCGGCGTGGAGCGGATCGGCCCGCTGCAGGTCGCGCACCCCCAGATTGTAGTAGGAATCGACCAGCAGACGGTTGATGGCGCGGTCGCCGGGGTTGCCCTCCCGCATGCGCCAGAGGGTCGGCACGATGTACTCCCAGTCGTGCTGCTTGAAGAGCTTGATCTGCTCGACGAGAGGCTGGAGCTTGTGCTGGACCTCGGCCTGCTGGGCGAGCTCCGGCGGCTCGAGCTTGGCGACGCCGGCCGCCAGCTCGAAGTGGTTGGCGGCTTCCAGGTAGTCGCCGCGGGCGACCTCCTGGTGGGCGGAGGCGAGGAGCTGCTGCCGGCGGGCCGCGGCCTCGGGCGGCAGGGCGGCCGCCGGCGTGGCCCCGGGCGCCGCCTCGGTGCCCACGGCAGGGGCCGGTCCCGCCGCCGCCCACTGCGCGATCAGCTTCTGCGCCTCGGCATAGTGGGGGTCGGTCGGCGGCAGCCGCTGGAGCAGGGCGACGGCGTTGGCCGCCTTGCCCTGGTTGTGGAGCGCCATGGCCTTGGGGATCGGGTTGGTGGCCGAGGTCGGCCCCGGGCCGGCGGTCGCCGGGTGTTCGTTCGGCAGGTTGGGGAACAGGCTGTCCCACTTGAGATAGAGGAAGCCCGCGGCGAGCAGGACGACGGCCAGCACGCCCCCCCCGATGTAGAGGAAGCGCTTGCTGGCTTTCCCCTGGCGGTCCGTCGCCCGGCGGGGCTCCCGGCGCTCGCGGCGCTCGCCGCGGGCCGGCATCTCACCCGGCTCGGGCGGTACCAGGATCTCTTCCTTGAGCTCTCCGGAGGCCTCGCCCAGGTCGGGCAGGGAGAGCGCGGAGTGCTCCCCGGTCGAAGGGCTCGGCGCGGTAGAGTGGGCCGCCGGCATCTCGCGGCTGGCCGAACGCGGCGCCAGCACCGGGATCTCCCCGGCGTCGATCTGCTGCACGTACTCGCGCGCCGCCAGATAGCTCGGCTGCAGGGCGAGGACCTGCTCGAAGGCGCGCCGCGCCGCGGCGAGATCGCCCGCCTCCAGGTGGTTCAGGCCGTCGTGGAAGACCTCTTCCACCTGGCGCTCGTTCTCGGCCTTGAGCTTGCGGGCCTGGTCGATCCGCCGCGCCGCCTCCTGGTGGTCGATGTCGATGAGGAAGATCCGGGACCAGGCGTCGATCGCCGCCTGGGGATCGCCGGCGTCGAAGGCCGTCTGCCCCTCGGCGAGGAGCTGGGCGATCCGCCGCTCGCTCTCCGAGTCGCCGCCACCTCCCCCGGAGAAGAGGTCCACCGGGGGCGTCGAGGTCGGCCGCAGAGCGGCGGGCAGCTCGATGGTCGGCGCCGCGGGGGCCGGCGGCGCGGGAGCGGCGGCCCGCTCGAGCTCGGCGATGCCAGGGTGGGAGGGGTCGAGCGAGCGGGCGCGCTCGAGCATCCGCGCCACCTCGTCGCTCTGCCCCGCCTGGGCGGCCTGGCGCGCCTTGGCGAGGAACTTGGTGACGTAGGGTTCGGCCTCCAGCCGCTCCTGGGCGCTCTCGGCGATCTTCCGCAGCTCGGGGTCGGCGGCCACCGCCGCCGCGTCCTGCTGGGCGAGGGTGAGGAGGTCCTGGAAGCGGCGGGCGTCCAGGAGCTCCTGCAGCTCGGTCCGCAGGTCGCCCCCGCCGAGGCCGCCATTGCCGGCGAAACCGGACAGGTCGTCCTCCAGGCCCGGTAGCTCCTCCAGGTCCAGGTTGTCCAGGAAGTCGTCTCCCAGCGCCGATTCCGGCGCGTCCTTGAGGTCGGCGACCTGCACGGCGCCGGTGCCGAGCTTCAGGCGATCGAGGAGGCGCCGGGCCGGCTCGAAGTGGGGGTCCATGCGGAGGACGAAGTCGCAGCCGAGGAGCGCTTCCTGCCGGCTCCCCTGCTCGGCGAGGTCGAGCGTCTGCTGGAACGTGCCGAGGATGCGTTGCTGCGCATCGGCGGAGAGCGAGGGGTTACCGGGATAGGTCATCGGTAGAGGGGGTCGGGTGCACCCAGAAATTCATGGTTGGGCATGAAAGCCGCGCCTATCCTAACAAACTCCCCGAGGGCGCACAACCCGCGGCCTTGCTATACTTTGGCGCTTGTGCCGCGGCTCGAATGCGTCCCCAACGTGAGCGAGGGTCGGCGGCCGGAGGTGGTGGCGCGGCTGATCGCCGCCCTCTCCGGCCCGGGCCTCGCGCTGCTCGACGTCTCCTCCGATCCCGACCACAATCGCTCCGTTTTCACCCTGGCCGGCGAGCCGGAGGCGCTCCACGCCGGCCTCCTCTCCCTCTACGCCGCGGCGCTCGACGAGATCGACCTTACCCGGCACGAGGGAGTCCACCCGCGGGTGGGGGCGGTCGACGTCACCCCTTTCGTGCCGCTCGCCGGGACTCCAATAGCGGTGGCGGTGGCCGCGGCCGAGCGGCTGGGAGCGGCCCTCGCCGAGCGCTTCGACCTCGCCGTCTATCTCTACGAGGCGGCGGCGCGGCAGCCGGGGCGGCGGCGGCTGGCCGACATCCGGCGGGGCGGCTTCGAGGGCTTCCCGGCCAAGCTCGCCGATCCCGCCTGGGAGCCGGACTTCGGGCCGGCCCGGGTGCACCCCACGGCCGGGGTGACGGTGGTGGGCGCCCGGTTCTTCCTCATTGCCTGGAACGCGGTCCTGGAGACCGCGGACGTCGCCGTGGCCTGCGCCATCGCCCGCCGGGTCCGCGAG
>DASQPA010000435.1:0-15016 GCA_035644215.1 Thermoanaerobaculia bacterium
CCGATCTCGGACGACCGCGCGAGGAAGTCGATCGCCTTGTCGAATTCCTTCCGCTTGTAGTGGACCCAGCCCAGGGCCGCGAGCGGGAACTGCCGCAGCTCGTCGGGCGACAGCTCGACCGAGCGCTTGGCGTAGTCCAGGGCGGCGTCCAGGTCCTCTTCCATCTCCGCCAGGTTGCAGGCCATCTCGTAGTAGGCGATCGTCTTGGTGAAGTTGGACGCTCCCTCGTCGAGCAGGGTGAGGCCGATGCGGTTCCCCTCGCGGAGCTTTCCCTGGCTGCGCAGGGCCTCGATGAGCGCCGCGTAGGCGGTCGCCTTGAGCATCTCGCCGGGGTTCATGTCCAGCACCTTCTGGGTCACCGCCTCGATCTCCTGGCTGCGGTTGAGGTGCAGGCAGAGCATGGCGTAGGACATGAGAAGCGTGGGGTTCTCCGGGTCGATCACCAGCGCCCGCCGGTAGCAGGAGAGGGCCTGCTTGAACTTCTCCCGGGCGAGGAACTCCTCCCCCTTGCCGAACCACTTGCCGGCCTCGCCGTCGACCTTGGGGAGCGGCATGCCGGCGTGCCCCGAGAGGTAGTGGACGAGGTCCTGGTACTGGAGCTTCTTGGGGTTCAGGCGCTGCGCCTGGCGGAAGGCCTCGAGCGCCTTGCGGTTCCAGTGGCGGTCCAGGTAGGCGAGGCCCAGCAGGTGGTAGGCCTCCTCGAAGGTCGGGTCGTGCCGCACCGCCTCCTGCAGGTGGCGGACCGCGGGCTGGAGCTTCCCCATCTCGTAGAAGCAGCTTCCCAGGAGGTAGAGCGCCTGCGGCACCGGCTCCAGGGCCACGGCGCGCTCCAGGAAGAGCACGGCCATGGTGAGGTTCCCCTGGCCGGCGTAGACCGCGCCCAGGCTGAAGAGGGGGAGGAAGGAGTCGGGATAGAGGGAGACGGCGCGCTTCAGGTGCTCCTCGGCGCGCTTCGCGTCCCCCCGCTCGTAGTAGATGACTCCGCTGTAGACCAGCCCCTCGTAGTGATCGGGCTTGACCTCCAGGACGTGGGCGAAATAGCCGAGGGCCGCCTCGGTCTCCCCCTCGTTGAAGTGGGTCTCGCCGAGGAAGTAGGCGAGCTCATAATTGTCGCGGTCGAGCTTGTAGGCGGCCTCCAGGGCCTCCACGGCGCGCTCGATGTCGAAGGAGAAGAGGGCGTACTCGGCGTCCTCCAGGTGCTGGAGGAAGATTTTCCGCTTGTCCCCATGGTGGAGGGCGGCGATGCGCTCCTTGATGGACAGGAAGCGCTCCCGCTTTTCGAGCGCCAGCAGCTGGTAGTCCATCTTGGACTCCCAGAGGTCGCTCCACTCCTCCCAGCCGATGACCTTCTTGGTCTCCAAAAGCTCGCGCAGCGCCGAAAGGCCGGTCTGGCCGATGAGGATGTTCTTCTCCTGCTTGTGGATGGCGCCCAGGAGCTGGCGGACGGTCTCCGCCGTGCGCTTGACCGCCTCTTCGAGGATCGAGATGCGCTCCAGGAGGTGCTCGTCGAAGGAGAAGCTCTCCTCGGCGGCGGCCTCCTCGTAACCGTCCTCCTCCTCGGACAGGGTGCCGGAGAGGACGAGGAGCTTCTGATGGCAGCGCAGGCAGTATTCCTGGTCGTCCGGATTCCGCGCGCCGCAAACCTGACAGTACATGGTACGAGCGGGTATCGCTCAGTTTCCTCCGTAGGTGTAGAACCCCCGGCCCGACTTCCTCCCCAGGTAGCCGGCGTCGACCATCTTGACGAGGAGCGGGCAGGGGCGGTACTTGGGATCGCCGAAACCGTCCTGAAGGACGCGCAGGATGTCCAGGCAGACGTCGAGGCCGATCAGGTCGGCGAGGGCCAGGGGGCCCATCGGATGGTTCATCCCCATCTTCATCACCGCGTCGACCGCCTCCGCCTTTCCCACTCCCTCGTAGAGGCAGAAGATCGCCTCGTTGATCATCGGCATCAGCACCCGATTGGAGACGAAGCCGGGGGCGTCGTGTACTTCTACGGGAGTCTTCCCCATCTGTTTCGCGGCCGTCTCGACGGCGTCGTAGGTCTCCTGGCTCGTCGCGAGACCGCGGATGACCTCGATCAGCTGCATGACCGGGACGGGGTTCATGAAGTGCATGCCGATGACTTTGTCCGGCCGGCGGGTGGCGGCGGCCAGGCGGGTGATCGAGATCGAGCTGGTGTTGGTGGCGAGGATGGTCTCCGCCGGGCACGTCCGGTCGAGCTCGGCGAGGACCTTCTCCTTGACCTCCAGCCGCTCGACCACCGCCTCGATCACCAGCTGCGCCTCGGCCAAGGCCTGAACCTCCCCCGCCGGCTTCACTCGGGCGAGGGCGGCATCGCGGGCCGCGGCGTCGAGCTTGCCCTTCTCGACCAGCCGCCCGAGGCCCTTGCCGATCTGGGCCACGCCGCGCGCCAGGGCGTCCGGGATCACGTCGACCAGCACCACGTCATAGCCAGTCTGCGCCGCCACCTGGGCGATGCCGTGCCCCATCGTCCCCGCTCCCACCACTCCGATTGTCCGGATCTCGGCCAAGTGTACACTCCTCTATACCTAACTTCCTACACTTCTCCCCACCCACGTCGCCGTGGATCGCTCAGCCTACGAGATCGGGGGGGTGGGGGTCAAGGCGCGGGAGGCCCGAGCCGGCCAATGCCGGATAGCTACGCGGCAGCGACCGAACCGCGTCGCGATGGGATCCCGGCGGCAAGACTCTTGGGTTCAGGAAGAGCCGGCAGGGCGCGAACCGCTCGCCACAGGGGTGAGGAAGCTTCCTTCTGGACGCCAAGAGCCTCCTCTTCGGACGCTACGAGCTCCTTCTGGACGCGAAAGCGTTCCTTTCGGACGCAGAAACGAGCTATCCGGACTCTAAACAGAGCTTACCGGACTCCGGTAAGAGCTATCCGGACTCCAAAACGTTCGTTCCGGACTCTAGAACGAGCTGTCCGGACTCCAGAAAGCTCTCTCTGGACTCCAATCAGAACCTTTCGGACTCCGAGAAGCTCTGTTTAGAGTCCAGTAGGTTCTGTTTCGCGTCCAAAAAGCTCTCTTTAGCGTCCAGAAGGAGTTCGTAGCGTCCGGAAGATCTCTTGCTAGCGTCCGGAAGGCTCCGTCCGGACTCTTGAAAACTCTCTCTCGCGCCCCGCTTGGACACTACGCCTCCCCTTGACGCCGTGCTCCCGGCCGCTGGATAGTGGGGGTCGCGAGTTCCGTACCAGGGGAGGTCCAGATGCTCCACCGGTTCCCACCGTTCCCGCGGCCGTTCCGGCGCTTCGCCGGCCTCTCTCTTCTCCTCGCCCTCGCCGGCTGCGGCATGGTCGACCGGATGACCGGTGTCTCGGTGGCCAAGCAGCTCCAGGTCACGGGGACCGCCGCTCCGGCCGAGATCCTGCAACTCTGGGATACCGGGATCACCATGAACAAGGACCCGGTGATCGGCCTGGAGGTCGAGGTCCGCCCTACCGACCGGCCGCCCTACAAGGCGAAGATCGAGAAGAGCCTCATCTCGCGGCTGGACATCCCGCAGTTCCAGCCCGGTAAGGTGATCCAGGTGCGCTTCGACCCCAAGGCGCCGGAGCGGGTGGCGATCGACGTCTACAAATACAAGTGAGGCCTTCGACCTCAAACCGGCGAGGAATATCCCTGGGAGCGCCGGCGTCCCGCCGGCTGGGCGGGCGGGGGAAAAAGAAGCCGGCGAGGACGCCGGCGCTCCCAGGGAAAACATGATGGATCCTACTTTCTTCCCCTCCTCCTCCGCGCTACGCACCTGGCTCGCGGCCAATCACAGCCAAGTCCAGGAGCTCTGGATCGGGTTCTTCAAAAAGGGCTCGGGCCAGGAGGGGATCACCTACCCCGAGGCCCTCGACGAGGCGCTCTGCTTCGGCTGGATCGATGGAATCCGAAAGAGACTGGACGGTGCGCGATGGACCACCCGGTTCACGCCGCGCAAGCCGGGCAGCGTCTGGAGCCAGGTCAACCTGAAGCGCGCCGCCGAGCTGACCCGGCTCGGGCGGATGCAGCCCTCTGGACGCCGGGAGTACGAGGAGCGCGATCCCAAGAAGACCCAGCGGTACTCCTACGAGGAGCGCCCGCGCCAACTCGACGAGGCTTATGAGGCGAGGTTCCGGGAGAACCCCCAAGCCTGGAAGTTCTTCGCGGCCCAGCCCCCTTCCTACCGGCGCAACGCCAGCGGGTGGGTGCTGAGCGCGAAGAAGGAGGAGACCCGGCTCAGGCGCCTGGGAGAGTTGATCGAGAGCTCGGAAAGGGGAGAGCGGCTGGGGCCGGTCACGGGAGGTGCGAAAGGGGAGAGGCGCTGAAGAAGATCTACTCGAAGATCTCACTCACCCGGATCTCGAACCCCGGGAGCCGTGGCGTGGTCAGGAGGTCTCCCGCCGCGGCCGAGAATTCCTGCGGCGCGAGGAATCGCGCTCCCAACCGATGGTAGACCCGCACCGTCTTGCTGTCGGGATCGACGAGCCAGTATTCGAGCACCCCGAACCGCTCGTACAGGTGGCGCTTCAGGGTCTCGTCCCTTCGGCGAGTCGAGTCCGAGAGGATCTCGACCACCAGGTCCGGCGCGCCCTGGACGTTCGCCTTCGTGAGGATGTGGGCTCGGTCGTTCGAGACGAACAGGAGGTCCGGCTGGACAATGTCGTATTCCGAAAGAAGCACGTCGGTGGGAGCGTACCGCAGGAGTCCCAGCCGGTGCTCGCGCACGAAGGGTCCCATCTTCGACGACAGGTTCAGGGAGAAGCCTTGATGGTCCAGAGAGGGGGCCGGCATTACGTAGTGCTCCCCATCCAGGATCTCGTGGCGCTGGCCATCCTCGGGGAAGAGGACGTAGTCCTCGTAGGTGAGCTTGCGACGGACGGTGTCTCGGATTGCCATGGCAGCCCCTCCTCGGCGCTCCTTGGGTATGGTAGCACGCGCTCTCCCTCACTCAGGAGCGGTGCATGTTATCTCAAGGCGGTACGGGAAGCGCGATGGCAGGAAAGCTCGACGAGCCATCCTCCTGCGCAAGGAGGGCTACGTCTCAGGGAGTGGCGTGTCCGGAAGGTTCACGGGAGCAGAGGGATTGTCAGACTCCGGGACGGCGGGCCAGCGGACCTGCTCGAGGAGCTCCCCACACCGGCCCCGCAACTGGCGGAACTCTTCTAGCGCCTGATTCAGAGGACCGAGCAGATCGTCCTCGCGTTCGGTGGGCATGACGGCTTTTCCTTTTCCTTTTCGCTAGGTGCATCCTTTGAGCCAAAAGAAAACATGCAAAAATCACACCGGCGAGATCCAAAACAGCAGCGCCGCCCCGGCCCCCACCCTGGAGGGTGGAAACCGGAGCGGCGCGGGAAGGACCGGCTTAGAGGTGGTTTCAGATCGCCCGCGTCATCAGGTCGGCGACGGCGCGGTTGAACTTGACCGGCTCGGGGAGCTCGGCGCCCTCGGCCAGGAGGCCGGAGCCGAAGAGGAGCTGGGCGTAGTCTTCGAGGATCGGGTCGTTTTGATCCGCGTCGAAGCGCTGCTTCAGCTTGGCGACCATGTCGTGCTTCGGGTTCAATTCCATGATGCGGCGCTGGGCGGGGCCGCCGGTCTTCCCCTTCTGAAGGAGCCGCTCGAGCTGCGGGCTGTAGTCGTGCTCGGCGCCCACCAGGCAGACCGGCGAGTTGGTCAGCCGGTTGGTCAGGCGCACCTGCTTGACCCAGGTGTCGAGCTTCTTCTGCAGGCTCTCGAGGAGCGGCTTCATCTCCTCCTCCTTCGCCTTGAGCTCCTCCTCGGTCTGCTTCTTCTCCTCTTCGTTGCCCAGGTTGACCGTCCCCTTGCCCACCGACTTGAGCTTCTTGCCGTCGTACTCGTTGAGCGACTGGGTGAGAAGCTCGTCGACGGTGTCGACCAGGTAGAGGATCTCGTAGCCCTTGTCCTTGATCGCCTCCAGGTGCGGCGAGTTCTCGACCTGGGCGCGCGACTCGCCGGTCAGGTAGAAGATCTCTTTCTGGTCTTCCTTCATCCGCGACACGTACTCCTTGAGCGTGGTGAGCTTCTCCTTGTCGGCGGACGACTCGAAGACCAGCAGCTCCAGGAGCTTCTCCTTGTTCTCGTAGTCGGCGGAGACGCCCTCCTTGATGGCGCGGCCGAACTCCTTCCAGAACTTCAAGTAGGTGTCGGACTCCTTCTCCTTCATCTCGGTCAGGACGTCGAGGATCTTCTTGGTCAGGCCCTTTTTCATCAGGGTGATGAAGCGGTCCTGCTGGAGCATCTCGCGCGAGACGTTCAACGCCAGGTCGGGGGAGTCGACGACGCCGCGCACGAAGCGCAGGTAGTGCGGGAGGAGATCCTCGCACTTTTCCATGATCTGGATGCGCTTGACGTAGAGCTGCAGGCCGGGCTTCGAGGCCACGTAGTACAGGTCGTAGGGCGCCTGCGAGGGGACGAAGAGGAGCGCCTGGTACTCGACTCTACCCTCGGCTTTGTAAGAAATGACCTTGAGCGGCTCGTTCCAGTCGTTCGAGACGTGGCGGTAGAAGTCGTTGTACTGCTCGGAGGTGACCTCGGCCTGCGGCATGGTCCAGATCGGCCGCATGGAGTTGAGCGTCTTCTCCTCCAGCGCCATCTTGGGCTTCTCGCCGGTCTCCTTCTCCTTGGCGAGGTCCTCGATCTCGGGGTCCTTCTCGGCGGTCAGGATGATCGGGTAGGAGACGAAGTCCGAGTAGCGGCGGACGATGCGGGAGACCACCCAGCGGTCGGAGAAGTCGTCCATCCCATTCTCGCGGTCCTCGGGCTTCAGGTAGAGCTTGATCGTCGTGCCGCGGCCGGGATTCTCGCTCTCCGGGATGTCGGCGATCTTGTAGGTGCCGTCGCCGGTCGACTCCCAGCGGGTGGCCGCGGTCTCGCCCGCCCGGCGGGTGACCAGCTCGACCCGCTCGGAGGCCATGAACGAGGAGTAGAAGCCGACGCCGAACTGGCCGATGAGCTCGGCGATGGTCTGCTTCGACTCGCCCTCCTTGAGGCGGTTGACCAGCTCGCGGGTGCCGGATTTGGCGATCGTGCCGATGTTGTTGATCACCTCGTCCCGGTTCATCCCGATGCCGTTGTCGTGGATGGTCAGGGTCCGGCCGTCGCGGTCGGCGGCGAGGCGGATCTCGAGCTTCTCGTCCCCCTCCAGCAGCTCGGGCCGGGTGAGCGCCTCGAAGCGCAGGCGGTCGAGCGCGTCCGAGGAGTTCGAGATCAGCTCGCGCAGGAAGATCTCTTTGTTCGAGTAGAGCGAGTGGATCATCAGATCCAGCAGTTGCTTGGTCTCGGCTTGAAACGCCATCGTTTCGACTGCGGGGGCTTCCGTGGTTTCGGTCGACATGGGCTCCTCCTAGGGTGCTGATAGGCCCGTCCGTCCGAAGAGACGGGCACGCCGCTTTCATGGGTGGCCACCGAGACTGACCCCTGAGTAAAAGAGGCTCAAGTCAAGGGGGCGGGTTGAAAGTTTAGTGGGAGTCGCGCAGTTTTTCAACCCGTCCTATTGAATCTCGATCCGCACGGTCTGTATTCCCTCGGCGACCCGGATCTCGACCACCCGGGGCTCCCGGGGGCGCTCGACGACGCTGATCTCGCCGTTCCTCTCCAGGCGGGCCTCGGCGATCCGCGTCTCGTCGGCGGTCTTGGCGTGTTGGCGGAGGGCCTCTTCGAGATCGCGTTCGCTGATGTGCTCTTTGCGCATCTGCTCCCAGTCGATCTGGCCATCCTGGATCAACCGGCGGGGCTCGCCCTTGAGGACGGCTCCCACGCCGTGCGAGTGGAAGGAGAGGGCGGCGACCGTCCGGTGCGCGAGGACCAGGACGAGGGTCGAGGCCAGGGTGACCAGGAGGTGGGCGGTGCCGGTGATGGCCCGCGAGAGGACCGAGCCCAAGACGAAGCCGAGGACGATGTCGAAGGACGACTGGCGGCCGAGCAGGCGGTTGCGGCCCAGGCGGATGAGGAGGAGTCCGCCGAGGTAGACGAGCAGGGCGCGCAGCGAGACCTGGAGGACGTTGTAGGAATAGGGGTCGGTGTCCACCCCCAGGGCCCAGCGGAGACCTTCCCAGAGCGTGTGCATGAGACCTCCCAGGAGGATGCGATCCGAGAACGGACTGCACCGGCCATGCCAGAGGCGCTGGCGGGATAAGATCGGCCCGCCATGCTCCCTGCCGACCCCACCGACCCGGTCACCGTCGCCGATCAGGCCATCGCGACCGCTTCGCCGGCGCTCTGGGCGGCCCTCTCGGGGCTCGGCCGGCAGGCCCAGGTGCCGGAGAACTTCCTCCCCCAGCAGACCGCCGAGGCGCGGGGCAAGCGGTGGAACGCCACCATCGGCCAGATCACCGACGGCCGCGGGGGGGTGCTGCCGCTCTCGCCCATGGCGGCGGCGCTCGCCGGGCTCGCCCCGGCGCTCGCGAACCAGGCCTTCCTCTACTCGCCGGTCGAGGGGCTGGCGGAGCTGCGGCGGCGCTGGCGCGAGCGCCAGCGGGGGGGACTCCCGGCCGCGGCGGTCCCCTCGACCCTGCCGATCGTCACCGCCGGCCCGGGGCTCGCGCTCTCGCTCGCCGCCGACCTCTTCCTCGTCCCCGGGCGAACGGTGATCCTCCCCGATCCCCACCCGCCCGGCTACCCGGAGATTTTCACCCTGCGCAGCAGCGCGCGGGAGAGCTTCGTTCCCGCCCCCGGGGGCCGGCCCGATCCCGCGGCGCTCGCCGGGCTCCTCGCCGGAGTGCCGTCCGGGGAGCCGGCCGTGGTCGTTCTCCGCACCCCGGCGGAAGAGGGCGGCCCTGTTCTTGCGGGGGACGACCGCCAGGCGCTCGGCGACGTCCTCGCCGCCGCGGCCGGGGAGCGGCCGCTGATCGTCGTCCTGGACGACGCCTGGGAGCGCGAGGGAAGCTCCCTCTTCTGGGACCTTGCGGGTCGCCATCCCCAGCTGGTCGCCGTAAAGATCGACGGCCCTGGCGGCGAGCTCGGCTTCCCGGGTGGGGGAGTGGGGTTCTTCACCCTTCCCTTCGAGCCGGAATCGGCGGTGGCCCGGGCGATGGAGGGGAAGATCAAGATGCTCCTCCGGGCGGTCGTGGGATCGCCACCCGCTCTCGGGCAGGCGGTGCTTCTGGCCGGGATCTGACGATCCGCCCTTGACGGCCCCCCTCTCCCGGGTGCACCATCTCTGCAGGGTATTCCCGACAGGGGTTGGTCCGGCCGTCGCGGTCCGTGCGGCGGTGGTCGGTTTTTTCCAGGAAGGGGCTCTCCCATGCGCGATCGGTCTTTCCGGCGTCTCTCCCTCCCCGTCCTCTCGGTTTTCCTCCTCGTCGTGGCGGCCTGCGGCTCGCACGGGCTGGCGCCGAAGAGCCGCTCGCTCCCACTGGAGATCCGGCCCGCCCGGACCGCCGCCTTCCCCGGCGGCATCGCGGTTCGCCTGGCGCGGACGGGGGAGACGTTCTATCTCACTCCCGAGGTCCTGGTCACCGACGCCGATCTCCGCGAGGCCGCGGTCGGTCTGCCGAGCCAGGGGCACGGGTACGGGGTCGTCCTCCGCTTCTCCGACGAAGCCGGCACCCGCCTCACCGCCTTCACCGCCCGGGCGGCCGGCGGCCAGCGCCTGGCGGTGCTCCTCGACCACGAGTTGGTGATGGCGCCCAGCGCCGGGGCGCTCCGGTCGCGCGACGTAGTGCTGGAAGCTGGGTTCTCCGAGGCGGAGGCGCGCTACCTGGTGGGAGCGCTCGCCCGATAGGGGGGATCGGAGGTACACTCGATCGCCGGTAAGTCCGGCCTACTTTAAGGAGGATCGAAATGAAGAAGAAGGCTCCCAGCAAGATGAAGCTTTCCCGCGAGACTCTGCGGGACCTGAACGACGACCAGGCGCGGGAGGCGGCCGCGGGGCTCCTCACGCAGACCTGCTCCAACACCAAGGCGACCTGCTACACCTGCGGTGCCGACCCCGGCGTCATCGGCACCCGGCCCGCCGCGTTCTGCGCCTAGGACGTTTGCAATCGGTAAGGTCGCGCCGGCGAGCCGCGGCGCGACCCGCCGCATACTCTGAGGACGACGATGAAGAAGAAGATTCGCCGGATGAAGCTCTCGCGGGAGACCCTGCGCCATCTCGATGACTCGGCAGTCGAGCGCGTCGCGGGTGGGATCACCGGAGATTTCTGCACCACCGCGGAGACGTGCAGCTATTGCGGCATCTGTTACACGGATGCCTGCCCGAACACCTGTACAGAGTAGCCTGGTGCGGCACTCCCGTCGGCTTCCGCGCTGCTCCGTCCCGGTAGGTGGCGCTCTCCCTACCAAGGACGGGCTCCTCTCATAGTGCTATGATTTTCCTGGAGACGAACGGATGCGATCCCACCCAACCGTCAGCGAAGTCGCTCGCAACTTCTCTGAATACATCGACCGAGTCGTCGATCGCGGCGAGCGCTTCCTGGTCATGAAGGACAGGAAGCCCGTCGCGGAGCTGGGTCCCATCCAGGGAGAAGGCCTCCGTTTACGGGATCTCCCTCAGCTCCTTACCTCCCTTCCGCGCCTCGCGCCTGAGGATGTCGCGGCTTTCGAGTCCGACCTGACGCAGGCCCGGCGCGAGCTGGAGTCGCTGCCGCCTCGGGACCCATGGGGGTCTTGATCGATGCGAGCGTCCTCATCGAGTACGAGCGAGGGCGCCTCGATCTCCAAGAGAAGCTCGCCGGCCGGGGAAGCGAAGAGTTTTTTCTCTCTGTAGTAACGGCTAGCGAGCTTCTCCATGGAGTGCACCGCGCTCGGGATGCCTCGATTCGGGCACGTCGCTCGGCCCTGGTCGAGGCTGTCCTCGATAGCTTTCCTCTGCTCCCCGTCGATCTACCGACCGCTCGTATCCACGCCCAACTCGGGGCCGATCTGGCTTCCGGAGGCATCGTGATCGGCCCTGCCGATCTGTGGCTCGCCGCCGCCGCCATCGCGCATGGCCTGAGTTTGGTCACGGGGAATGTCCGCGAGTTCAGGCGGGTTGCGGGGCTCACCGTCGAGCAGTGGTGAGCTGCCGAGAGAATAGAGAGTCACGCGTCGTGCTCGGTTTCTCGCTCTCGGAATTCGCGGTTCCTCTCCAATTCTTCCTCGAAGGCTGCCCACCATTCTTCGCCCTTATCGTCAGGCTCGCGTGACCAGTTATCGAGAAATGTAAGGATCTCTGTATTCGTATGCGTGTCCATCACTTTGCTCCTACCGCAGCCACTCCTCCAGCTGCACCCGCCCCTCCGTCCCCTCGTCGCGGTACTTGACGATCACCGGGGTAGCGAGGGAGATCCCCCATTCACGGCCGGCACCTTTGGTGACGGCGCGGGAGCCGGGGACGACGACCGCGCCCTCGGGGATGACGAGCGGCTGATCGTCCTTGGCGCGGTGGATCGTTTCGCGGACGAGGTCGTAGACCGGGGTCGAGCGGGTGAGGATGGTGCCGGCGGCGAGGACCGCCCGGCGTTTGACGACCGTTCCCTCGTAAACCCCGCAGTTGCCACCGACCAGGACCTCGTCCTCGACGATCACCGGCAGGGCCCCCACCGGTTCGAGCACCCCGCCCAGCTGGGCGGCGGCGGAGAGGTGGACCCGCTGGCCCACCTGGGCGCAGCTCCCCACCAGGGCGTGCGAGTCGACCAGGGTGCCCTCGCCGACGTAGGCGCCGACGTTGACGAACATCGGCGGCATGCAGATGACCCCCCGGCCGAGGTAGACCCCGGCGCGGATCGACGAGCCGCCGGGAACGACACGGACCCCCTCGGCGAGGGCGAGCGGGCGCAGCGGCCAGGTGTCCTTGTCGAAGAAGGGAAGGCGGCCGGGACCGCCCTCGACCGACAGGTCGACCACCGTCCCCAGCCGGAAACCGAGGAGGATGCCCTGCTTGACCCAGGGGTTCACCCGCCAGCCGGTGGGGCTCGCCGGATCGGGTTCCGCGGCCCGTGCCGCACCCTGATCGAGCGCCTGCCGGAGCGCCGCCACGACCTCCAGGGCCTCTGGAGTTGGCGCCTCCAGCGGAGCCGCCCACAGGCGCTCGATCTCTTCGGCGAGTGCCGCGAGCTCCGCCATCCTAGTCTCCGATCGACTCGGCGAGCAGGCTGTCCTCGATGCCGCCGGGGAGGAGGCCCAGGTCGACCAGCACCTTCTCGATCTTCCGCAGGCTGTCCTGCTGCGGCGCCACCATGGGGAGGCGCCAGACCGGCTCGATCAGCCCCATCAAGGCGAGGGCGGCCTTGACCGGGCCGGGGTTCGACTCGACGAAGTTGATCTCCATCAGGGGGAAGAGGCGCCGGTGCACCTGGACGGCGCCGGGGAAATCCCCCTCCAGGCAGAGCGAGGCCAGGCGCGCCATGCCGTAGGGGACCTCGTTGCTGGCGACCGAGATGATCCCCACCCCGCCCAGGGCGATGAGCGGCAGGGTGATGGCGTCGTCGCCCGAGAGGACCAGGAAGTCCTCCGGCACGAGCTGGAAGAGGGCCGCCATCTGCGAGATGTTCCCCGAGGCCTCCTTGACCCCCACGATGGTGTCGATCTCGGCCAGCCGGGCGAGGGTCGGCGGAGTGACGTTGGTGCCGGTGCGGCCGGGCACGTTGTAGACGATGATGGGCAGGCGGGTGGCCTTGGCGATCGCCCGGTAGTGCTCGTAGAGCCCCTCCTGGGTCGGCCGGTTGTAGTAGGGGGTGACCGAGAGCAGGCCGTCGACCTCCATGGCCTCGTACTCCCTGGCCATCTCGACCACGCCGCGGGTGTCGTAGCCGCCGGCGCCGGCGAGGACCGGGACTCTCCCCTTGGCCTCTTCCAGGGTGATCTCGACCACCCGCCGCTGCTCCGCTTTCGACAGGGTGGGGTTCTCGCCCGTCGTGCCGCAGGGGACGAGGAAGTGGATGCCGCTTTCGATCTGCCGCTGGATGAGACGGCGCAGCGCCTCCTCGTCGAGCGAGAGGTCGTGGCGGAACGGGGTCACCAGGGCGGTGCCGCAACCTTGGAACATGGGGTTCTCCCGAAGAGCGCCGTTTTACAGGGTCTCTTCCCAGATATCGCCGAACTCGTGGAAGCCCGTCCGGCCGACGAGCCAGCGGGCGGCTTGCAGGGCGCCCCGGGCGAAGCCGTCCCGGCTGCGCGCACGGTGCTCCAGGGTGATGGTATCAGCCTCGGAGTCGAAGCCGACGACATGGGTGCCGGGAATGGCGCCGGCCCGGCTGCTCGCCACGTCGACGGCGCGGGGGAAGCCCGCCCCGGTCAGCCGCCGGACCAGCTCCAGGAGGGTGCCCGAGGGGGCGTCCTTCTTCTTGTCGTGGTGGATCTCGTAGGCCCAGGCGCCGTAGTCTTCCGCGGCGGTCATCAGCCGGCCGGCGGTCTCGGCCAGGCGGTAGAAGATCTGCACCCCGACCGAGAAGTTGGCCCCGTAGACCAGCCCGGAGCCGGCCCGTTCGACCGCGGCGCGCACCCGCGGCAGCTCGGCTGCCCAGCCGGTCGTCCCCACCACCACCGGGACGCCCAGGGCGGCCAGCCGCTCGACGTTCCCCGGCACCGCGGCGGCGACCGAAAAATCGATGGCGACGTCTATCCCCTGCAGGCGTTCGGCGGTCAGCCCCGCGCCCCCGGGGTTGTCCGCCGCGGCGAGCGCCGCCGCCACCTCGAACCCGTAGCCGGGGGCGAGCTCGCCCACCCGCCGTCCCATGCGGCCATAGCCGACGAGCGCCAATCGTTGCATGCTTCAATCCTCCTCGATCAGCCGGGCGTGGAGCGCCGCCACCACCCGCGGCGCCGCCGCCGCCTCGACGAGGAAGCGGACGGTGGGGGAGGCGGCCTCGCCGGGGAGCACGAGCCGGGGCTCGGGGTCGAAATCGCCGGCCGCGACGAGAGCGCAGCGAGCCAGCTCGGGATGCCGCGCCAGGTCCTCGCTCACCAGGGAGATCAAGGCCTGCCCGGGGGCCACCCGCGGCGCCTCCGGGATGCCGTCCAGGGCGAAGAGTGGATAGTCCGCGGTGCGGCAGGCGATCGAGAGGATGCGCGGCGGGGTTCCCGGAGTGCGGCGGCCGATCAGGCTGCCGTGGGCCTCGGGGTTCCGCGAATTGAGCACCCGGATCGGCACGTCGCCGCGGCTCGCCGGCTCGATCGTCCCGGGATGGGGCTTCTTCGATCCGGCGCAGGCGAGCTCCAGGGCCTCGGCGAAGGAGAGGGTGGGCACGACCCGCGCCCCCGGGACGAGCCGGGGATCGGCCGAGAGAATACCGTCGACGTCGGTCCAGATCTGCACCTCGTCGGCGCCCAGTGCGGCGCCGACGATGGCAGCCGAGAAGTCCGAGCCCTCCTTGCCGAGGGTGGTCGTCACCCCCTCCCGGGTCGATCCCACATAGCCGCCGAGGACCGGCACCGCGCCCGCTTCCAGGATGGGACGCAGCCGGGCCTGGAGGCGGGCGTCGCTCTCCGGGTAGTCCGGCCGGGCCTCGGTGAAGCGGTCGTCGGTGACGATCACCTGCCGGCAGTCGACGTGCAGGGCCGCCACCCCGCGACGGTGGAGGGCGAGGGCGAGGATGGCGGAGGAGAGAAGCTCGCCGAAGCTGGCGACGAGGTCATCGTCGCCAGGCGAGAAGGCCCCGGTATTGCCGGCGGCGATCCGCGCCAGAGCGCGGTCGAGGGCGCCGAAGTGCTCGGCGAAGAGGGGGGCCAGGCTCCCCTCCGGGGTGACCGGGCCGGCCGCGTCGCGGTGGAAGGCCGCGATCTCCGCCGCGATCGCCCGCGCCCCGGGGAGGTCGCCCGCCGCCGCGGCCTCCCCGGCCGCGAGCAGCCGTCGGGTGGTCTTCGCCATGGCCGAAACGACGACCACCGGCCGGCGGGCGCGCCGCTCGCCGATCAGGCCGACCACCCGCTCGATGCCGGCGGCGCCGTCGACCGAGCTGCCGCCGAACTTGAGGACGATCATGCGAGCAGCCCTTCGCTCCGCATCAATTCGGCATTCAAGAGCGCGGCCCCGGCGGCGCCGCGCAGGACGTTGTGGGACAAGGCGACGAGCTTCCAACCGAGCACCGGGC
>DASQPA010000436.1:0-32254 GCA_035644215.1 Thermoanaerobaculia bacterium
GACGACTCTCGTTCCTGAGCGGGGACTGGGCGCTTCCTCAACCGGGCGAGGACACTCTCGTCGGTCTTTGTCGCAAGCAGGGATTTTGGACGACGCTCGTAACAGACAATTACGTCGCGACGGTTCCTCGTCTGGGCGGGATGCTGCTCGACGAGTTCGATACCGTCGACTTCATCCGGGGAGCTGGCAGCGACCCATGGATCACCCCGAGCGTCGAGCTTCTGGCCGCGGCGCAGGAGATGGCGCGAGTTCGCCCCACGCGGAGCGCCCTTTTCGAGGCACAATTCATCGCCAACTGTCGGCGCTGGCCGGAGGGCAAGCCGCCTTTCGAGCGGGTCTTCGAGAAGGCAGGCGAGCATCTTCGCGAGTTGGTTCGGCACGAGCGCTTCCTGCTCTGGGTCGACACCTTTGCCTGCCATGAACCGTGGGCTTCCCTGGCCGATCTGGAAACCGCGGCTTCTGTTCCGGAGGAGCCTCTTTTTCCCGGTTATGTCGAGGCAGGCTTGTACTCCCGGCAGCACCTGGCAGCTCTGCGAGCGCGCTTCGCACGCCGGATCGGCGAGACCGATCACGCCCTGGGGCCGCTCGTCAGCGAGTTGGAGAGCGCGATGCGCGGCGGCGACGTGGGGCTGGTCGTGCTGTCGGACCACGGCTTCCTTTTCGGGGAGTTCGGATTCGTCGGCAAGCCCGCGAACACGCCTCTGCCTCCTGAGCTGCACGAGATCCTCTGCTGGCTCTCGGGGCAATTCGCGGAGCGCACCTTTCCGGAGCTGGGGATACAACCGCATTCCCTCCACTGGCTGCTACGCGATGCTCTGGGGATCGAAGGCTCTCGGATGGCCGGAAGCGACCTCCATCTCTTCGCCCGCAACAGCCCGCGATCGAACTACCTTGCTGCGGCCTCCCAGGATGAGATCTACATCCTCGAGAAGGCATTGGCTGGGACCGGAGTCGAGTTCCGGACCATTCACCGTAGCAACGCGGACCGGCATCGACAACTAGCAAGCCAGGGAGAGCCAGCGATTTCCACCTCCGTGCGGGAATCGATACGTGCCGTCCTTTCGGGTGGAACCAGCCCTTGGCTCCTCCCTTTCCGTGAGGCGCTGTAAATGGCGGTCCTGAACGCAAGGGAGAATCGATGAAAGGTGAGCAGAGCACCGAGATCTCCTGGGTCGATGTCGTGGTCATCTGCGCTCTGGAGGTTGAGTTTCGAGCGCTCTCCGAGACACTAACCCGTCACCCCGAACTCGCGACGGACTCTGGGCTGGGACTCCAGCATTTCGTCGCATTGGGAGACAGGGGCTTAAGCGTACTGGTCGTGTGGTTGCCGGATCCAAAGGCTGGCAACGTGATCTCCGGAATCGTTGCTTCCTTCCTCATCGCACGCTACGATCCCTGGCTGCTGATCTCCTTCGGCATCGCCGGTACGCTTGATCCCGAAGAGATGAAGGCGTCTGAAGTGCTCTACTCGCGGGCTGTTTTTTACATCGATCTGCGTAAGGAAACAGACGGGGGTTCAGTGATGAAGCGCACTGTCCAGCGGGACACTCGGCAGCCTTTGCTCGGATTGCTCTACAACTTACCTCCACCTCATGGGTACATCTTACATAAAGAAGTAGATATCGTCTCGAGCGAGGCCGTAGTCAAGTCCAGAGAGGCTGAGCGCCGCAAGGCCGCCAAGACTGCCGTTGCCGATGCCAAAGCCGTAGAGATGGAGGCCTTCGGCGTCTTTCAGGCGGCGTTTGTGGATAATGAGTTTTTCTCTCGGACACCCCGTCTCTGCCTCGCCATCAAGAGCATCAGTGACAAGGCAGATCAGGACAAAAAGGATGAGTACCATGAGCCTGCAGCTAACAATGCTGCGAAATTCCTTTCCACGGTCTTGAACGCACCTGGGCTAACAGCCCTACGCGGGAATGCGGGCGTCGACCAGCGGCCCCGACCGCTACAACCCTTTATCCGCCTACGGCCTCGCGAAGTGCTCGCGCGTGTCACTCTCTTCAACAGCATCGTACATTCGATCGCTCGCCCGGGTTGGGACGACAGTACTCTACACGCTGTGCACATCCATTGCCGCTACCCGCGCATCTTCTACCACTGGCGGTTTACTGGGGAGGGCCTCCACTGGGTCGAGTTCAAGTTCCTTCGCGTCCTGCGGCATCTTTCGGATGCTGGCTATCCCGTCGAGTGTCTAATCACCGATGAAGTCATTGACATGCCGCATAGGCGGCTCACTAGAGCACAAGTCCCTGAGGTCCGAGAGATCATTCAGAAGATGGTCGACGATCTTCTCCCTCCGCATTCCTGGTCCGCCGTGAGCTTTCTTTCAAGGATCTGTGAGAACGAGGATGAGCTCGACCGATTTGCGCGAGCGGCAGGGTACTGGCGCGAGATCCGGAACAGACTAGAGGGGATGAGTAGCCTCCCAACAATGCCTGTCGGCAACTCGCAGTTGAGTAGAGAATTCAACGAATGGTTGAAGTATATAGCCTGGCGGGTGCGACATGAGGGGGCGTGTATCGTCTTCTACTTCTGCGACCGGGAAATTTATAGTCTGCTCTGGCGTTTCAGCGGTCTATTACCAGCCCTGATCCCAACCGCCGATATCAAGTTCGCGGATAATTGGGGAAAGTTTGAATCGCCAGGAGAAGGGCTGTTCCTATTCCCTCCCGACCATCCAGCGATCATCCAATGGCTGACGGCGACTTCGAACCATAAGACACTTGCGGAGTTTTGGTGCCATCTTACCTCCCAGGAGGGTCTCTCTGAGGAGGTTCTGATCAGGAATCGTCGGGCGTGGGGCGGTGGCAGAGGTCTCGCAGGAAATCTCCCGCGGGGAAGCGATATGGCGTGGGTCAAGAGTTTCCTGGCCGGGGAGGATAAGACCCCTGAGTATTACAAGGGAGCGATTCTGCTCGAACTCGCTTGGCTTAACGAGACGTTTTTCGTGAGTTTCCGGGAGAAATAGGGCGGATGAGCTCCGACCAGGTGCTATCCTCCTCTCGGAGTCGCGAGGTTACCCTCATTTGTATCAAGACGTTAAGGAGCCTCCTTTCCAGTACGGAAGGTAAGGCGGTGGAGGCAGTCTACCTGTGGGGGTCCATCGTGCGGCCGGACTTCGTTCCGGACCGCAGCGACATCGACTCGATCGTACTCGGTGAGGGACCCGATCTCGAGGAACTCTGCCGCTGGCTGTCCCAGACGGCTGCGGAGAGAGAACCTACGCTGCGCCGGTTCAAGGCCCGTCCTCTCTATCTGGAGGATTTGAGCGGCGGGCCAATACGGAGCGAGCTGGCGCGGCTCATCCATCCCAAGATCCTGATAGCCGACTTCGAGAACTGGCGGTTTGTCGTGGGACGGCAGTGCGCGCGCGAGGAGTTCGGACTCACCCCAGGCTCGCTCGATGAGATCTTCGCCCTTCGCCTCGAAGCGCTGCAGCGCAGGTTGCGCATCCACAGCTCCGATCCAGGCAGGGAGCCAGCCAAGTACATCCTCAAAGAGGTTGGCTTCATCTGTCATGCCCTTCATCAGCTGCGTCTGGGGCCGCATCCGTTTTCCTATTCGGCGTTGATCGAGAACGCCGATGAGCGGACGCGCGAGGCCGTGGAAGCCATTTCCGTTTTGCGCGAAAGTGGCTGGGAGGAAGGAGCATGCCATAGGGCCCTCGGCTTGGCGGAACGCTTTCTGGCGCCCATAGGATAAGCTCTCTCCCGACGGCGAGGCTGTATACCTGGAGCAGGCATGGACGGCGAGCGAAGGACCACAGACACCCCGGCGACGGTGGACCCAGGGGTGTCCGAGCACTTCCGGATTTTCGCCGAAGAGTACGACGACAGCACGGAGTGGTGTAGCGACCCGGCTCTCCTCGCTCCGCTCGTGGCTGGCGCGGGCGGAAGACGGGCGCTGGATCTCGGCTGTGGGACCGGGTTGGTGGCCCAGGGACTGCGCGAGAGCTCCGGAGAGGTCTGGGGACTCGACCTCTCCTACCCGATGCTCGCGAAGGCGCGGTCACGGCTCGGCTCCCGGGTCGTACAAGGTGAGGCCGAAGCCCTCCCGCTCCGGTCGGCCAGCCTCGACCTGGTCGTCTGCCGGCAGGTCCTCCACTACACCCGCGAAGCCGAGGTCCTCTGCGAGGCGGCGCGGGTTCTTCGTCCCGGAGGCGAGCTGAGGCTCGCTCAGATTACCTCCTGTGACGAGCGCGATTTCGTGTTCTGGACCGTCTTCAAGGCCGTGTCCCAGCCCTTGCGGCGCCGCTACTACAGCCCAGGGCTCCTGCGCTCCATCGTCGAGAGTTGTTGCTTTCACGTGGCAGAGATGAGGCGCCATCAAATTCGGCGCCACTACACGCAGGAAGATCTCTTTCGCCGCTCCCCACTCCCGGAATCCGAGCGGCAGAGGTTCCGCGATTGGATGCGGGACTCGGTTGAGAAGCTGCGTGAAGTGCTGGAGCCAGAGTGGAGGGATGGGGGGCTCACGATCCTGCAGTCCTGGACCGTGCTGTTCTGCATCAAGCGATGAGAAAGCCGCGGGCGAGCATCTGCCGGTGGATCTCAGAACCGAGAGGGCCAGGCGGTTTCCGAAAACCGAGGCTCTTCCGGCAGGAGTCGTATTGGAGCACCTCCCAGTCGGCGAGGCCCTCGAATTCGACGTCGATCAGGGGTTCGAACTGGGATACGCTTCCGTGGTAGGCCGAGATATCGTCAGCCTTGGCGTCCGGCTGAGCGGGGTCTGCCCGGCGGCTGCGGAAGCGTTCCTCGAGCAGCTCCGGCACCGAGCAGAAGCAGTGGATCACGGCCACCTCGGAGACGTGATGCCGCTCGGCCAGGCGGAGAATTGCGGTACGCCAGGCTCGCCGCGGAAAATTGCCGTCGACCCAGAGCGAGAGGCCGTGGCTCAGGTAGGCGTCGGCGAGGTCGAATAGGTGCCCATAGCGCACCTCTCGATCCTCGGCGAGCTTCTCCGGAGAGGTTGGGTTGAAGCTCCCCAGACCGTAGGTCGCGAGCAGGTTCATCGCGAGCCGTGGTGCCACGGCGAGGCTGAGGCTGGTCTTTAGACACGAGGCGTGTCCGCAAACGAGAACGAGGCGCTGTCGACTCATGGCTCCATCGTGGGATCTGCTAATCTCGAACGTACTCTATCCGAGCGGAGACGACTTCCGGAACTGGTCGCGGGGAGATTTTGCCATCGCAGGGGAATGGATCGCCGAGATAGGGCCGGAGTTGCCCCGGCAAGCAGGTCGCCTCATGGACGGTTCCGGGCTGATCGCGATCCCGGGTCTCTATAACATGCATACGCACGGGCACGACATGTTCTGGCGTGGGACCCGCGAGGGGGCAGGTGTCGACCGTCGGTGGCCGGACTGGTTCTGGAACGCCTATGACACCGTGAGCACCGAGACCTGCACGGCAGCGGCGACTGCCGCCTACGTCAACAGCCTGCGCTGCGGCGTCACGTTCGTTGCCGACCACCTGAGGCGGACCCTGGACGGTCCACCGTTCGTCGAGGTTCTCGGCGCTCTCGGGCTACCGGGCGCGGTCTTCGCCTCCCGGCCTTACGGCGAGTCGAGCCCCCTCACCCTGCCGCACGAGACGGCGCCCCGGTTCGAGGAGGCGTTGGAGCAGGCGGCCCGCCTCCCGCGCCGGCCGGTCATGATCCACGCCCAGGAGACCCCACACCGGCTGGAGCAGATTCAGCGGCGGACCGGCCGGTCGACCGTGGAGCTGCTGGACGACCATGGGCTCCTCCACGAGCGGACCTTCCTCGTCCACCTCTGTGCGCACTCCGATTCGGACCTCGAGCTCGCCGCGGCCCGGGGAGCCTGTGTGGTCGCCACGCCCACCGCCGAGATGAAGCTGGGGGAGAGGACCCTTGACCCCGAAAGGGCCGCCCGGTTCGGCCTCAAGCTTCTCCTGGGAACCGACGGCCCAGCCTACCAGAACAGCAACGACCTGTTTACCGATCTCAAGCAGATGGCGCTCCTTTGGGCGCGTGAGCACGGCCCCGGGGCGGTCCGCGTCGAGGAGCTGCTCGCCGCGGTGACCTGGAGGGCCGCCGAGGCGCTCGGGCGCCGAGGGGGGCGCCTGCGGGCCGGGGAGCCCGCAGATCTGACCCTGCTCGCCGCCGGCACGCTCTCCCTGGAGCCGCTCGTCAGCGAGCCCTTCGAGAATATTGCGGTGCAGCTCGTCTATTGCGCCACTGGGGCAGACATCCAGCACGTCGTCGCCGCGGGGAGGCTCCTGGTGGAGGATGGGCGGTGCCTCGCGGCGGACGAGCCGGCGGTCCTTGCTGCCCTGCGAGAGGCCGTAGGTCGGCATTTTCGGCTACACTTCTGAAGACGATTGGAGGATCATGAGCCGACGCAAGCGCCAGCCGCTTATCCCTGACATTCCTTCCGACCTGCGCCGGGATTTCGAGAAGGGGCGGGTCGTGCTCTTCATCGGCGCCGGCGTTTCGATGGCGGCGGACGCGCCGGGATGGAAAGAGCTCATCCGACCCCTCGTCGACAAGATGAACTTGAATGCCCGACAGCTGAACCGGCTCTCCCTGGAGCAGCAGGTCTCTTTCTGCCTGCGCCAGGACGGCCGTCGCCAGGAACTGCGCCAGATCTTCCGCAAGGCGCTGGACCGGCACCACGATCTCACCGTACACAAGGACCTCATCAGTCTTCCGGTCTCACTCATCCTGACCACCAACTACGACTCTAATCTCGAGAAGGCGGCAGCCGAGATCCGTCCTTACTACGAGTTGATTCTTACGGACCGCGACGTTCCCGAGAAGTTCCAGGCCAAGGACCTGACCATCATTCACCTCTACGGCAATACGGAGGATTTCCTCGCCAGCGAGGAAGACTTGATCAACTTCGAGCGCGAACATCCGGCATTCTCGTCGATCCTCCAACATGTCCTCTTGACTCGCACGGTCTTCTTCCTCGGCTTCAGCTTCCGCGATCACAACGTCCTTAGCCACATTTTACGCAGCCATGCGATGATGCGGGTCGAAAGACCAACGGATTACATACCTCGGCACTATGCCTACATGATCGACACGGATCCCGCGTTGCTCAAGGATCTTTGGGAACCGCGCGGCCTGCATATTTTGACCTCCAAGCTTGGAACCCAGCAAGAGGCATCCAAGACCTTCCGCGATTTCGTCACTAAGCTCGCCCAGACCGTGGGGGAGCTGTCGTACCAAGAGGCGACGGAACGCGAAGAGATGGTCTGCCGGGTCGAGAGTAACTACTACTACGAATGCATCGAAGAACGCCGGGAGGAGCCCTTGATGCGGCGCGAGTCGACCTTCTCTGTCCTTGCCCTGCCGGAGCAATTCGAAGAAAGCGGCCTCGAACAACGGGAAGGCTACGATCTCGGCATCAAGCGTAAGCGGATCTATGAGAGGTGGATGAAGACCGGCACGCTCAAGCTGCTCCTCAATTGCCAGCCGCGTTACTGGAAGGACGTCCGCGGCTATCGATCACCGCAAGCCCTGCAGCGGCTTCGGATGATCCGTCAGATTACTCTAGACCAGCTCGAAAACCCTAGATTCATCCTCGGAATTCGCCGCCATCCCACAGCTCGGCAGAGCTTTGCGAGCTTGGGAAACTCGCTTCTCCTGCATTCCGAGTCACCGCTCTCGGAAGGTATCGTCTATAAGAAGTCAGACATCGTGAGGGACCGCCACGCCGTCTCCGTGTTCAACCTCTGCTTCGAGCGTGAGATCGATGACCTGATGCGCGATGCCGGCGCGCAGTTCGGCGCGACTCCGGGGCAGGACGACGTTCGGAAGCTCAAAGTCTTCTGCCTCGCGACTCTTGATCGTCTGATCCAACAGCTGGAACAAAATAGATGAAGCTTCTGCTGGAAGGGATCAGCGGATCCGGGAAGACATTGCAGATCGGCAGACTCCAGCGCCGCCTCCGATCCTTCGCTTCAGTGGCGAGAATCGGCGAATTTTCCCGCGGCCTGATTGGTCGGGCCGTTCGACGCAGCTACCGACTCCAGCGGGAGCGTTTCGTCCGATTCCACTCGGCCGATCCTTTCGCCGACCAGACGCACTTATTGTTGTTGGCTGATACTATCGCCAAGGCCGAAGAGATGTCCCGATCGACGGCTGAGATATTGCTCGTGGACCGGCTTTTCGACTCTTGGCTGTGCTATACCCTGGCCGCAGGGGACCGCCGCGGCCTTCAGGATGCGGCGGTTCGAACGCTTCATCAACGTTGCTCGCGGGAGCACGTTGCGAGCGATGCCGTCACCGTCTTCCTTGAGCTGGAGGTGATGACAGCTCTCGAACGTATCACCAATCGCGATGGCTTCGAGCTAAAGAGGACCGAGCAGCAGAGACTGGAAGCAACGGCCCGGCAGTTTGCCGATCTCTATGCTGACGCACCTGTCCTGCGAGTCGACGCTGGGCGGTCTCCCGCCGAGGTGACTGCGGCGATTCTTGACGCTGTCGGCCTCAAGGTCTGAAGGGCCGCTCTCGCTCTACCGCACCCCCCACTCCCAGAGCCCGAAGGCGATCTTCCTGTCGACCGGATGGCCGGCCTGCTTCAAGGTCAGGACGATCTGGCCGCGGTGGTGCGACTCGTGGGAGATCAGGTAGCCCAGGAAGGCCACGGCGTGCGGCTTGAAGCCTTTGATCTTACCGCCCGCGGCGAGGCTCTTGCGCAGCAGGGCCGCCATGGCGACCGCCGACGCGCCGAGAGCGGCGGCGAGATGCTCCTCGCCGTCCGCCTCCCCCTTCTCAATTTTCGCCAGTCCGTCCAGGAGCTCCGGCGCCGCCGATCCCAGCCAGAGCAGGCGCACGTTGTGGACGTGGGCGAACTGCTCGCCCACGGTCCGCCCCTTCGAGGCCGAGACGCAACCCAAGGCCGCGGGGGCGATGGCGTCGAGCAGATAGCGGTGGATGCGGTCGTGGATGGCCCAGGTTTCGAGGAGTTGGTCTTCCATGGGGCTCTCCGCTACATCGAAGCGTCCTGCACGATCTCCCAATGGTCCCCGTGCCGCTGCAGCACGAGCAGGGTCAGCCCCTCGGCGGTCTTCTTGTCGGGCTGATCGGGATAGGCGAGCTTCCAGCGTGCCACGAGCGAGACGCCGTTCACGCCGCAGGGCTTTTCGCCCGCACCCTCCGCCGCGACCGGGCGCGTCTCGACGACGTCGAGGCTCAGAGTCCCCATGGCCTTCTTGTCCGGGTAGCGGCGGCGGTAGCGGTCGAGGACCTGCTGCCGGCCGTGGGTGAGACCGGTGGTGCCGAGGAAGGAGGCGTCCTCGGCGTAGACCGCGGTGAAGGCTACGAGGTCGCCGCGGTTCCAGGCCGCGGACTGGGTGGCGAGGATCGCCTTGACCGCCTGGACCGCTTCCTGAGCGCAGTTGGCGGCGAGCGGGGCGGCGCGGAGGGCGGAGCCGGCGCAGAGGGCGAGGCCGAGGGCGAGAAACAGGAGTCGTCGCATGGTACGGCATCGTACTTCAGAATGCGGCGACCGTTGCCCGCTGTTCTCAGATTGACCGCTTAGATTCAGAGTCTTACACTCGAAAAAGTTTACCTTCGGCATCCCGCGAGCCGGCGCTGGCTCGCGGACTCCACTCACCTCGCGCTTGCGAAAGGAGTGTGTCTGCCATGACGTTCATTTCAAGGATCAACCGACGACGGGAGAGGGAGGCCGCCTTGGCGGCGAAGAACCGCCGCGAGCTGGTCGCGGCCGGGTTCACCCGGCGCGACCTGGCGCGGATGGGGCTCTTGACCAGTGCCGGCTACCTGGTCGGCGTCCGGGGGCTCTCCGCCTGGGGAGGCTGGAGCAACGGCGGCTACGGCAGCGGCTGGGACGGCGGCTCCAGCCACTGGAACCACTGCTCCTACAACTGCCCGCAGAGCCCGCCGACGACGCCTTTTTCCCAACCGCTGTTCCTCATGCCGGTCAAGCAGCCGGTCGCGAGCCTCACCCCGACTCCGAGCATCGCTCCCAACACGCTGGGCGGCGAGGGGCGGACGCGGGCGCACCAGGCGTATACCCAATTCCCGCCTCAGCTCTATTACCAGAGCGTCCTCCAGCCTGCCCAGGTGAGCGTCCACCCCGAGTTGCCGCTCCAGTCGCTGTGGACCTTCGACGGGACCTTCCCCGGACCGACCTACCAGGCGCGCTACGGACAGCCGATCCTGGTGCGCCGGGTCAACAACCTGCCGAGCAACAACGGCGGCTTCGGCCTGCCCTCGGTCTCGACCCACCTGCACAACGGCCACACCCCCTCGGAGAGCGACGGCTTCCCCTGCGACTTCTTCGAGATCGGCCACTTCTACGACCAGCATTATCCCAACGTCCTCCCCGGCTTCTCCAGCAACTACCCGCCGAGCGGCGACATCCACGAGGCGCTCTCGACCCTCTGGTACCACGACCACCGGGTCGACCACACGACCGAGAACACCTACAAGGGGCTCGCCGGTTTCCATCTCCTGTTCAATCAATACGACACCGGCGACGAGACGACCGGCTTCCGCCTGCCCTCCGGCCCGTACGACGTGCCGATGCTCCTCGCCGACCGGGTCTTCGACCAGGACACCGGCCTCCTCACCCTGGACCTCATGAACACCGACGGCGTCCTCGGCGACAAGTTCCTCGTCAACGGCGGCATCCAGCCGTTTTTCCAGGTCAAGCGGCGCCGGTACCGGCTGCGCTGGCTCAACAGCGGTCCCTCGCGCTTCTACCAGCTCTTCCTGACCAACCCGAGCAATTTCAGCCAGCAGATCCCGTTCTGGCAGATCTCGAACGACGGGAACCTCCTGCCTAGGCCGCTCCAGGTCACCAGCACGACCCTGGGTGTCGCCGAGCGCGCCGACGTGATCGTCGACTTCTCGCAGTTCCCGGCGGGGACCTCGATCGTGCTCGAAAACCGGCTGGAGCAGACGAACGGCAAGGGCCCCACCGGCAACGTCCTGGCCGCCGGCCAGGGCGACTATCTGTTGCGCTTCGACGTGCTCCCCGACGCGGTCACCGACGCCAGCGCGGCCCCGACGACATCCACCCAGTACTACACCCTGCCGACGACCACCGACACGCCGCGCGTCACCCGCACCTTGAAGTTCTCGCGGCGCAACGGGCAGTGGACGATCAACGACAAGATCTTCAACTGCGATTCGCCGGCCTTCAGGGTCAAGCGCAACACGGCCGAGAAGTGGATCCTCCAGAACGACTCCCGCGACTGGCAGCACCCCATCCACATCCACTTCGAGGAATTCCAGATCCTGAACACCAACAGTGGCTACAGCGGCGGCAGCTGGGGGGGTGGCGGCGGCAGCGCGCCCACCGGGGTCAACGTGGCGAGGAAGGACGTGGTGCGGCTCAAGGAGGGCGATCAGATCACACTCTTCTTCCGCTTCCGCGACTTCGTCGGCCGCTATGCCCTGCACTGTCACAACGTCGTCCACGAGGACCACGCGATGATGCTCCGTTGGGACATCGACGACGTGGGCGACACCAACTCCTATCCGTAGAACGAAGCGAAAGGAGACGCCATGAACCGACGAGAGCTGCTGGCCGCGCTGGGAACGGCGCCTGTCGCTACGGCGGCGCTGCGGGCGGAGGAAGCGGCGCCGCAAAAGCCGGCGCCGCGCCAGTGGGCGGAGATCCCGCCGCGCGAGAGCATCCGTAAACGCTATTTCCCGAACCTCCCCCTGCTCACCCACGAGGGCAAGGAGGTCCGCTTCTACGACGACCTGGTGAAGGACAAGATGGTCCTCTTCAACTTCATGTACGCCACCTGCACGGGGATCTGCCCGACGGTGATGCTCAACCTGGCGCGGGTGCGCAAGATCCTGGGCGACCGGGTGGGGCGCGACATCTTCCTGTACTCCTTCACCTTGAAGCCCCAGGAGGACACGCTGCCGGTGCTGGCGGAGTACGCCGAGAAACACGGCCTGAAGCCGGGCTGGTTGCTGCTGACGGGCAAGCCCGACGACATCGAGCTCCTCCGGCACAACCTCGGGTTTTACGATTCGAACCCCGAGCTCGACCGCGACACCTCGAACCACATCGGCATCGTGCGTTACGGCAACGAGCCGCTGATGCGGTGGGGGGCCTGCCCGGGGATGTCGACCCCCGAGTGGATCGCCAAGTCGATCCTCTGGGTGGACTGGCCTCCGGGGCAGCGGGCCGGCTGAGGAGCAGCTGGTTGCAGGGGTGCCGGCGCGCCGAGGGGCGCGTCGGCACTTCCGTTGCTCCGCGTCTCTACTCCTGCCGCAGCGCCACCAGCGGATCGACCTCGGTCGCCCGCCGGGCGGGGAGGTAGTTGGCAAGGAGGGCGACGAGGGTCAGAGCCAGGGGGACGAGGACGAACGTCACGGGGTCCCTCGGGCTGACCCCGAAGACCAGCCCGGAGATCACGCGGGTGGCGAAGAAGGCGCCGAGGAGGCCGAGGCCGAGGCCGATCGCCACCAGGGTCATCCCCTGGCGGATCACCAGGCGCAGCACGTCCCCGCGGGCCGCCCCGAGGGCCATGCGGATCCCCATCTCGTGCGTGCGCTGGGCCACCGAGTAGCTGATCACCCCGTAGACGCCCACCGCGGCGAGCACCAGGGCAAGCGCGGCGAAGAGCCCGAGGAGGGCGGTGCTCATCCGGTTCTGGGCGAGCGACTCGGCGACCACCGCGTCGAGCGTCTGGACACGGAAGACCGGGAGGTCGGGGTCGAGCCCCAGGACCGCCCGCCGGATGGGCGTCGCCAGGGCCTGCGGGTCGCTGCCGGAGCGCACGACGAGGGTGGTGTACGGCGCGGGCACCTGCGCCTGCGCCTGGTCGATCTCGAGGCTCGTTTCCTCGGCCAGAGACTGCTGCTTGACGTCGCCCACCACGCCGACGACGGTCTGCCAGAGGGCCTTCTTGTCGGTCGGGTCGTCGAAGGTGAGACGCTGGCCGAGGGGGTCCTGCCCCGGCCAGATCTTCGCCGCCATCGTCTGGTTGACGACGATCGACGGCGGCACCTCCAGCGTATCGTGGTCGTCGAGCAGCCGCCCGCGGACGAGGCGGACGCCGAGCGTCCGGAAGTAGTCCGGGGAGACCGAGCGCACGACGGCGGTCAGCGGATGGTCGGCGGGCGCCGGCGGCCGGCCGAAGACCTCAAAGATGAGAATGTTGTTCCTGCCGCTCAACGGCAGCGGGGAGGAGGCGGCGGCCCGCTCGACCCCCGGGAGCGCCCGCACCCGCTCCAGGAGCTGGCGGTAGAAGATCCCCAGCCGCGCCGGGTCGGGGTACTTGTACCGCGGCGGCGAGACGTCGAGGGTCAACACACCTCCCGGATGGAAACCGGGATCGACCGCGGAGAGGCGCGCGAAGCTGTGCAGGAGGACCCCGGCGACGACCAGGAGCACGAGGGCGATCGCCACCTCGAGGAGAGCCAAGAGCTGACGGGCGTGGCGGCCGCGGTGGCCTCCGGCCACCGCCCGCCCTCCTTCTTTCAGCGACTCGTGGAGGTGCGCCCCGGGGTCCTGGAGGGCCGGGAAGAGGCCGAAGACGAGGCCGGCCGCGACCGAGAGCGCAAGGGTGAAGACGAGCACCCGGCCGTCCAGGCCGATCGCCTCGGCGCGGGGGATGACGGCGGGGTTGAGCGCGAGGAGAGCGCGCGTCCCCCAGAAGGCGAGGAGCAGCCCGAGCGCGCCGCCGGCGAGGGCTAAGAGGACGCTCTCGGTGAGCAGCTGGCGAATGAGGCGCAGCCGGCCGGCGCCCAGGGCGGTGCGGATGGAGATCTCGCGCCCGCGGGCGGCCAGACGGGCCAGCAGGAGGTTGGCGACGTTCAGGCAGGCGATCAGGAGGACCGCGGCGACGACGCCGAGGAGGACCAGGAGGGCCGGGCGGATCTTCTCCACCACCACCTGCTGGAGCGGCAGGACGACGATTCCCCAGCCCTGATCGTAGCCCGGGTACTGCTTCTCCAGCCGGGCGGCGATGCCGCTCATCTCGGCCTGCGCCTGGCCGACCGGAACCCCGGGGCGCAACCGCCCGACGACGGAGAGGAAGTGGTTGCCGCGGTTCTCCTTCGCCCAGTCGAGGGCCAGGGGGAGCCAGAGGTCGCGCTTGCGGGGGAAGTCGAAGCCGGGCGGCGCCACCCCGACCACGGTGTAGCTCTCGCCGTCGAGCGAGAGGCTCTGGCCGATCACCTTCGGGTCGCCGCCGAAGCGGCGCTGCCAGAAGCCGTGCGAGAGGAAGGCGACGTGCCGGCCGGCGTCGGTGTCCTCGTCCGGCCGGAAGACGCGGCCGAGGAACGGGCGCAGGCGAAGCAGGGAGAAGAAGTCGGCCGACACCCGGCCGGTGTCGAGCACCTCGGGCTCGGCGCGGCCGGTCAGATTCATGCTGCTCATCCGCATGGCCGCGAGCCCGTCGAAGACCCGGCTCTGCCGCCGCCAGTCGTCGAAGTCCGGTGGCGAGCTGCTGAAGCGCGGGTAGCCCGCCTGCGGGTTGCTGGCGTAGAGGAGGACCAGCCGGTCCGGCTGCGGGTAGGGCAGCGGCTTCAAGAGGACGCCGTTGACGACGCTGAAGATCGCCGTGTTGGCGCCGATCCCCAGGGCGAGCGCCAGGATGGCGATGCCGGCCGTCGCCGGGGCGCTCTTCAGGCTGCGCAGGCCGAAACGGATGTCGTGCAGGAGCGAATCCATGGGTTGACCTCCCTCGATGCGCACAGAGCGCAGCGCCATCTTACCAGGGCGCTTCCGTGCAAACCTTGCGCTACTATAGTGATACAATAAGCTCCATTCAGGATTGATCGGTACGACGACCCTCGTCCGCGCTCCCTCTCGGCGATGGATACCCTCGATTTCAGCTCCTGGTCCCGGCATCCGGCGAAAGTCGCCCTCGTGTGCGGGAAGCACTCGATCACCTACGCTGATCTCGTACGGCGGGCCGCGGAGATCGCCGGGCGTCTGGGCGCGCTCGGGGTCGCCGGGCAGAGAGTCGCTCTCCTCCTTCCGAACGGCACCGATCTGGTCTGTTGTTACCTGGCCTGTCTGGAGGCGGGAATTACAGCGGTTCCCCTGAATCCCAGGTCGACAGCCGCCGAGCTTGACTTTTACTTGACCGCCTGCGATACCCCATGGCTGCTCACCCATGGAGAGCGCCTTCTCTCCCTCGGCTCCGCCCTTGCTCCGGGGCGCCGGTTGTTGGCGGTCGAAGAGCCTGAGTCCTGGGACGTGTCTCCGCTTGCTGCGCATCCAGGAAGGCCGCCGCAGCCGACCGATTCTGGGTCACGGCCGGCCCTGATCTTCTTCACCTCCGGAACGACGGACCGACCCAAGGGGGTCGTCTACTCACTCGCCTCCCTGGCGAGCTCCATCGCACCCTTCTTCAGCGCACCGTTCCTCCGCTATTGCGGCGTTCCTCGAGGTGAGATGGTCTACCTGAACATCGCCTCCATGGCGGATACCGTGGGCTGCATCCACGTCCTATGGACCCTGCGCGCCGGTGGAACGGCGGTCCTCCAGGACGGCTTCGATACCGATTCCTACCTCGCTGCGCTCGACCGCTACCGGCCTACCCACTCGACTCTCTTTCTGCCCCATGCCATTCGGCTCCTGGCCCATCCGAGCACCGTGCGCGACCGTTTCCGCAGCCTGCGAATGCTCTGCTTCGCGGGCGACAAGACGCCGGTCGAGCTGATCCAGTTCTGCCGCGAAATCACCGGCCGGGTGCCGCTCGTCGGCTATGGAATGACAGAGTCGTTCGTCATCGCCTTGAACCTCTCGTCCTCCCCCACCCGCTTCGGCTCCATGGGCCGGCCCGTCCCCGGCGTCGAGGTGCGGATCGCCGGCCCACGCGGTGAACCCGCCGCAGCTGGGACGGCGGGCGAGATCCTCGTGCGGAGTCCCCAGACCATGCTCGGCTACTGGCGGGATCCCATCGCCACGAAACGGGCCTTCGCCAAGGGCGGCTGGCTCAAGACCGGCGATCTGGCCACGGTGGACCGGGACGGCTATCTCTGGTTCACCGGCCGCAAGAAGCACATCTTCATCCGCGGCGGCGAAAACATCTCGCCCCAGGAGATCGAGGGCACCCTCCACCGCCACCCGGCAGTCAAGCTCGCGGTGGTCGTGGGCACCCGCGACCCCGTCCTAGGGGAGGTTCCGGTGGCTTTCGTGGAACTGCGGAATGGCGGAACCGCCAGTGCGGCCGACCTGACGTCGTACCTCGCCCGCGAGCTCGTCCACTACAAGGTGCCGAGCTCGATCCACCTCGTCCGCGACTGGCCGCTCACGCGGACAGGAAAGGTCGACCGCCGAAAGCTGTGCCCGTAGGCTTCAGAGATCTCGCACCGCACGGTCGATCGCGCTCTCAAGCACGGCCGCCAGCTCGCGCATGTCGGCCTTCGCGATGGTGAAAGGTGGGCTGACCACGACGATGTCCCGCTCGGTTCCGGTCCCACCGGGATAGAAAAAGACGCCCCGGTCGAGGCCGGCCCTCACGATCGACCGCGTGACCTCGGCGTGGCGCGGAAAGCGTTCGTGGGTACCGCGGTCGCGGACGACCTCGACCGCCCAGAGGAAGCCGCGGCCCCGCACCTCCGCCACGTGAGGATGCCCTCCCAGTCGTTCGGTCAGGTAGCCGCCGAGCGCCGGTCCGAGCGCCTCGACCCTTTCGACCAGCCGCTCTTCCTCCAGGATCTGAAGAACGGCGTTCGCGGCCGCGCAGCCCGGAGAGTGGCCATCGTAGGTATGGGCGGGGAGCTTCATGCCCATGGCTTCGAGGCCCTCCGCCACCGCCTCGCTGGTGAACACGATGGCCAAAGGTGCGTACCCCCCGGTCAGCCCCTTGCCCGATACCAGAAGATCGGGAGGAGGTCCCCAGTGCTCGCAGGCGAAGCGGCGACCGGTGCGGCCCCATCCGGTCATCACCTCGTCGGCGATGACCAGGATGCCGTGGCGCCGGCAGATGGCATGGATCGTCTGCCAATAGTCGTCCGGCGGTACCAGGGCGCCGCCGCTCGGGCCCACGATCGGCTCCAGGATGAACGCCGCGACGTTCTCCTCGCCGACCGCTTCGATCACCCGTTCCAGACTTCTCGCGCATTCCACCCGGCAGTCGGGATAGCGTTTGCCGAACGGGCACCGCAGGCAGTAGCAGGCCGCGGCGTGGGGTTGGTCCGGCAGCAGATCGCCGAGGCCGGAACGACGTCCATCGTGCCCACCGACGGCGAGGCTGCCCAGGGTCGCCCCATGGTAGGAGAGGTCACGGCCGATGACCTTGGAGCGCTTGAGGCGACCGCTGGCAAACTGGTACTTGCGCGCCAGGATGATCGCCGCTTCGATCGCCTCCGAGCCGCTGTTCATCAGATGGACGCGGGAGAGACCTGCGGGCAGCCAGCGCGCCCGCAGCCGCTCGACGAGCGCCAGCCGGTCCGGGCTGGCGAAGCCGGGCAGGGCGTACGACACCGCAGTCGCAGCCCGCGCGATGGCCTCGATCACCTCCTTGCGGCCGTGCCCGACGTTGGCCACGCCCGCGCTTCCGGCCGCGTCGAGCACCCGCCTGCCGTCGCGCAACTCAAGATAGACCCCCGCGGCCCGAACGATCTCCGGTGGCTCGCGATCGGCGACGAAAGACCACCAGCGTCCCACCGGCGAGGGATCCGCCTTCGCGGGCGCGGCCGGCGGGCTGCCCACGGCCTCGATGGGGACCGCCAGGAAGAGGTCCGCCGCTCGCGCCGGCATGAGCGCGCGGACCTCGGGCTCCAGCCCGCGGGCGCGGAGCTGCCGCAGTTGGGACGAGCTGATCGCCGGGAAGGCGTTCTCCCCCAGCCGGTCGAGGTTGGGGACCGCGCCGTACTCCTCCGGCAGATCGGATGGAAAGCCGAGCCGATCGAAGTACTCGAAGAAGCAACCCGGAAAGAGCGCCGCGAATTCAGCGGGTGGGTAATATTCGAGGAGCCTGCGAAGAACGTCGGTCCCCAGGGGGAAGACCAGCCGCAGGTCGTGGGAGAGCCGATGGAAGAAGGCAGCATCGTGCGAAAAGCGGCCGCTCCGGGAGACGATCACGGGCAGGCGGGCGGCATGGATCTGCCAACTCCTCCGGGCGACGTCGGAGAGGGCGAGCTGCCGTTTGGCGGTCGCGAACGAGAGCGCGAAGGCGCCTCCGTCCGCGGCGTGCTTGCGCCGGGCGGCGGCGAACAGGGCGATGTGTCCATGGTGGATGGGGTCGAAGCTGCCCTTGAACAGCACGAAGCATCTCGCCTCCCCGGAGAGCTCCTCGAGCAGGCCCACCCGGCCGTCTGGGTCGAGGCGGGCGTAGAGCTCCAGGGGAGACCGGGCCACCCTGCCGAGGAGCGCCTGCCAGCGCTCCCGAGTTGGCGGAGCCTCTCTGTCTTTCTCACCCTCGGACATGGACCCACCAACTCTGCCTCAGCCATCCTGTTCCGGCAGGTTGACGGCGACCCGGAACCCGACTCGAACCGCGTGGTAGGTGGCGTGACGCTGATAGCGGAGGGCCGCCTTCAGGCGATCCGGAGGGGATTCCCAGCAGGCGCCGCGCAGCACTCGATACGCATTTTCCTCCACCTCGCCGTCTTCCTTCCGCAACTTGGTTACTGGATCGAGAGGCTCGCCTTCCAACCACGAGTCGTAGGCATTCTCGCGCCAGGCGTCGCGGCACCACTCCCAGACACTGCCAGCCTGGTCCAGGGTACCGAAAGGGCCGCGTCCATATTTTCGATAGATGCCCGCCGGCTCCGGCCGTCCCGAGTCCGGATCGCGGCCGTAGCAGGCTCGTTCCGGTGTCGGCTCCTCATTACCCCAAGGATAAGTCCTTCCATCGCCGCAGCGCGCCGCGTATTCCCATTGGGCCTCGCTGCATAGCGAGCAATCAAGACCACTCGCCTGCGACAGCCACCGACAGAAGTCCACCGCGTCGTGCCAGTTCACCTCGACGACCGGCTGCTCCGGATCGGAGAAACGCGGAATCTGCCAGGAGTCAGGCGGGTAGTGTTTCGAGTGCTCGGTGAAGACGCGATACTGGCGATTCGTGACCGCCGTCTCCCCGATCCAGAAAGGCGAGAGCCGCACCCAGGCTGTATTCCTACGGCGACCTTTTCCGATCTGAAAGCGCCCACCCTCTACCCAGAGCAAGTGGATACCTGTAATCCTTTCCAGGAAGGGCTGTCCAGAGGGGACCGGACCATACGGGCCGGGTAAATGCCGCTGCGAAGTCTTTTTACGCGCTCTCGCGAGCGACGGCAACGGCTTTGTTCCAGTGATACCGTGGACGAGCCGGTCGATCCCCTGTCGAGTCAAACCGTTGCGGAGGTCAACCCGGGTGAATCCACCGAGGATTAGAGGAATCTCCGGCTCGGCAGATGACCCCGGCAGGAGGACCGGGATGACCGGCAGCTTTCGTTTCACAAACTGGTCGAGGGAGACCCGCAGTTCCGGGAGCTCCCACGGCCCCAAACCCTCTTGCCCCACCAGCACAGCCACCGCCTGAACCACGGCCAATACCTCTTCGACTTCCTCCAACCAGGGCCGTCCGGGAGTCAGATCTTCTACATCGAGCCAGGCACGCAGCCCACGCTTCTCGAGTGTTTTATAGATTTCCAGCACGACCGATGCGTCCCTTCGATTGTAGCTGAGGAAGACGTCGAACGGCGGGCTCATCGCGCTTTGCGGTCCTCCTTACTCTTGGCAGGCCGCGCGTACGCAACGTCCCATCCCGGAAGAAGGATAATCCGTTGCAACCGGAGATCGGTTAACCACTCCAATCCGTCCTTCCGTTCCCTGGTGCGCGGACGGCGACCCGGAACCCGACTCGAACCGCGCGGTAGGTGGCGCGACGCTGATAGCGGAGGGCCGCGGGCAAAAGATCCGGGGGATCGATCCAGCAGGCGCCGCGGAGGACCCGGTAAGCATCCTCCGCGAGGTCGCGCTCCTCCTCTCTTACCTCGGTCACCGGATCGAGCGGTTCGCCTTCCCGCCAGGAGTCGTATGCATCTTCGTACCAGGCGTCCAGGCACCACTCCCAGACATTTCCTGCCTGATCGAGGGTACCGAAGGGACCACGCCCATGGGGATAAACGCCCGCCGGCGCCGGCCGGCCGAGGTCGGGATTGAGGCCGTGGCAGGCTTTCTTCGGCGTCGGTTCCTCGTTCCCCCAGGGATAGGTCCTCCCGTCGCTCCCCCGCGCGGCGTACTCCCATTGCGCTTCGCTGCACAGCGAACAGGCAAGGCCGCTCGCCTGCGACAGCCACCGGCAGAACGCCGCCGCTTCGTGCCAGCTCACGTCGACGACCGGCTGCTCCGGATCGGCGAATCGCGGAGTCTGCCAGGAGTCGGGCTGGGGGTGTTTCGAGTCTTGGGTGAAGACCCGGTATTGCCGGTTCGTGACCGCTGTTTCCCCAATCCAGAAAGGTGAAATCCTGACCCGAACAGCATTCCGATAGCGGCCCTGTCCGATCTGGAGGCGCCCTTCTTTTACCCAGAGAAAGTGGACGCCGGTAATCTTCTCAGTGAAGTTCTTGCCGGGCGGCACGTCGCCGTACGGCTCCGGACGGGAGCGCGGAGCAGGTCTCCGCCTCGGCTTTCGCCGTGGCCGCCGCCACGGTCGCTCGGGGTGGGCCAGCCATGCCCTGACGTCGGGTACCGCGACCTGCTGGAAGTCACCGGCCGCGAACTCCTTGTAGTAGACCTGCGGCGTTCCCGTCTTGCACCGCGCTTGAAACTTTCTCACCTTCTTGAGCTGTTCCGCGGCTTGTTCGAGCGTCTCCGGGTCCGCGGCGGCCTCAATTTTTTCCTGCCGGCGAAAGTACAGCAGGATCTCAGGCCAACCCGTCTCCCCCCACCGCTCGAGAGCCCAGTTGAGCTCCGCCTCGGTGCCCGATTCGTTCTCGCCGGTCGGCGAGCCGAAACGGTGGCCCAAGAGGCAGATAACCAGGGCGAGCGACTTCGCGAAGCGTTCGAGGGTCTGCCGGGTGATCAGCTCCTGCGGCCGCCCCACTCCGGCAATCGCGTAGTTCTCCCAGTCGACGACCTCGCAGCGGATGCCGAAAGCCGCACCTTCGATGCGGTTCCAGGACTCGAAGAAATGGCGCACCGCCTGCCGCTCCTCCTCCATATCCCCGGGCGAAGCCAGGAAAACGTGATAGGTGCGAGTGGTGACGGGTGCCGGCTCCCTCGGGACGGCCATCGTCACTCCTTCTCCAACTCCGCCCGGACGTCACGCTGGATCGTCGGCCGGATGACCACTTCCCGGACGGTCGCCCGTTGCGGCAGGCGTACCACACAGGCGATGACGTCGGCGACGTCTTCGGCGGCGACCATGGTGGAGCGGGCTCCGCCGTCCGGCGGCTGCGGCCGCTTGTCGAGGAGCGGTGTGTCGACTTCGCCGGGGAGGATGACACAGACGCGGAGGCCGCGGTTGCGAAACTCCGCTTCTAAGAACTGGGTGAAATTGATCACCGCCGCCTTGGCCGCGGAATAGGCCATCCCCGAGTGGACTCCCGGCTGCGCCCCGGCGATGGACGCGAGGTTGATGATCGTTCCCTGCCGAGCGGCGAGCATCGCCGGTACCACGGCCTGAGTGCAATAGATCGTTCCGCAGAGGTTCGCGTCGAGCATCGCGCGCAGCTCCTGCGGAGTGGTGGTCAACAACCGACGGTGGAGCGTGCCGTCTCCCGCGTTGTTGACCAGTACGTCGATCCTCTGGAACCGGGCGAGGACGTCCTGGACCATCGACTGCACGGCGGCGAGATCGGCGATGTCCAGAGCATGGACCGTTACGCTTCCTCCCAGGGCCTCCACCTCCCGCCGAACCGCCTCCAGTTTGGCCGCCGTACGCCCCACGAGGACGACGCGGGCGCCGTCTCGCGCCAGGCGCAGAGCCGTGGCACGACCGATCCCGCTGCCGCCGCCGGTGATGACGCAGATCCTGCCAGCCAGACCATCGTCGCCGGTATCGCCGCCCATCATGCCGGAGGCCCTCCTCGGTACACCGGGTCTCCCGCGCGCTCCTGCAGTCGGGCGACCAGCCTCTTCACCTGGGAGCGCAGATGCTCCAGGTCGCCGTCGTTTTCGATCCGATAGTCGGCGCGGCTCTTTTTCTCGCCATCGTCTTGCTGGGCGGCGAGGCGAGCCTCGATTTCCTCCGGGGCCAGGCCGTCGCGCGCCATCACGCGGGCGAGACAGACGGCACGGTTGGCGGTGACCAGGATGACCCCCGCCATTTCGGCATGCCGGCCGGTCTCGAAGAGCAGCGGCGACTCGTAGACGGCGATCCCGTGCCCTTCCCCGGCAAGCTCGGCGAACCTCGCCCTGGACCGGCGGACGATCGCCGGGTGCAGGATCTCTTCGAGCTGCCGGCGCGCCGCGGGATCGGCGAAGACTCGCTTCGCCAGGCGACGCCGGTCCAGTTCCCCTTCGGGGTCGATCATATCGCGCCCGAAGAGCGCAACGATCTCGGCGAGCTCGCCGGCTCCCCGCGCGGTGGCCTGACGCGAGATCTCGTCCGCGTAGACGACGAGTATCTCGTAGTCACCCAGCATTTTCGCAACGGTGGACTTCCCGGTGCCGATGTTGCCGGTCAGGCCGTAGAGATCCATTGGATCCTCCCTCGCTCAGGACCCGTGCAGATCGGAGAGGACGCCGACCACCCTGATCAGCAGGTCTCTCGCCGAGAAACCCCACGCCGAGCACGGCACGGGGAGCGGCCGGTATCCTTGGCGTCGCATGCGATAGAACGGAACTTTAGCAGAGTTCCATCTCCGTGATCGCCGCCCTAAGGGGCAAGAGCAGGGTCTCGTCAAAGTCGATAGCGCGTGCCCCGCAGGCGGCGGTCCTTCCCGACCCGTACCGTCGCCCCTTCGGGGCAGTTCCGTCAGCGCGGGGTTGCACTCGCCCGGCTCCCGGCTTGGAAAGGCAACGGCCCGGGTTACCCCGGGCCGCTTCCGAACCGCTCCGCGGCTGCCAGGCGGCCGCGTTCTAACTACTCGTGGGTCTTGTCGAACTGGAGGGCGAGCTTCAGCTGTTCGATGGCCTTCCGGCTGGCCTCGATCGCCTCGACCCGGTGGCCGCCGAAGTCGTGCGGGGCCTTCTGCATGTAGTCGATCGCGGCCTGAAGGTCGGTGATCGCCTTGGAGATCCGCGGGTGCTCCCGCCGCTCTCCGCCGAGCCCCTTGGCGGCGACCAGGGAGGTCGAGAACGGCAGGATGAGGAGGAAGGCCAGGAGGGCCAGGCTGAGCTTGCGGCGGAGGATGGTACGCATGGAGGTCTCTCCTTAGAGTCGAGCTGCGTTTGGTGTTGACCGTGGCAGGTTTCGCTGCCGGGGATGGAACCCGGCAGGCCGTGGTTTCCTGCGGCGAGACGCAGCGAGGAGGGCGGACAGAAGTGGGGCAACCCAGGACAGAAGTAGGTCCACCGAGGACGGAAATAGGCAACCGGGGACAGAAGTAGAGAAATCCAGGACGGAAGTGGGGTCACTGAAGACAGAAGTGGGGTCACCGAGGACAGAAATAGGGCAACAGGGGACAGAAGTAGGAAAATTCAGGACGGGAGTGGGGTCACCGAAGACAGAAGTGGGGCCACCGAGGACAGAAATAGGGCAACAGGGGACAGAGGTAGGGAAATCCAGGACAGAAGCAGGGCCACCGAGGACAGAAACAGGGCAACCAGGGACAGAAGTAGGGAAATCCAGGACAGAAGCGGGGGGATCGAACGAGCAATAGGGGGAGATCCGAGCCCGGGTTGTGGAACGCCGGGCCGAAGTCGATGAATCCAGGCGAGAATCACAGGAGCTCTACGGCAGATTCAGGGGACGCAACGGCTGAGCTGCCAGCGCGACGGCTGTGTCTGGCAGCGCAGCCCGCGCCCCTCAGTCCTCGCCGCCGGGGTTTCCCTCGCGCTTGATGTCGTACTGGTCGAGCTTCTTGTAGAGGTTGCTCCTCGGCGTGTCGATCGCCTGTGCGGTCTGGGTCACGTTCCAGTTGTTCTCGTCGAGCTTCTGGAGGAGGAAGAGCCGCTCCGAGAGGTCGCGGAACTCGCGCAGGGTCTTGACCGCCATGAGGGCCGAGGAGAGCTCGGGCCGCGCGCCGCCGGTCGCGGCGATCACGTCGTCGCGGGTGATCGACTCGCCGGGCGAGAGGATGAGGAGGCGCTCGACGAGGTTCTTGAGCTCGCGCACGTTGCCCTTCCAGGGCAGGGCCTGGAGGTGAGCGAGGGCGTCGGCGGCGAAGTCCTTGGGACGGAAGTTGTTCTGGTCGGCGTAGCGGCGGACCATGTAGTCGACGAGGACCGGGACGTCCTCCAGCCGTTCGCGGAGCGCCGGGGTGTGGATGGGGATGACGTTCAGGCGGTAGAAGAGGTCCTCGCGGAAGCGCCCGGCCGCGATCTCCTCGGGTAGATTGCGGTGGGTCGCCGCCACCACCCGCACGTCGACCGTCACCGTGCGCTCGGCCCCCACCGGCTCGACCTCGCCGTTCTGCAGCACGCGCAGCACCTTGGCCTGGGTGCGGGCCGACATGTCGCCGATCTCGTCGAGGAAGATGGTGCCGCCGTCGGCGGCGACGAACTTGCCGGTCTGGCGGCGGACGGCGCCGGTGAAGCTCCCCTTCTCGTGGCCGAAGAGCTCGGACTCGATCAGCTCCTCGGGGATGGCGGCGCAGTTGACCTGGACCAGCGGCCGGTCGCGGCGCGGCGAGAGGCGGTGGATGGCGCGGGCGACCAGCTCCTTGCCGGTGCCGCTCTCGCCGGTGACCAGGGTGGTCGCCGTGGTGGGGGCGGCCTTGTCGATCGTCTCGCGCAGCCGCCGCATGGCCGGAGCGGCGCCGATCAGCTCGTCCGGCTCCTGGCGCAGGGTGCGGTTCTCGGACGCCAGGCGGTGGCTCTCGGTGGCGTTGCGCAGCGAGAGGAGGACCCGCTCTCTCTGCAGCGGCTTCTCGAAGAAGTCGAAGGCGCCGCGCCGGGTGGCCTCGACCGCCGTGTTGATGTCGGCGTGGCCGCTGATCATCAGCACCGGCATGTCGTAGCCCCGCTCGCGGAAGGCGCGCAGGAGCTCCAGGCCGTCCATCTCCGGCATCTTGATGTCCAGGATGACGGCGTCGGGCAGCCGTTCGCCGACCTTGGCCAGGGCCTGGGCGCCGCCCCCCGCCTCGTCCACCCGGTAGCCTTCGTATTCGAGGATCATCCGCAGGCTCTCGCGGATGGCCGCTTCGTCGTCGACGATCAGGACGGAGGCACGGTAGCTGTCGTTCTTGGCCATAGGGGTTCTCTCGCACTGCTCAAGGAACGCAGTCTACCAAGAAAGAGCCGGGGACCGTTTCCAGAGGGGGTGTACGGTGCGCTGGGGGCGTGCGTTGCGGCGATCGAGGAATCAATGCAAGATAGAGCACCCTCCCGCGCGGCCGAACGCGCCGGGGCATGAGAAAGGGGATGACCGTGGAGAAGAAGAAGCTGGCCAAGAAGCTGACGCTCAACCGCGAGACGCTACGCTGGCTGGAGGACCCGGCCCTGCTGGAGGCGGCCGGCGCCGCCACCGTCGCTGGATGCCCGAGCCACACCTTCACCTGCAGCGTTTGCCGGCCCTGTTGCCCGTAGAGCCCTGTCCCCGCGGCGCCAGCCTCAGGCCGGCGCCGCGGGAGCTTCGAACCCATGCCCTTCACCCTCGACTCGATCCGCCAGGCGCTCGCCCGTCACCGGCCGCAGTGGGTCGAGCCGCAGCCCCACCACAGCCAGGCGGCGGTGGCGCTGGTCCTCGCCGGGGCGCCCGACCTCTCGCTCTGCCTGATCCGGCGCTCCGAGCGGCCGGACGACCCGTGGTCCGGCCACATGGCCCTGCCCGGCGGGCGGGCCGCCCCGGAGGACCCGCACCCCGAGGCGGTGGCGGAGCGGGAGACCTTCGAGGAGGTCGGCCTCACCCTCGACGAGCGCCACCGGCTGGGCGCCCTGTCGCACGTCCCGGTACGCCTGGGCGGCGGTGACTACAACATGGTCCTCTCTCCCTTCGTCTATCATCTCGGCCCCGACCTCCTGCCCTTCCATCCGGACCCGGCGGAGGTCGCCGAGGCTTTCTGGGTCCCCCTCGCCCACCTCTGGGACCCGGCCAACGCCGGCCCCATCGAATGGGAGCGCGACGGCCGGCGGCTCCTCTATCCGGCGATCCGCTTCCGCGGCCATGCCATCTGGGGGCTGACCTTCCGCGTCCTCACCCTCTTCTCGGACGTCCTCGACGCCCCCCTCCCGCACTTCGAAGAGATCCCCGGCCTCGGGCGCTGAGGGCTTCCGGGGCGACGCGCCGCGGGGAGCGGCCGTATACCCCTGCGAAACCTCTCCAGGAGGCCGCCATGCTGCCACGTCCGAGGCCGTCCGCCATCGCGTTCCTCCTTCTGCCGTTCCTCGCCGCGGCGGGAGCGGCCCAGCCCCAGGTCTCCCCTCCGGTCCGCACCGAGGCCCCGCCCCTCCTGCCGCCGAGCCCGCGCCTGGCGGGTCTGGCCTGGCAGCTGGCGCAGGGCGACCGGGCGGCGCTCGAGCGCTTCTGGGCCGAGATCGACCGCCACGGCACCCCGCTCCTCGAGGCGGTGCCGGCGGGGGCGGAGGGGGGACCGAGCCTCCTCCTGACCTTCCTCTGGCGCGGCACGGCAGAGCGGGCGGTGGTCCTCCTGGGGACCATCGGGCAGGACGCTCCGCTGGTGCGGCTGGACGGGACCGACGTCTGGTACCGCACCTACCGGCTGCGCCGCGACCTCCGCTTCACCTACCGCCTGGCGCCGGTCCGCGGCGCCATCCCTCTCGACCCCACCGCACCGGGGTACGACCGGGAGAAGATCCGGGCGACCGCCCAGGTCGATCCGCGCAATCCCCATCGCTATCCGCCCACAGGACCGCCGCTCCTCTCGCTGGTCGAGATGCCGGAGGCGCCGCCCCAGCCCTGGGTGGGGGTGCGGAAGGGGGTGCCGGCCGGACGGGTCGAGCGCGGCAGCCTGAAGAGCCTGCGCCTCGCGGGCGTCCGCGAGGTGGCGGTCTACACCCCGGCCGGGTATCTCGGGGGTCGCGGGGATCGCGCGCCCTACCCCCTGCTCGTCGTCTTCGACGGCTCGGCCTATCTGGATCTCCTGCCGCTGCCGAGGATGCTCGACAACCTGCGTGCGGCAGGCGCTCTGCCCGCCGTGGTGGCGGTGTTCGTCGGCCGCCTGGAAGCGGTGGAGCGGGATCGCGACCTCTCCTGCTTCTCCCCGTTCACCGCCTTCCTCGCCGAGGAGCTCCTGCCCTGGGTCCGCAGCCGCTACCGGGTCACCACCGACCCGGCGCGGACGGTCCTCGTCGGTTCGAGCCGCGGCGGCCTGGCCACCGCCTGCGCCGCGCTCGACCACCCGGAGCTCTTCGGCAACGTCCTCGCCCAGTCTGGCTCGTTCCCCTGGCGACCGCCGGGCGATCCCGCCCCCGAGTGGCTGCGCCGCCGCGTCCTCTCTCTTCCGCGGCTCCCCCTGCGCTTCCATCTCGACGTGGGACTCCTCGAAACCCAGCTGCCCCCCCAGGGCGGCCCGAGTCTCCTCGACGCCAGCCGCCGGCTGTACGACGCCCTGCAGGTGAAGGGCTACGCGGTCGACTACGCCGAATATGCCGGCGGACACGGCCACGTCAACTGGCAGGGCACCCTGCCGGACGGGCTCCGGGCGCTCCTGGGTCAGCGCTGAGCCGCCTCTCTGTCAAATCCTTCACCGGAGGCTGTCAAAAACCATCGGCGCGCGGTGGATTTTGACAGAGCATATGTAAGCTGCTGAAAGGAAAGGCTACAGACCCTGTCATGACCCTTCTCGTAAGCGGACTCCTGCTCTCCCCTCACGGCGCCGACCGCGTCAACGTATAGAGCCCCACCCAGGGGAGGCCGGCGTAGAGCCGGCCCGGAACCCGGGGGTCGGCGGCCAGGGAGAGGACCCATCCGGCGCTTCTCCCAGATCTCGAACCGGTACGCATACGGCGCCCGTTCCCCCGCCTCCCGCCGTTCCACCTCCACCCGCCGCCAGATCGCCTCGTCGATCTCCGGGAAGAACGCGTCTCCCGGGAAGTCGGCCTCGAGGACGGTCAGGTAGATCCGCTCGCAGCGGTTCAAAGCCTGGCGGTAGATCTCGGCGCCGCCGCCGAGCCAGACGTTCTCGTCTCCCGCCTTCTCCAGGGCCTCGTCGATCGTCCGGGCGACGACGGCTCCCGGGGGAGCGTAGCCGGGCTGGCGGGTGACCACCACCAGCTTGCGGCCGGGAAGCACGCCGTCGATCGACTCGAAGGTCTTCCGGCCGACGATGAGCGTTCCCCCCATCGTCAGCTGCTTGAAGCGCGCCATGTCCTCCGGCAGCCGCCAGGGGAGGTCGTTGCCGGCGCCGATCACCCGGTTGGCGGCGATGGCGGCGATCGCGTTCATGGTCGGCAAGGGGAGCCTCAGACGGCGACCGGCGCCTTGATCGCCGGGTGGGGATCGTAGCCGGTCAGGGTCACGTCCTCATAGCGGAAGTCGAAGATCGACCGCACCGCCGGGTTCAGGTGCAGCTCGGGGAGCGGTAGCGGCTCGCGGGTGAGCTGGAGCCGCGCCTGTTCCAGGTGGTTCTTGTAGAGGTGGGCGTCGCCCAGGGTATGGATGAACTCCGCGGCTTCGAGGCCGGTCACCTGCGCCACCATGCGGGTGAGGAGGGCATAGGAGGCAATATTGAAGGGGACGCCCAAAAAGACGTCGGCGCTCCGCTGGTAGAGCTGGCAGGAGAGGCGGCCCTCTCCCACCCAGAACTGGAAGAGGGCATGGCAGGGAGGAAGGCGCATCTGGTCGATCTCGGCGACGTTCCAGGCCGAGACGATCAGCCGGCGCGAGTCGGGGTGAGTGCGGATCTGCTCGATGACCTGGGCGATCTGGTCGATCGTGCCGCCTTCCCTACCCGGGGCGGGCCAGGAGCGCCACTGCGAGCCGTAGGTCGGTCCCAGGTCGCCGTTCTCGTCCGCCCATTCGTCCCAGATCGTCACCCCGTTCGCCTGGAGGGGCCGGACGTTGGTGCTGCCCGAGAGGAACCAGAGCAGCTCGTGGACGATCGAGCGGACGTGGAGCTTCTTGGTGGTCAGGAGCGGGAAGCCGCGGGTGAGGTCGAAGCGCATCTGGTAGCCGAAGACCGAGAGCGTCCCGGTGCCGGTGCGGTCGCCCTTCGCGGTCCCGTGATCGAGGATGTGCTGCAGGAGATCCAGGTACTGCCGCATTGGCGAGGGATTGCCTCCGCTCCGGCGAGTGGGTAGAGTCCCGACCCGTGCCGTGCATTCTATCCCGGAGGCGCCGCCCGGTCGGTCTTGCAGTCTTCGCTGTACTGGTCCTCGGGCTGGTCGCGATTCTTCTCGGGCTGCTTGCGACCACCGCCTGCGGCCGGACCCCGGCCGGGCCGGGCGCCCCGGCGGCGGCCCCGCGCGCCGGGGAGCCGGCCGGCCGGGTGCGGGTCTTCCTCATCTCTCCCGGCGACCCCGGGCGCGGCGGCAAGAAGATCGGCTGCGGCGACAAGGCGGTGCCGGTCGAGATCGCCCTGCCGCATCCCGAGCCGGGCCTCGAAGGGGCACTCCACGCCCTCCTCGCCTTGAAGACGCAGTACCACGAGCCCTCCGGCCTCTACAACGCCCTCTACGCCTCCTCCCTGGAGCTGGTGCGGATCGAGCGCCAGGGTCCGGCCACCCGGGTCTATCTCAAGGGCTATCTCGAGCTGGGAGGCCCCTGCGACAACCCGCGCCTCCTGGCGGAGCTCCAGGAGACCGCCCGCCAGTTCGCGGACGTGCAGCGCGTCCAGTTCTACCTCGACGAGCGGCCGCTGGCGCAGATCCTCGCCGGGTCGGGGTGACGGGGGCCGGCGTCAGGCCCAGCGACTGGACCTCGTCCACGTCGTGGTGGGGTCGACCCAGCGCCGTCACCGCCGGTGGGGTAGAGACGCCCCAGGCGATATCGAAAGCCCTTCAGGAACCACAGCAGCGGGGCGTCTCCAACCTTCCAGCATCGGCAACGCCCGAATCGCGAGGTTCTTTGCAACTTGCGGCATTCCGCATTGAACCGTCCGTGGCCTGCGGAGACGCCCCGACGTTTTCCTAACGGAGGAGTTTTCACCACCGCCTGGGGCGTCTCTACAACCGCGCGCTCGTGGCGAGCAGGCTCTCTCTACCCAAAGATCCGATCGACCTCGACCGAGAGGACGGGAAGAAGAGGCGTCGTGGCCTGGTCGCCGCGGCGGCAGGTCTGGGCGAGCCGATAGGCGCCGGCCGCCCGGTCGAGCCGGTAGATCTCGATCGCCTGCCGCTCCCGGTCGACCAGCCAGTACTCCGGTACGCCGTGGCGGGCATAAGTCTCCATCTTGAGGCCACGGTCCATCGCGGCCGTCGAGGGGGAGAGGACCTCCAGGACAAGGTCGGGGACACCGCGGATGACGTCCTTCAGGATACTGGCATTTTCGTCAAGGACCACCACGAGGTCCGGCTGGGGCGCCGTGGCCGGGGCGAGGACGACATCCATCGGCGCAATGTAGACCCGCCCGACTCCCTGCGCCGCGGGATGGAACGCCAGAAACAAGCTGATCAGCACATCCTGGTGCCATAACGACGGCGATGGGCTCACGTAGGCTTCTCCGTCGAAAAGCTCATACCGATGGCCGTCGCCAGGAAGCCGAGACAGCTCCTCGTAGGTGATGTAGGGCCGGACGAGCGGTTGGGACATGGTGCTATTGTAGAGCAGGTTGAGGAGAGGGATCGGGGAAGAGGTCGCTGAACTCCTGGCGGAGCTCTTCGACGAGATCGAGGAGCTTGATGCTCTCCCAGGCGGTCTGAGCGGCCTCGACGTGCTGTCGGCGGATCTCGTCGTCTGGAGCGATGCGGGCTAGCTGTTCGTGTGTAAAGCCGATCGAGTACGAATCGGAAATTCGTTCGTATAGGCTGAGTGCTTCTTCGAATCTCGTCCGGGCGGTGTCTTGGTCGGAGCTTAGAAGAGCGATATCGCCGAATGCCTTGATGCAATGAGCTTCTCCAAGCAGGGCGCCAATGCATCTGTAGAGGGGCAACGCCTCTTCGCAGTATTGGCGTGCGGTATCGTAGTCGGACCGTAGGAGAGCGATTTCGCCGAGGTGCTTAATACAGTTAGCTTGTCCGAGCAGGAAGCCGGCACGCTTATAGAGGGGTAATGCCTCCTCGTAATGTTGACGTGCGGCGTCGTAGCTGGATCGGCCAAGATCGATATCACCAAGGCTCTTGATGCAGTTGGCTTCTCCTAGCGGATCGGCGATGCGCCTAAAGAGGGGCAATGCCTCCTCGTAATGTTGACGTGCGGCGTCGTAGTCGGATCGTCTGAGATCAATTTCACCTAGGCACCAGTTGCAGTTGGCTTCTCCGAGCAGGGAGCCGCCACGCCTAAACAGGGGCAGTGCCTCCTCGAAATGTTGGCGTGCGGCGTCGTAGTCGGAGTTTCGGAGTTCGATTTCCCCGAGGCAATGGATGCAATCGGCTTCTAGCAGCTCATCGTTCGTGCCCTTGGCTACCTTTCTCGCTCTTTCTAGGACCGAGGTAGTACCGAGACCTGTAAAACGCATGAGTTCGGCGAGAGCCTGTGCCGATAGGACCGCTCGCCTTGGCTCGGAGCTTTCAAGTCCCATGAAGAGCATGGTGTCGATGTTTCCAAGCTCTGAAGAGAGGCGCTTAACGGCTTCTACGCCGCCCTCCTTCCCAACACGTTCCCCTGTCTGGGCAAGGTCCACATAAACTGCGATCGCTCGCGCCTGATCATCCCCACCTGGTTGGTACTGCCTATGGACGTACTCCCGCACGGGTGCAAGAGCCCGCAGCCGCTGCTCCTGTACAAACGCGAGCCCTACCTGACGCAGGACGCCAGCGGCTTCGTCCGCTCCCGGCAACAGCGCCTCAAGGTCTTCTCGTGCGATCCCGTCGGGAAGCAGACCAAGTAGAGATAACAGCCGCAGAGCGCCCTCGGTCATGCGCGGGCTGGCGATCGAGAGCTCAAGCGAAACCTCGATGTTGGTCAGCCGTTCCTTGCCATCCGCACGGCGGAGCAACTCGGTCCGCTTGTCCTGCCATCGTTTCCAGAGAGGGGAAAGGTCCGCCTCCACCTCTGCTTGATGCGCCAGGAGAGTCACGGCGAGTGCCACTCGCTCTACCGCTTCGAGGAGTGTCACCGATACGCCTAAATTCCCCCCATCCTCGCCGCTAAAAATCCCCCCCTCCGTCAGGAGGAAGCATGGAGATCGAGGAGAGATCGGAGAAGCTGTCCACGACGCCTGAAGGCGCCGTGGAGGTGGGCGAGTTGAT
>DASQPA010000437.1:0-3659 GCA_035644215.1 Thermoanaerobaculia bacterium
AACGGGGATGCGGTCGCCCAATGCGACAACCAAGTGTCCGCGGCAAGGAACCCGTTCTCGTGATGCAACGAGACGGGTTTTTTTGTTGCCTGCCGAAAGAAGCATCGGCGAGAAAGAGGAGAGGATCGACCTTGAGCGACAACATCTTCGACGTCCCTGTACCGGAACGACCCGCCGACCTGGACGAACGCCGGGCCCGGCTTCTGGCCGCTTTCGAGGCCCGCGTCCTGGTCATGGACGGCGCCACCGGCACAGCCATGCAGGCAGCGAACCTCTCCGCCGCGGACTTCGGCGGCCCGGATCTCGAAGGGTGCAACGAGAACCTCTGCGCCACCCGGCCGGACGTGGTGGACCGGGTACACGAGGGCTATCTCGCCGCCGGCTGCGACGTGGTCGAGACCAATACCTTCGGCGGCACCCCCCTGGTGCTCGGCGAGTACGGGCTCCAGGCCCATGCCTATGAGCTGAACGCCGCCGCCGCCCGCATCGCCCGGCAGGCCTGCGCGCGCTTCGACACCGCGGAGAAACCGCGCTTCGTCTGCGGCTCGATCGGTCCCACGACGCGGGCCATCTCGGTCACCGGCAACATCACCTTCGAGGAGTTGAAGGAGAACTTCCGCGTCCAGTGCCAGGGCCTCATGGCGGGCGGCGTCGACTACCTCTTGATCGAGACCAGCCAGGACACCCGGAACGTCAAGGCCGCCCTCTTGGCTACCGAGGAGGCGTTCGCCGCCGCCGGCTGGCGGGTGCCGGTCGCGGTCTCCGCCACCATCGAGCCCACCGGCACCATGCTGGGCGGCCAGGACGCCGAGGCCTTCGCCGTCTCCATGCTCCACGCCGATCTCCTCTACATCGGCCTGAACTGCGCCACCGGCCCGGAGCTGATGACAGATCACCTGCGCACCCTCTCCGAGATCGCCCGCACCCGGGTGGCCTGCGTGCCCAACGCCGGCCTGCCGGACGAGGACGGCCGCTACAACGAGGGGCCGGAGGTCTTCGAGCGGGTGCTCGGGCGGTTTCTCGACGCCGGCTGGCTGAACCTCGTGGGCGGCTGCTGCGGCACCACCGCGGCGCACGTCCGAACGCTCGTGAATCTCGTCCAGGGGCGGACGCCCCGCCCGGTTCCGCATCACCACCGGGCTCTGATCTCGGGGCTGGAAGCGGTCGAGCTCACCGATGACAACCGGCCGCTCCTCGTCGGCGAGCGCACCAACGTCCTCGGCAGCCGCAAGTTCAAGCGCCTGATCCGCGACGGGCAGCAGGAGGCGGCGGCCGAGGTGGGCCGGGCGCAGGTCAAGGCCGGAGCGCAGGTCTTGGACGTCTGCCTCCAGGACCCCGACCGCGACGAGATCTCCGACATGGAGGCGTTTCTCGACCGCCTCGTCCGCCTGGTCAAGGTGCCGATCATGCTCGACTCGACCGACGCCAACGTCATGGCGCGGGCTCTCACCTACTGCCAGGGCAAGACGGTCCTCAACTCGATCAACCTGGAGGACGGCCGTTCGCGCTTCGAGAAGGTGGTGCCGCTCGCCCGCCGCTTCGGGTCCGCGATGGTGGTGGGCACGATCGACGAGAAGGGGATGGCGGTCACCGTCGAGCGCAAGGAGGAGGTGGCGCGGCGCAGCTTTCAGATCCTGGTCGAGGAGATGGGCGTGGCGCCCGAGGACATCTGGTGGGACGCCCTGGTCTTCCCCTGCGGCACCGGCGACGCCACCTATCTGGGCTCGGCGGCGCAGACGATCGAGGGGGTGCGGGCGCTGAAAGAGCTCTTCCCCGAGACCAAGACCGTCCTCGGGGTCTCGAACGTCAGCTTCGGTCTGCCCGAGGCCGGCCGCGAGGTCCTGAACTCGGTCTTCCTCTACCACTGTACGAAGGCGGGTTTGGACGCCGCCATCGTCAACTCCGAGAAGCTGGCGCGCTACGCCGACATCCCGGAGGAGGAGCGGCGCCTCGCCGAGGATCTGATCTTCCTGCCGATCGGCGACGTCGAGGCCGGCGAACGGGCGGTCGCCGCCTTCACCGCCTACTTCCGCGGCCGCTCGGCGGGCGTCGAGACGCGGACGGCGCGGGCCGACCTGCCGCTCGACGAACGGCTGTCGCGGGCGGTGATCGAGGGCTCGAAGGAGGGGCTGATCGCCGATCTGGAGCTGGCGCTCGCCGATCCGCGCTGGCCGTCGCCGCTCGACGTCATCAACGGCCCCCTGATGGCCGGGATGGCCGAGGTCGGCCGCCTCTTCAACGACAACCAGCTGATCGTCGCCGAGGTGCTGCAGAGCGCCGAGGTGATGAAGGCCGCGGTGTCGCATCTCGAAACCTACATGGAGAAGAAGGAGGGCTCCGGCCGAGGCAAGGTGATCCTCGCCACGGTCAAGGGGGACGTCCACGACATCGGCAAGAACCTGGTCGACATCGTGCTGTCGAACAACGGTTTCACAGTGGTGAACCTGGGGATCAAGGTCCCCTCCGAGCGGCTGGTCCAGGCGGCGCGCGAGCACCAGCCGGACGTCATCGGCCTCTCGGGCCTCCTGGTGAAGAGCGCGCAACAGATGGTGATCACCGCCGAGGACTTGAAGGCGGCGGGGATCTCGGTCCCTCTCCTCGTCGGCGGGGCGGCGCTCACGCGGCGCTTCACCCATCGCAAGATCGCCCCCGCCTACGGCGCCCTCTGCACCTACGCCAAGGACGCCATGCACGGCCTGTCGCTCGTCGAGCGGCTGAACGACGCGACCGCCCGGCCCGGCCTGGAGGAAGAGGTCGCCGGCCTCCTCCTCTCGGATGCCGCGACCCCGGTCGAGGCGGTCGCCGCGCCGGAGCTCGAAGCGGCCTCCCGCGCCGAGGTGCGCCGCGACCTCCCGGTGCCGAAGCCGCCGGATCTCGATCGCCACGTCCGCGACCTCGATCTCGACCAGATCTGGGCGCTCCTGAACCCACAGATGCTCTACGGCAAGCACCTGGGGATCAAGGGCTCCGTCCGCCAGCTCGCGGCAACGGGCGATCCCAAGTTCCTGAAGCTCCAGGCGGTGATCGACGAGCTCAAGGAAGTGGCGCGAAACGGCGGCATCAAGGCTCGCGCGGTCTGGCGCTTCTTCCCCACCGAGGTTTCCGGCGACCGCGTCACCCTGCTCGATCCCGCCACGGGCAATCCCGCCGCGGTCTGGGACCTGCCGCGCCAGGCCAAGCCGGGCGGCCTCTGCCTGACCGACTATCTCCTCCCCGGCGATCACCTGGCCATCTTCGTCACCACTTCGGGTGAGGGGGTACGGGAGCGGGTGGAGGCCTGGAAGCAGCAGGGCGAGTATCTCAAGAGCCACGCCTTCGCGGCCCTCGCCCTGGAGACCGCCGAAGCCGCCGCCGAGTGCCTGCACGCCAGCCTGCGCGCCGCCTGGGGTTTCCCCGACCCCCAGGGCATCGCCCCCGAAGACCGCCTGAGCGCCCGCTACCGCGGCAAGCGCTACAGCTTCGGCTACCCCGCCTGCCCCGACCTCGCCATGCAGCGCCAGCTCTTCGCGGCCCTACAGCCGGAGGAGATCGGCGTCGAGCTCACCGAGGGCGACATGATGGACCCCGAGGCGAGCGTCTCGGCGTTGGTGTTCCAGCACCCGGATGCGCGGTATTTTGCGGTGTAGGATCAGGCCGACTTTACCTTGGCCTCGGCGATG
>DASQPA010000438.1:0-12887 GCA_035644215.1 Thermoanaerobaculia bacterium
TTCCGGAGCAGGGTCGGCGGGGCCGGGATCCGCTGGTAGGTGGAGGGGAAGAGGGGGGCGGCGGGGGGCTCGGGGGCCGGTGCCGGGGTCGACGGCGGGGCCGGGGCGGTTGCCGGCGGCGTTTTCAGGGTGGCGGCGGCCGGCGGAGGGGCCACCGGAGCGCTGGCGCAGGCCGCCGCGCCCATCCCGGCGAGCAACAATCCTGCGACGAGGCTCTCTCGACAGCGTTTCATAGTCACCTCAATTCAATCTGGGCGCCGATCCTAGCATGCGAAACCTGCCTCTTGACTTTACTGCCCGGAAACAACAAGAGTGAAGGGACGCCGTCATCTTCTGAAACGTAGATCGGTAGATCGAGAGAGAACGCACGCATGCCCGAGATGCCTGAGCTGGTACTCATCGTGGACGACGAGCCGGGGATCCTGACCACCCTGGGGGGCATCCTTTCCGACGAGGGTTACAGCACCCTCTGTACGACGAGCGGGGAGGAGGCCCTGACCCTCTACGAGGCAGAGCGGCCGGCAGTGGTCTTCCTGGACATCTGGCTGGCCGACCGGGACGGCCTGGAGACCCTCCAGGCCCTGCGCCAGGCCGACCCCACGGCGGCGGTGATCATGATGTCGGGCCACGGCACTGCCGCGACGGCGGTCAAGGCGATCAAGATGGGGGCCTTCGATTACCTGGAGAAGCCGCTCTCCTACCGCCGGGCGGTCGAGGCGGCGGCCGGCGCCCTCTCCTTCAAGCGGGCGCAGGGCGAGGGGGGCGACCTGCTGCCCCCGCTGGCCCCGATCACCTTCCCCAAGGATCGCCTGGAGGAGCGCCAGCTCAACCCCGCCCCCACCCTGCCGCTCCTCCGTACCACCGACCGGCCCCAGCGCACCCTAAGGCAGAGCAAGGTGGTCTACGGCCTGGGCCTCCACTCCGGGCAGCGCACCGGCATGGCCCTCCAGCCGCTCCCCCCGGACAGCGGCATCCACTTCGTCACCCTGCCGACCGGGGTCGAGATCCCGGCCCACGTGAGCGCGGTGGCCGACACCGACTATGCCACCACCCTGTCGCGGGAGGGGGAGGACATCCGCACCGTCGAGCACCTGCTCTCCGCCCTCCACGCCTGCGGCGTCGGCAACCTCCTGATCAAGGTGCACGGGGAGATCCCGGTGCTCGACGGCTCGGCCCTGGAGTTCTGCCGCCTGCTGGAGGAGGTCGGCCTGACCGACCAGCCGGAGCCGCAGAGGGAGGTTGTGATCGACCGCCGCTACGAGGTCAACGGCAATGGCACTGGCGGCAATGGCGGTGGCAAATCGCTCACCATCGAGCCGGCGGACGGCTTCTCGGTCTCCTACCTGCTGCGCTACCCGCCGCCGCTGGGGGAGCAGTACTACGAATTCGAATTGACCGACTTCGCGACCTACAAGCGGGAGATCGCCCCGGCCCGCACCTTCGGCTTCATGAAGGACTTGAAGATGATGAACGAGCTCGGCCTGGGCTCGGGCGGTCGGCTCGACAACTTCATCCTGGTCGGGGACGACGAGGTCATCAACACCGAGCTGCGCTTCCCGGACGAGTTCGTCCGCCACAAGATCCTGGACATCGTGGGCGACCTCTACCTGCTGGGCTATCCCATCCGCGGCAAGGTCACGGCGCGGTTGACGGGGCACCGGGACAACATCGCGCTCCTCAAAAAGATCCTGGCGGAGAACGGGTAGGGAAGGGCGCAAATCTCCGCACGACAGGGTCTTCGTAGAGACGCCCAGCCGCCTTCCGGAACCTCTCCGGAACCACCACCGCCAGGGCGTCTCCGCAGGCCGGGGACGCCTGGGGTCTCGCGGCGTTGGAGACGCCCCGACGGCGGGTAACGGCAAGGATTTCGATGGCGCCTGGGGGCGTCTCTACCCCTCCGCCGGCCCCTGCGGCTCGGGGCCGCCGAAATCCCCGCCGCCGCCCTCCCCCCCGGTCCCGCCCCCCGGCTTCTTGCCCCCTCCCCGCCGGCGGCGGCTGCGCCGTTTCTTGCGCGGCCCCGACCCCAGGGCGGCGCCTTCGGCGGGCGTCTCCTGGGCGTTGCCGCCAGTGACGGCTGGAGGGGCGGGCGTGGGGCGCGGGGCGCGGGGCGCCGACCGCGCGGGCCGGTCCGATCGTGCCGGCCGGTCCGCTCGCGCCGATGCCGCCGATCTTGCCGGCTCGCCCTGCCCCCCGCCCGGCCCCTTCTTGCGCTTGCGCCGGCGCTTGCTCCGCTGCCGGCCGCCCTCGCCCGCGCCCGTGCCCGCCGACGTCCCTCCCGTCCCCTCGGCCTCGGTCTCGTCTTCGAAATCGTCCTCGAAGGCCTCCTCCTCCAACTCGGGCTCCGGAAGCTCGCGGACCGCCGCCGGGGCGAGGTCCGCGGCGCGCAGGACCGGGCGCGAGGGGCGGGCCGGCCGCGCCGGCTTGGGGGCGGACGGCTTCTCGCGGTAGACCCACTCGATCTTCTCCTCCGCCCGGTGGAGCCCGGGGGTGGCCGAGATCTCGATCTTGATGTCGAACTCCCGCTCGAGCTCGGCGAGCTCCTGGCGGCGGCTGTTCTGGAGCGCGTCGGCAAGCTCGGGATGGAGGGCGAGCTTGACCCCCTCGATCAACCCCGAGGCGGCGCGCGCCTCGATCCGGCGCAGGACGTTCAGGCCCACCATCTCCGGGCTCGCGATGCTCCCCAGGCCGCCGCAGGTGGGGCAGGGGCGGTGGGTGCGCACGGCGAGCGCCTGGCGGATGCGCTGGCGGTTGATCTCCAGCAGGCCGTTCTCCGAGATCCGGCCGACCGTCACCCGCGCCTTGTCCTCTTTCATCGCGTCGCGCAGGACCTTTTCAACCTTGCGCTGGTTGCGGGAGGCTCGCATGTCGATGAAGTCGACCACCAGGAGGCCGCCGATGTCCCGCATGCGGAGCTGGCGGGCGACCTCCTTGGCCGCCTCCAGGTTGGTGTTGAGGGCGGTCTCCTCCTGGGTGGCGGCGCGGGTCGAGCGGCCGGAGTTGACGTCGATCGCGGTCAGCGCCTCGGTGGGATCGATGACGATCGAGCCGCCGGAGGGGAGCGGCACCTTGCGCTCGTGGATACGGTCGATCTGCCCCTCGACCTCGAAGCGGCTGAAGAGAGGCAGGCGCTCGGCGTAGCGGACGAGGCGGGTCTTGCCGCGCGGCATGAAGGCCTGCATGTAGCCGTCGGCCCGCTCGAAGGCGTCGTCGTCGTCGACCAGGACCTCCTCGATCGAGGCGTCCAGGTGGTCGCGCAGGGCCTGGACCAGGAGGTCCTGGTCGCTGTAGAGGAGCCGGGTGCCGCGGCCGTGGGTGGCCTCGGTCTGTACCCGCTTCCAGAGGCGGAGCAGGGCGGCGAGATCGCGCGACAGGGTGACCTTGGTCTGGGCGAGGGCATTGGTGCGGACGATGATGCCGCAGCCTTCGGGCAGGGCGAGCTTGGCCGCCTGGCCTTTGAGCTTCTTGCGCGTTTCCTCGTCCTCGACCTTCCTCGACACCCCGCGGGTCTCGTCGAAGGGGGTGAGCACCAGGTAGCGGCCGGCGAGCGAGAGGTTGGTCGTCAAGACCGCCCCCTTGGTGCCCACCGCGTCCTTCGACACCTGGACGACGATCGGCTTGCCGCGGTCGAGCACCTCCTCGATCCGCGGATGGCCGGCCGGGTCGTGGTAGTAGGCCTGCGGCACCACGTCCTGGATCGAGAGGAAGCCGTGGCGCTCGGTGCCGTAGTCGATGAAGGCGGCGTTCAAGGCCGGCTGGATGCTGGCGATCATCCCGCGGTAGATGTTGCCGCGGGTCAACCCGGACTCGGCGACGTCCACCTGGAAGCTCTCGAGCACCGTACCGTTGACGATGGCGACCCGGAGCTCCTCGGGGCGTTGCGCGTTGATGAGCATTCTGCGTGTCAAGCTGACTCCGTTTCTGGTGAGGGGAGATCCACTACTCCCTCTCGGCGGCTCTGGCTTCGAGCTCCTGCCGGATGAAGCGGTCGAGGAGCTCGGCGTCCTCGTCGGATTCTACGGTGAAGGCGAGACCGAAGCGGTAACGCCCGCCACGCGGGGCGCTCCGGTCCTCCCCCGCGTAGACGACGCGCGCCGAGGATTGAAAGAGCTTACCGCCCAGCGGGACCTCGATGTCGAAGACATGGCCCACGGGCGGCTCGAAGGCGGCGGTGGCGAGAATGCCCCCGCGGCTCAGGGTGATGACCGTGAAGGGGTGGCGCCCGGCCAGGGTACCGACGAGCCCCCGCACCTCGTGGCGGTGATGCCGGCGGCGTTCTTCCATAGGACTCGTGGACCTCTCGTGATGGCGGACGATGCCCGGACGCGGCGGGAAGGAAGCCCGCCCGATGGTTTCGTCCTTACCCGAATGACACGACATGCTACCATTGCGCCGCAGCTTGCGGCGAAGATGCCGTCGTCTCTTGAGCAATCCCTGTAGGAGGACAGCAAAAGTGGCCCTGAGCACTCCCTCGCTGGCGGATGTGGATGGCGCCGACACCCCACCCACCGCCCCGGATGCCGCGGCGGCCCCCTTCTCCCGTGCCAGTGTCCTGGCGGAGTACCGCCTGGGTTGGGAGAGCCGGCACTTCAGCCTCCTCGGCCGCCGGGAGGTGCTGACCGGCAAGGCCAAGTTCGGCATCTTCGGCGATGGCAAGGAGGTCGCCCAGCTGGCCATGGCGCGGGCCTTCCGCCGCGGCGACTTCCGCTCCGGATACTACCGCGACCAGACCTTCATGCTGGCGATCGGGGGGCTCACCCTGGAGCAGATGTTCGCCCAGCTCTATGCCGACCCCGACGTGGTCCGCGAGCCCTGCTCGGCCGGCCGCCAGATGACTGCCCACTTCGCGACCTGCTTCCTCGACGCCCAAGGCCGCTTCCTCGACCTGACCGGGCGCTACAACTCGACCGCCGACGTCTCGCCGACCGCGGCGCAGATGCCCCGCCTGGTGGGCCTGGCCTATGCCTCGCGCCTCTTCCGCGAGCTGCCGGATCTCGCCTCCCGGACCCAGCTCTCGCGCGGCGGCGAGGAGATCGCCTGGGGCACGATCGGCAACGCCAGCTGCGCCGAGGGGCTGTTCTGGGAGTCGATCAACGCCGTCGGCGTCCTCCGGGCGCCCATGCTGCTCTCGGTCTGGGACGACGGCTACGGCATCTCGGTCCCCAACGAGCTCCAGGTCGCCAAGGGGGATCTCTCGGCCCTCCTCGCCGGTTTCCGCCGCGCTCCGGGGGGAGACCAGGGCTACGACCTCCACACCGTCTGCGGCTGGGATTACCCGACCCTCTGCCGGGTCTACCAGGAGGCGGCCGAGACCGTCCGCCGCGAGCACGTGCCCGCCATCCTCCACGTCGTCGAGCTCACCCAGCCGCTGGGGCATTCGACCTCCGGCAGCCACGAGCGCTACAAGCCGAAGGATCGCCTGGCCTGGGAGACCGAGCACGACTGCCTGCGCCGGATGCGGGAGTGGATTCTGGCCGAGGGTTTCGCCGGCGCGGCCGAGCTCGACACCCTCGAGGAGGAGGCGAAGGTGCAGGTGCGCGAGTGCCAGCGCCGCGCCTGGGAGGACCTCCGCGGTCCGATCGACGCGGAGAAGCGGCGCCTCCTGGACCTCGCCGGCAAGCTTGCCGGCGCCGCCGATCGCGCCGATCGCGCCGAGCGCGGCGAAATCGAGCAGCTCGCCGGCGCGCTCGAGCGCCAGCCGATGGCGCTGCGCCGCGACCTCCTGGTGACCGCCGAGGCCCTCCTCCTCGCCACCTGGGACGGCGACCCGGCCGGGCGCCGGGAGCTCCTCGCCTGGAAACGGGAGCAGGAGGCGGCGAACCGCGAACGGTACAACTCCCACCTCTACAGCGAATCCCCCCAGGCGGCCCTCGCCGTTCCCGCGGTCCCCGCCGTCTACGCCGCGGACTCCCCCGTAGTCAACGGCTTCGAGGTGCTGAACGCCTGCTTCGACGCGGCGCTCGCCCGCCGGCCGGAATTCGTCGCCATGGGCGAGGACCTGGGCCAGCTGGGCGACGTCAACCAGGGCTTCGCCGGCCTCCAGGCCAAGTACGGGCCGCTCCGGGTCTCCGATACCGGCATCCGCGAGGCGACCATCATGGGCCAGGCGATCGGCATGGCGATGCGGGGCCTGCGGCCGCTCGCCGAGATCCAGTACCTGGACTACATCCTCTACGCCCTGCAGATCCTCTCCGACGACCTGGCCTCGCTGCGCTACCGGACCAAGGGGCAGCAGAAGGCGCCGGTCCTCCTCCGCAGCCGTGGCCATCGCCTGGAGGGGGTCTGGCACTCCGGATCGCCGATGGCGGGAATCTTGAATCTCTTGCGCGGGCTCTACGTCTGCGTGCCGCGCAACATGACCCAGGCGGCCGGGTTCTACAACACCCTGCTGGCGGGGGACGATCCGGGCCTGGTGGTCGAGGTGCTGAACGGCTACCGGGTGAAGGAGCGGCTGCCGGCCAACGTCGGCGAATTCACCCTCCCGCTCGGGGTGCCCGAGGTGCTGCGCCCGGGGAGCGACGTGACCGTCGTCACCTACGGCGCCCTCTGCCGCATCGCCCTGGAAGCGGCGGAGCTCCTCGCCCGGGTGGGGATCGAGATCGAGCTGATCGACGTCCAGACCCTCCTTCCCTTCGACCTTCCCGGGCGGATCGGCGAGTCGCTCCAGAAGACCAGCCGCGTCCTCTTCCTCGACGAGGACGTCCCCGGCGGCGCCACCGCCTACATGGTGCAGCAGGTCCTGGAGGTCCAGGGCGGCTTCACCTGGCTCGACGCCCCGCCCCGCACCCTGACCGCCGCCCCCCACCGCCCCGCCTACGGCTCGGACGGCGACTACTTCTCAAAGCCCAACCGCGAGTCGATCTTCGAGGCGGTCTACGAGATGATGCACGAGGCGGACCCGGCGGGGTGGCCGATCTTCTTTCGGTAGGGGTACGGCCGACTCAACGCCTGGTCTGGGGCAGATCTGTATAAACAGGCAGATTTTTCCCTGGGAGTTCTTCATGTGGCTCCGCCGCACCGAAGAGGGATGAAAGGGATACCCGATCCCACCCCTCCTCCTGTCCTCCCCCCGGGGGGAGGACAGGAGGGGGCCGTACAGAGGAGGCGCCTACCCCGGCAGAACAGCGCTGGCGTCCTCGCCGGCTTCTTCCTCCCCCGACCGGCCGGCGGGGACGCCAGCGTTCCCAGGGAAAAATCTGACTCGTTTGTACAGATCTGCAAACGCCCGGAGCGCCAGGCTACGCACGAACGACCATCCTTTTTCGCTTGGAAGTCGAGCTCTGAACCTTCGTTAGGCTCTCGCAGCTCGTTGCGTACGCGCTCGACCGTCTCCTCGGTCAGCGCGTCCGAGGGGTCAACCGGTACGGCGACGCGAAACGATCCCTTGCGGACCAACTCCACGGCGCGGGGAAGGTGTAGCCAAAAGCACTCTTGACCGCATGGAAGAGGTTCTGGCCATCGAAGAAAGCAACCGTCCTCTTGATCGGCGGCTCGACCGGCAAGGCTTACCTCCCCCAAATAACCCCGCCCGAGGCCCTACTTTCGTACGGCTGGTCAGACGGGGAGGAAGTACTTGATCAGAACAGGAGAAGGCTAGCAAATCTTCCACCAGGGCCCCCAACCGTGCCCCCGCGTGACTTCCCCCCGCCCCCCCGCATATCCTTGACCCCCATGGTACCGACGTTGCGCCGCACCGCCCTCTTCCTTGCCCTGCTCGCCCTCCCCCGCCTGGCTGCCGCCGTCCTCCCCTGCGCTCCGTGCGCCGGGGTGCGGCTGACGTCGCCGGACGGGGTTCTCGATGCCCTCAAGGCCCAGTACCAGTTGAAGCCCGGTAGCCCACTCTTCGTCGCCTGGGACGTTTCCCTGGCCGGTGGGGCTGCCGCTTCTCCCGATCCCGGCCCTCTCGCCCAGGCCGGGGCGACCCCCTGGATCTCCCTCGTCTTCACCACCCCAGCTCCCTTGGCCAAAGACTCGGCGCACCTCACCCGGTTGCAGGGCGAGCTCCAGGCCGCGGCGCAGGCCGCCACCTCGGCTCCCGCGGGGAGCTGGTTCCAGGTGGTCTGGCGGCCGGAGGGGCAGGAGGCGGCGCCGCAGGACTTGGGCGAGTATGGTTTCCTGCTGAAACGCGCCGCCGTCACCCTGACCGGGGCGCGGACGGACGCGAAGGTGGCGACCGAAGCGCTGCCGGCGGATGCCAAGGCGGTCGCCGGGTTCTATGCCCAGGAGGTCGCGGCCTACCTGGAGGCGCTCGTTCTGCGGCCGGGGACCCCGGAGGAGGTGGCCGCTGCGGTGGCCGCCGCCGGCCAGGCCGACCCGGGGCGGACGGTGGTGCTCGACGCCATTCCCCTCCCTGCCGACCCGCGGGAGGCGGTGGCCGAGGCGGCGCGGTGGACGGTGCGCGGCATCTCTCTCACGCTCTTCAACGCAGCCTCCCCGGTCACCACCGCCACCCTCGTCCCCTTCGCCCTCCTCGCCCGCGAATTCTCGGGCGACCTCTCCTACGATCCCACGACCGTCCCCAGCGGACCCCGGGAGTCCTGGGTCTTCGTGCGCGGCAAGGATCTCGGCCTCCGGATGATCGCCGTCCCCCCCGAAGGGGCCGCCAACCTCGCTCTCCGCTTCTCGGACTCCTCTCTCCGCCGGCCGGTGCGCTACCCGCTGGCGCCTGGAAAGGTCCCGCCGCCCTCGGGACAGGTGACGAAGGAGGGGCTGGAGGTCGCCTTGGCCGATCCCGGGCCGGTCGCCGTTCTCGGCCTCGACCGGCTGACCGCCGAGGAGCGGAAGGGAGTGGCCGAGAAGGTCACGGTGGCCGGCGAGCGCGAGATCCCGGTCGAGGAGATCCTGCGTCGCCTGCAGGCGTTCGAGGACGCCCAGAACCGCCGCCTCGATCACTACCAGGCGGTCAACGCCACCCATTTGCGCTTCCAGCTCTCCGGCACCGCCACGACCTTCGAGGCGACTCTGGAGGGGCCGTTTTTCTTCCGGCGCGGGGCTGGGACCGATTGGGCCTGGGAAAATCTCTATTTGAACGGCGTGCGCTGGCGCGGCAAGTCAATCCCCGAGATCCCTTTGGTGCAGCCGGAGAAGGCCGCCGCCCTGCCGCTTGAGATCCACTTCACCAAGGAGTACCGCTACCGCCTGCGCGGCAGCGACCGGATCAACGGTCGCGACGCCTGGGTGATCGACTTTTCGCCCGAGGGGGCGGCGGCCGAGAGCGGCAAGCTCTACCGGGGCTCGGTCTGGGTCGACAAACAGCTCTACGCCCGCCTGCGCACCAAGGCCGTTCAGGTCGGCCTCACCGGCGATGTGATCTCGAACGAGGAGACCCAGAACTACCGGCCGATCGACGCCCAGGGCCAGCCGGCGGCGTGGTCGGCCGAGAGCTTCGTGCTTCCCTTGAACATCGTCGCCCAGCAGATCCTCTCGGTGGTCAACTCGACGACCGTGGTCGAGCGCGCGACCGACCTCTCGAACGTGCGGATCAACGGCGAAGGCTTCGAGGAGGCGCGCCGGCAGGTGGAGGCCTCGAAGGCCACCATGGTGCGCGACACCGAACACGGCCTGCGCTACCTCGTCCCGGAAGGCGAGGGCAAGGAGCGGGTGGTCAAGGAGGGCTTCGCCAAGAGCAAGCTCTTCGCCATTGGCGGCCTGTTCTACGACAGCTCGCTCTCCTACCCGCTGCCGCTCGCCGGCTTGAACTACTTCTCCCTCGATTTCAAGGGGACGGGCGAGCAGGTGAACGTCTTTTTCGCCGGTGCGCTCCTGACCGCCAACGTCGCCCAGCCGCGCCTCTTCGGCAGCCGCTTCGACGCCGGCGCCTCGGCCTTCGCCATCGCGCTCCCCCTGACCGACAACCTGTTCCGGAACGGCAAGGAGATCACCCGCGAGGAGATCAAGTCGCTGCCCGCGACCTTCACGCTGAAGCTCGGCCGGCCGCTCGGCGACTTCGTCAAGCTGACCGCCGAGTACGGCCTCTTCTATTCGCACTACAAGCGCGACGACAACACCGATCCGACCTTCGTGCTCCCTTCGAACAACCTCCTCCAGTCGTTCGCGCTGGGCGCCCAGTATGCCCGCTCGGGCTACAAGCTGAACCTGGACGGGAGCTACAACCGGCGCTCCAAGTGGGAGTTCTGGGGCCTCCCCGGGAACACCGAGTTCGACCCCAAGGACAAGGATTTCGTGCGCTGGCAGGCGAGCCTCGCCAAGAGCTGGTACTTCCCCGGCTTCAAGCGCCTGGGCGTCGAGCTCGACTACGACACCGGGACCCGCCTCGACCGCTTCAGCAAGTACCAGTTCGGGTTCTTCGGCGACACCCGCGTGCACGGCTTCCAGAGCAACCGGGTGCGCGCCGAGACCGCCGTGCTCGGCCACCTGACCTACGGCTTCGAGATCAACGAGACCCTGCGCCTCGACGGGGTGTTCGACTACGCCCTGGCGACCGACAAGCTGAACGGATTGAACCACGAGCCGCTCGGCGGATTCGGGATCGTGGGGAGCTTCATGGGTCCCTGGGAGACGCTGGTCAACATCGACGCCGGCTTCCCGGTGATCGGGCCGGCGAACGGCTTCGTGGCCTACGTGGCGTTCCTGAAGCTGTTCAAGTAGGGGCAGGCCCCCGTGCCTGCCTTGCCTCTGTGGCCATGGACGACGAATCGGACGACTTCGACTTCACCCAGCCGATCGAGCTCGTCTTGACCGACGTGCTCGATCTCCACAGCTTCCCGCCGCGGGAGGTGAAGGACGTCGTCTTGACCTGGCTCGACGCGGTGTACGAGAAGGGCTTCCGGCAGCTGCGGATCATCCATGGCCGCGGGATCGGGGTGCAGCGGGAGACGGTCCGCGCCCTCCTCGCCCGCGACGCCAGAGTGGTGGATTTCGGCGACTCTCCGGCCGAGGCGGGCGGCTGGGGCGCGACCTGGGTGACGCTGCGCTGACGCCGGGGAATCCCCCATGGCCGACCCCTCCCCCTGGAAACGCGCCCGGCGCCGCCTGTTCGAGCTCGGACGGGTCCAGGTCGAGCTGGTCTACAGCCGGCGCTACCAGATCGAGCTCCCCGGGGCCGCCGCCGACCCCCTGCGCGGCGAGCGCATCCTCGCCTTCCTCGCCGCCCAGGGGCTGACCTCGGCCCGCCACCTGCACACCCCCGAGGCCGCCACCTACCGCCAGCTCCGTTTCATCCACACCGACGATTACATCGACTCCCTCTCCCGCCCTGGGGCGCTCCTGCCCATTGTTGGCTTCGACCTCCCCGACCCGCTGCCCGATCGCATCCTGGAGGCCCAGCGCCGGATGGTCGGGGGGACGGTCCTCGCCGCCCACCTGGCCCTGGAGCGGGGGCTGGCGATCAACCTGGGCGGCGGCCTCCACCACGCCTATGCCGATCGCGGCGAGCGCTTCTGCCTGTGGAACGACGTGGCGATCGCCATCCACGATCTGCGCGAGGGGGGATTCAGCGCGCCGGTTCTGGTCGTCGATCTGGACCTCCACGACGGCGACGGCACCCGCGCCCTCTTCGCTTCCGATCCCACGGTCCACGTACTCTCGATCCACAACCGGACGACCCCCGGGGTGAGCGCGGCCGGGGCGACCCTGGTCGAGCTGGGGAGCGGCGTCGAGGACGGCCCCTACCTGGCGGCGATCGAGGCCTGCCTGCCGCCCCTCCTCGACAGCGTCCGGCCGGGGCTCGTCCTCTATCTCGCCGGCTGCGACCCGGCCCGGGACGACGAGATCGGCGACTGGAAGATCACCGACGCCGGGATGCTGGCCCGCGACCGTTTCGTCGTCGAGCAGGTGCGTGGCGGCAGGAAGGGGCGCCGGCTGCCGCTCGCCATCGCCCTGGCCGGCGGCTACGGCCAGCGGGCCTGGACCTATAGCGCCCGCTTCGTCGCCTGGATCCTCTCCGGCAAGGTGCTCACCCCGCCGTCGAGCGAGGAGATGACCCTCGCCCGCTACCGCGCCACGGCGGCGCTCAGCAGCTTCCACGAGCTGACCGGCGAGGAGGTTCCCGGCAAGTCCGATGCCGACGACTGGGGACTGACCCCGGAGGACCTGGCAGCGGTGGGCGGCATGCGGGCGCGGAGCCGCTTCCTCGGCTTCTACACCCGCCAGGGGCTGGAGCTCGCCATCGAGCGCTCCGGCCTCCCCGATCGGGTGCGCGCCCGCGGCTTCTCCCGTCTCACCCTGGACCTGGAGCTCGACAACCCGGGGGGCGAGACCCTGCGCCTCAAGGCTGACGGCCTGAACGAGCCGCTGATCGAGCTGCGCGCCCGGATCGACCGCAACGCGGTGCCGGAGATGGCCATGCTGCGGGTCGAGTGGCTGCTTCTCCAGAACCCACGTGCCCCCTTCACCGCCGAGCGCCCGCGCCTCCCCGGCCAGCATCACCCCGGCCTCGGCCTGCTCCAGGACGTCATCGCCCTCCTGGTCGTCGCCTGCGAGCGCCTGCACCTGGACGGCCTGGTCTTCGTCCCCGCCTACTATCACACGGCGGCGCAGGGCAAGCGCCTCCTGCGCTTCCTCTCGCCTGAGCACGAGGGGCTCTTCCGGGCTCTCCAGGCGGCCCTTGCCCCCTTCCCTCTCACTGAGGCGACGGCGGCGTTCGAAGCGGGGCGGGTGGTGGACGCGGCGACCGGCGAGGTCTTCCGCTGGTCGCCCATGGCCATGGGCCTCCCGGTCACCGATCGCCTACGGGAGAGGCTGACGGCGTCCGAGTACGAGCACCAGGCGGACCACGCGGCCGAGCGGAGCTTCGCGGTGCGGCCGCGTCAGCCCGCGTAGCTAGCCCAACTTCCACGGCCTACCCGAGGAACCCCAGGGAGATTGCGGGGTAGACCCTGGTTTTCGTCACTGCCCGGGGTCTTCCCCCTGCTGGATCGGCAGCCAGGTCT
>DASQPA010000439.1:0-13579 GCA_035644215.1 Thermoanaerobaculia bacterium
TGGGCAAAGAGGGGCCCTTCCCGAAGCCGCCGTTCAGACCTCCCCATGCGAGAGCCTCCGGGCCGCCTCGCGCGTCACCTGCTCCTCGCTCCAGTCCGGGTGCTCGGCCGCCAGATGCGAGAGGAGCATCCTCCGCGCCGACTCGTACATGTCGCTCGCGATGGCGAGTCGCTCCGCTCCTGTCTTGGTACGCAGGACGGCCGCCATCTCGTCGTCGACCACCTCGAACCCGTCGCGATCCACCGGCGCCTTCCCTACTCCGCTCCCATGTACGGATAGCGGAAGTCCTTCGGCGGCACGAAGTTCTCCTTGATCGCCCGCTGCGAGGTCCAGCGCAGGAGGTTGGCCATGGAGCCGGCCTTGTCGTTGGTGCCCGAGGCGCGGGCGCCGCCGAAGGGCTGCTGGCCGACCACCGCGCCGGTCGGCTTGTCGTTGATGTAGAAGTTGCCGGCCGAGTGGCGGAGGGCCTTGGTGAGCTTCGCGATGACCCGCCGGTCCTCGGCGAAGATGGCGCCGGTCAGGGCGTAAGGGCTCGTCGTGTCGACCAGCTCCAGGGTCTTCTCGATGTCGCCGTCCTCGTAGACGAAGAGGGTCAACACCGGTCCGAAGATCTCCTCCTGCATCAGCTTGAAACGCGGGTCCTTGGTCACCACCACCGTGGGCTCGACGAAGTAGCCCGTCGACTTGTCCGCCTTGCCGCCGACCAGGATCTCGGCGTCGCTCGAATTCTTCGCGTACTCGATGTAGCCCACGATGCGATCGAACGAATTCTCGTCGATCACCGCCCCCATGAAGTTCCGGAAGTCGAGCGGCGTCCCCATCTGGATCTCGGCGACCATCTCCTTCAAGCCCTTCTCGACCGCCGGCCAGAGCGAGCGCGGGACGTAGGCGCGGGAGCCGGCCGAGCACTTCTGGCCCTGGTACTCGAAGGAGCCGCGGACGAGCGCGGTGACCAGCTCCGCCGGGTCGGCCGAGGGATGGGCGAAGACGAAGTTCTTGCCGCCGGTCTCCCCGACGATCCGCGGGTAGGAGCGGTACTTGGGGATGCTGTCCCCGATCGTCTTCCACATCTGCTGGAAGACCGGGGTCGAGCCGGTGAAGTGGATGCCCGCGAAGTCGGGATGGGCGAGGACCGGGTCGCCCACCTGGCTCGCCTTGCCGGGGAGGAAGTTGACCACCCCCGGTGGCAGGCCCGCGGCTTCGAGGATCTTCAGCAGCTGGTAGTTCGAGTAGACCGAGGTCGAGGCCGGCTTCCAGAGGGCGGTGCAGCCCATGAGGGCGGGCGCGGTCGGCAGGTTGCCACCAATGGAAGTGAAGTTGAACGGCGAAACCGCAAAGACGAAGCCTTCGAGCGCCCGGTACTCGACCCGGTTCCATACCCCGGCCGGCGACCCCGGCTGCTCCTTGTAGAGGACGCTCGCGTAGTAGGGGTTGAAACGCCAGAAGTCGATGAGCTCACAGGCGGAGTCGATCTCGGCCTGGAAGACGGTCTTCGACTGGTTGAGCATGGTGGCGCCGTTCGCCGCGTCGCGCCAGGGGCCGGCCAGGAGGTCGGCGGCGCGCAGGAAGACCGACGCGCGATCCTCCCAATCCATCTCCGACCACTCGTGCCATGCCGCCTTGGCGGCCTTCGCGGCGGCCTCGACCTCCTTCGCTCCGGCCTGGTGGTAGGTGGCGAGGACATGGCCGTGGTCGTGCGGGCAAACCGCCTTCCCCAGGTCGCCGGTCCGCACCTCCTGGCCGCCGATGACGATGGGAATCTCGATCTGCTCCTTCTGCATGGCGTCGAGGCGCTTTTTCAGGGAGGCCCGCTCGGGCGAGCCGGGGGCATAGGAACGCACCGGCTCGTTGACCGGCACGGGAACAGGTACGATGGCGTTCGACATCGAGGATCTCCTCTCCTGGAGCTCTAGAGCGGCCAAGGGGATGGCCGAAGAGACCGCCGCCGGCTCAGCCGGCGGCGTGGGTCTCCATCGTAGCCGCAGGGGCGGGGCGCCGTCCAGCGCCCTTAGTGGGAGAGCTCGTAGACGAACACCCCGGCCCCCGAGGTCGCGGCGTAGAGCCGCAAGGGGTCCCCGGGATCGAAGAGCAGCCGGGTCAGGCCGCGACCATAGAGCCCGCGGTCGAACCGCCGCCAGGTGGCGCCGCGATCCGGGCTCTGCTCGACCCCCTGCCCCGAGCCGAGATAGAGCACCCCGGGGTCGAGCGGGTCGACCGCGAACGCCATGGGGAAATCCCGGCGGCCGGTCAGGAGCTTCCAGTTGCGGCCGCCGTCGAAGCTCCCGGCGACCTTCACCTCGTCCGCGGCGAGGATCGTCCGCGGCGAGGTCGGGGCGACGAAGACTTTGCGCAGGAGATGGGCGCCGATCGTCGGCACGCCACCAGTCAGGAGCTTCCCCCAGGTCTGGCCGCCGTCCCGGCTGCGCCAGACGTCCAGATCGCGGACGAGGTAGACGGTCCCCGCCGTCAGCGGATCGGCCGCAACGTCGAAGATACCGCCGGGGAAGACCACGCTCCAGGTGGCGCCGCCATCGGTCGATTTCCGGAGGCCGCCGTCGGTGGCGGCATAGACGGTTTCGGCGTCTCCCCCGTCGACCGCCAGGGCGTGGACCGCCAGGTTGGAGACGGTCTGCCAGCTGTCGCCGCCGTCGGTGCTGCGGACGATCGCCTGGGTGGGGACGCGGGCCGCGTAGATCGTCCGCCCGTTGGCGGGGGCGACGACCAGGGCCGCGATCGAGTCGCCGGCGAGCACCTGGGACCAGGTGGCCCCACGGTCGAGCGAGCGCAGGATGCCGTAATCGGGGCCGCCGACGAAGAGGGCCTCGGGGCTGGCCGCGATCTCCAGCGTCGCGGCGAAGGTATTGACCAGCCCGCGGCCGCTCGCCCGCCAGAGGCCGCCGGAGTCCCCGCTCCGATAGATGCCGACGCCGCCGCCCGTGGCCGCGAGCAGGCGCCCCGCGGAGGCGGGATCGGGCGCCAGGGCGGAGACCGGTGCGGCGGGCAGCCCGAAGCTGGCGCTCTCCCAGGTCGCGCCTCCGTCCCGGGTGCGCTCCACGCCGCCCGAGGTCCCGACGTAGACGGTCTGCGGAGCAGTCGGGTCGATGGCGAGCGACTGCCCCACCACGCCGAGGACGACGGCCCAGTGCTGGCCGCCGTCGGTGCTCTTCTGCACCCCCTCGGCGCTCGCCGCCCAGACCGTGTCGTCGTGCACCGGGTCGACGGCCAGGGCCTGGACGATGGCGCGGCGCAGGGCGAACCAGGTCATGCCGCCGTCGACGCTCTTGTGCATCTGGGCGTTGTGACCGTAGCGGCCGATGTAGAGGCGGCGGGGGCGCAGCGGATCGACGGCCAGGGCGGTGACGTCGAAACGAAAGATCGGCAGCGGCTCGAAGCCGTGAGTCAGGAGCTGCCAGCGGACGCCGAAATCGGAGCTCTTGTAGATGCCGTTCTCGGTGCCGGCGTAGACGATGCCGCTCTGCTGGGAGTCGACGGCCAGGTTGTGGATCGCGAGCGGAAGGACCGGGCGGGCGCTCTGCCAGGTGGCGCCGCCGTCGGTGCTGCGGTACGGCCCGCTGGGGGTGCCGGCATAGACCCGGTCGGGGTCGTGCGGATCGATCGCGAGCGCGGTGACGAACGGGTCGCCGAGCCCGAAGCTCGCCGGCCGCCAGGTCGCCCCGCCGTCGTCGCTGCGCTCCACTCCCCCCTCGGCCAGGCCGGCATAGAGGATAGCGCCGTTGGAGGGCGCCCGCCCGAGGCTCAGGACGCGCGACCCGGCCGTCTCCGGGCCGATCGGGGTCCAAGCATTGACGCCCGCCATCGCGGACCGGGATGCCGCGAGGCCGAGAACGAAGACGAAAGGCATTCCCACCCAGCTCCTGCCCTGCCGTGGCTGTCGCATGCTCGAGCCCCTCCTTTCCTTTCATTCTATCGGAGATCCTGGGAAAGGCCGGCCGGAGCGGGAGACCGTCTCCCGGAGATGGTCGTGGAGGCGCAGCCGCTCGACGAAGAAATTGCCATGGGAGCGCCAGGTGGCGACCATCGTCTCCCAGGAGGTACATTGGAGGAAGCCGCCGATCTCGTGGATGCGGGGGCGGCCCGTGCCGGTGAAGCTGAGGACGATGTCCTCGCCGTTGCCGACGGCGTTCGGATCGTTCCACCCCAGGGAGCCGTAGATCTCGACGCAGCGGCGGGCCTGCTCGGCGGTGAAGGCGTAGTAGCCGGTGAGATGATCAACCGTGCCCTCCCCGGTGACCGTGGGATCGAAGGGGTAGCCGGGCAGGTGCTCCACCTGCCGCCGCACCTCCCCCCGGATGCCATGGGGGACGGCCGGCTCTTCCACCAGGCCCCGGAAGATCGTCTCGATCTGACCGGGGTAGAGGAAGATGTCGTCGTCCGGGGAGAGGAGGTAGCCGTTTTCGTCCCCGCGCTCCGCCGCCAGGGAGAAGCGCATCCCCTGGCGAGTGCGCACCAGCTGCTGGATCAGCTCGATCCGCGGGTCGTCGAGCCGCAAGTGACGGGTGAGGTCGACGTCCGGATTGTTGTTGCTGACGATCACCCGGGTCACGAAGTCGCACCGGAGATAGCCACGGACGAGCCACTCGATGTTCTGCGGCCGCCGGTAGCTGAGGAGCACCACGGTACACCGCGCCGGCCCCCGGGCGGGGCGTCGGGGGCCGAAGGTGACGGCCAGGCAGTACCAGCTCAAGCGCAGCAGGTGCACCGGCAGCACCAGGGTCGACAGCAGCGCCCGGCGGGCGTAGACGAGCCCGCGGTCGCGACGGCCGCGGCGGCCGTACGCGGAGGCCACTTGATGGGCGAAGAAGCGATAGTAACTTCTCATACAACCATGGGGTACAGCAGGGTCGCTGCAGGGAGCCGCAGCGGCGGCCCTCCGCGGGTGCTTACCCGTCGGAGGTGGAGTCCGTCGCCGCCAAAGCTGTCTGGTAGCCGGGCCAGGCGTGGAGCAGGTACGCCCCGAAGGGAATCCACCAGAGGAAGTCGTTGGTGACGCAGAGCACGATCGAGCGCAGCGGCCAGTCCCCGCGCACGATCGCCACGGCGAGGCCGATGGGCCCCAGGACCTTCCCGAGGAGCCCCACGAAGGCGATCAGGAAGCCCCGGCGCGGATCGCGCGCCACCTCCAGGTAGAGGATGCCGTAGACCCCCACGATCATCCCGATGCAGGCGAAGAGCTGCGGATAGTTGGCCGGCGGCATGCCGGCGAAGACGAACAGCCACTGCGGCCGGAGCGCGGAGAAGAGCCCCCAGGCCAGGTTGTAGATCCCGGCCAGGAGGAAGAGGTAGCGGTAGGCGCGTTCGTGCTTCATAGGGCGACGAAGCCGACCTATCCCGCCTGCACCATGGCCGCCCAGCCGAAGAGGAGGAGGCCGGCGATCATCAGGAGCCCGCCCAGGGGGGTGATGGCCCCCAGCCAGCGGGGGCCGCCCAGGGCGAGGCTCGCGACCGTGCCGCTGAAGATCAGGGTGCCCAGGGCGAGGCACAACCCGGCGGCACCATAGCCTCGGGTCTGGCTGGGGGCGACGCCGCGCGCGGCGAGGCCCAGGAGGAGGAGGGAGAAGGCGCCGTACATGAGATAGCGGGCGGCGGTCTCCCAGAGGGCCAGGTGATGGGCGTCCAGGCGGTCGGCCAGGGCGTGGGCGCCAAAGGCGCCGGCGATGACGGCCAAGGCGGTGGCGAAAGCGCCGATCGAGATCCAGTTGGCGTTCATGAGTCCTCCGTTCGGCGGCGATTGTAGCTAAGATACCCTGGAACCGCTCGACTCCTGGGAGCCTCGTCCATGCCTGACCGGCCTCTGGGATCACGACCAGGGAGATCGGCACTGGGTGTACGCGCGCCAGGAGCGGTTCCATCTCGTCCGCTGAGGCGATGGGAGGAGGAGATATCGCGGCATGGCGAGCATCTATGATCTGAAGCCCGCCTTCCAGGGGCTGCTGCGGCCGCTCTGCCGGGGCCTGGCGCGGCTGGGGGTGACGGCGAACCAGGTGACGGTGGCGGCGATGCTCCTCTCGCTCGCGACCGGCGCCTTCCTCGCCGCCCGGCCCGGGGCACGCGGGCCGCTCCTCCTCGTCCCCGCCGTGCTCTTCGTGCGCATGGCGTTGAACGCGATCGACGGCATGCTGGCCCGCGAGCACGGCATGAAGAGCGCCCTGGGCGGACTCCTGAACGAGATCGGGGACGTGGTGTCGGACGCCGCCCTCTACCTTCCTCTCGCCCTGGTGCCGGGGATCGAGCCCTGGGCGATCGTCGTCGCGGTGCTCCTCGCCGGCCTGACCGAGATGACCGGGGTGGTGGCGGTCCAGATCGGCGCCTCCCGGCGCTACGACGGCCCGATGGGGAAGAGCGACCGCGCTTTCGTCTTCGGCGTCGTCTGCCTCGCCCTGGGGGTCGGCGCCCGGACGGGCTGGTGGACCGACTTCGTCATTGGCGCGATCCTGGCGGCGCTCGCCGTGACCGTGCTCAATCGGGGGAGGAAGGCGTTGCGGGAGGTGAAAACCCTCACCCCCGGCCCCTCTCCCGGCCCGCCCTCCCCCACCTCCGGGAGAGGGGAGTCCGGTCGTAGGAAGAGATGATGGAACATCTCCAAGAGCTCGTCCAGGGCATCGCCTCTCGGCTCGATCCGGCTGTGGGCTGGGCGATTTCCGGAATCTTCGGGCTGCTCGTCGTAGCGAGTCTCGCGGTCTGGCTTCTGGGGCGGGTGAAACCCAAAGCCGACTGGACGGAGCTGCGCCTGCGGGTGCGCACCTGGTGGATCATGGCGGCGGTGTTCGTTTTGGCGCTCACCCTCTCGCGCCGGGTCTCCCTCGCGTTCTTCGCTTTTCTCTCGTTTCTGGCGCTCAAGGAGTATCTTTCGCTCATCCCCACCCGGCGGGCGGATCGCATCGTGCTCTTCTGGGCCTATCTCGCGATCCCCATCCAGTACGTCTGGATCGACATGCGATGGTATGGGATGTTCATCGTCTTCCTGCCGGTCTACGTCTTCCTTCTCCTTCCCCTGCAGATGGTCCTGATCGGCGAGACCAGCGGTTTTCTGCGCGCCGCGGGCACCCTGCACTGGGGGCTCATGGCCACGGTCTTCTCGATCAGCCACGTCGCCTTTCTCCTCGTGCTGCCCCAGACGATCAATCCTCGTGGCGGCGGCCCCGGGCTGGTCCTCTACCTGGTCTTCCTCACCCAGTTCAACGACGTCGCCCAGTACATCTGGGGACGGACGCTCGGAAAGCACAAAGTGATTCCCAAGGTGAGCCCGGGGAAGACCGTCGAGGGGCTGGTGGGCGGGGTGGCGACGACGATCACCCTGGCCTGGCTCCTCGCTCCGCGCCTGACCCCGCTCACCCCCGGCGAGGCGCTCTTCGCCGGGACGCTGATCGGCGTCGGCGGCTTCGTGGGCGACGTGGTGATCTCGGCGCTCAAGCGCGATCTCCAGATCAAGGACAGCGGCACCCTCCTCCCCGGCCACGGCGGCATCCTCGACCGCATCGACAGCCTCTCCTACACTGCGCCGCTCTTCTTCCATTTCGTCTGGTATCTGCATGGGCCGCTCCTCACCCAGATCGGCGGGTGAGGCGATCCGCCGATGAGCCGGGTCCTGCGATCCCTCTTTTTCTGGCTGGTGGCGCGGCCCATCGTCCTGGTGGGGCTGGGGTTGAACGTCCGCCACCGCGAGCGGCTGCCGGCGGCGGGTCCCGCCATCCTGGTCGCCAACCACAACAGCCACCTCGACACGGTGGTCCTAATGACTCTCCTCCCCAGCCGCCTCCTGCCCAAGCTCCGGCCGGTGGCGGCAGCCGACTATTTCCTGCGCAACCGCCTCCTCGCCTGGTTCGCTCTGGAGATCGTCGGCATCCTCCCCATCGTTCGTGGAGGGAGGGCGGCGGGGACCGACCCGCTCGCCGCGGTCCACGCGTCGCTCGAGCGCGGCGAGATCGTCCTCCTCTTTCCGGAAGGGTCGCGCGGCGAGCCCGAGCGGCTCGCCGACTTCAAGAGCGGGGTGGCCCACCTGGCCCTCGCCCATCCCGAGGTGCCGGTGATCCCGGTCTTCCTCCACGGTCTGGGCAAGTCGCTGCCCAAGGGCTCGGCCGTCCCCGTCCCCTTCTTCTGCGACGTCTTCGTCGGCGAGCCGCTGCCCAGGACGGAGGACCGGAAGCTCTACATGCAGGAGTTGCGGGAGAGGATGGACGCCCTGGCCGCGGAGGGACGGTTCGCGACCTGGGAGTGAACAGATTCTACGGAAATCGCCCGGCTCTTGTCCCGCTTGCCCGAACCGGCTACACTCTTACGCCAAGAGAGCTGTGGTAAAAAATTTAGAAGTACCCTGTGGGAGCTATCGGGAGGGCTGCTTGTGTAGCCCTGCTCTCTCCAGGGTGATCTGTACTTCTTCCATCGCGGGAGGGGCTTCTGGCCTCGTCCCTTTCAAAGGAGAGATGACTGTGAAAAGAAAGCTTGCTTTCGCCGTCCTTATCGTTGTCCTGGCAGCTTTCGGAACCGTCGCTACCCTCGCGGACAGCCAGGGCAAGGTCGACATCTGCCACATCCCGCCGGGCAATCCCGACAACGCTCACATGATCAACGTGAGCGTCAACGCCATCCCGGCGCACATCGCACACGGCGACCCCCCTCCGGGGCAACAGTGCGGGGGCGGTCCTCCGCCGCAGCAGTAAACCGCCGCCCTGCGATACGGTGTGGGGAACCCTCCGGGGGTTTCCCCACCTCTCTTCCTTGCTACAATCTTCCGGCATGAACCCGAGAAGACGGCTCCTCACGGCGCTCCTCGTCGGCACCCTCGTCACCAGCCTCCCCGGTCCCGTCCGTCCTGATGGGGCAGCGGACCGGCTCACCGAAGCCAGGAAGCTCCTGAGCTCGTGGCAGTACAAGGAAGCCGCGGAGGCCTTTCGTCAGGCGAACCGGGAGGCGGGAGGAGCGTGCGCCGAGTGCCTGATCGGCCTGGCGCGAGCGCAGATCGAGCTCCACGTCTACAAGGACGCCGCCTTAAGCGCCCGGCAGGCCATCGCGCTCGGCCCGGAGCGGGAGATTCTCGCGGCGGCCTACCTCCAGCTCGGGACGGCCCTGTTCTTCCAGGGCCAGAGCGCTGGGAGGAAAGACCTCGGCGAGGCGGAAGGGGCGGGACGCAAGGCGGCCGAGCTCAGCCAGGGGAAAGCCGGCGACGAGGCGCGTCTCCTCCTCGGCCAGATCCTGGTGCAGGAGGGGCGGGACGAGGAGGGGACCGCCCTGCTGCGGCAGTACCTCGAGCGCAACCCGGAGGCGCCGGGGGACTCGACCGTGCGCTCGATGATCGAACATCCCCGCGACGCTCCGGCGCCAGAGGCGCCCGCTCTCGCCCTGGAGACTTTGGACGGCAAGCCCATCCAGCTCGCCGACCTCGCCGGCAAGGTGGTGCTCCTCGACTTCTGGGCCAGTTGGTGCGGCCCCTGCCGCCAGAGCGTTCCCGGCCTCAAGAGCCTGCGCGAGAAGCTCCGCGGCGAGCCGTTCGCCCTGGTGAGCGTCGGCTGCGACAGCGATCAGAGAAAGGCCAGGAGCTTCGTGGCGGCCAATGGTCTGGACTGGGTCCAGGTCTGGGACGGGCAGGGGACGGCGCGGCGGGCCTTCGGCGTCAAGGGCCTCCCCACCTATGTCGTCCTCGATGCCACCGGAAAGGTCGTCTTCGGGTCGGCCGGCTGGTCGCCGCAGGGCGAGTCCCGGATCCGTTCCGAGGTCGAGCGGGCGCTCAAGGCGGCCCGGAACGCCAAGCCGACCCGGAGCGCCCGATAGAGAGACTCAGACTTCGCCCAGCCGCTTGATCTCAGCTCCTGGGCCGCCTGGCAGGCGAGCCGGTCAACATGCCCTGGGCGCTGAGGTCTTCGTCGATATCAGGCCAGTGGACACCCTGGCCGTCCCCGAGAATCTCGAAATTCGCCCGCTGCTTGGCGGTGGCTTCCGACAGCCTCCAGGACCAGGCCAGCGGGACGCTCACCGCCCGGCCGTCGACCAACTCGAAGGTAATGGCATCTTCGGTGACCGAGACGGATTTTACCCTCGGCTCGATGCTAACCACAGTGCTCATGCCATGCCTCCAAGATCTTATCCAGGTTCGAGCGGATCAAGCTCCGGATTGTGTTCAGCTCCGAGGCTGCGAAACCGTGGTTCGAGCTCAGGTCGAGAGGTTCTAGCCAGAACTTGCAAAGCATCCGCTCTCGTTGAACGTGGACATGTTTCGGCTCGCCACAGTCGAAGCTGTAGAAATAAAAGCGGTACGGCCCCTGTATGTCCTTGACGCGAGGCATCTTCGTCCAGAAGCACCGACCGCGATATCAGACTTCGCCGAGCCGCTTGATCGAGGCGACCTTGTCCTGCGGGACGAAGAGGCGGTCGTACTTCTTGAACACGCCGTAGAGGGCGGCCTTCTGGACGTACTGGTCCTTCGAGCGGCCGCTCTCTCCGTCGCGATGGACGTCGACGTCGTCCAGGACGATGCCGCGGTCGTCCATGTCGTCACAGCGGCCGACGAAGATCTCCGGGCCGGTCGTGTCGACCACCACGGTGATCCCGTGCAGCTCGCTCTTCCCTTGGTGGAAGGTCCCCATCTTCAGGCCGTGGCGCTCGCGGCGGGCACTCCGCAGTGCTCGTCGAAGGCCGCCTGCAGGTCCGCGGCCACGGCGGTGGCGTCGCGCCCCTCGATCCGGTGCCGGGGGATGAAATGGACCAGCTCGCCGTCCTTGAACAGGGCGATCGACGGGCTGGAGGGCGGGATGTCCGCCAGATAGCCGCGGGCGCGGGCGGTGGCTTCCAGATCCTGACCGGCGAAGACGGAGACCGCGCGGTCCGGGCGGCGCTCGTGCTGGAGGGCCAGACGGATGCCGGGGCGGGCCATGCCGGCGGCGCAGCCGCAGACGGAGTTGACCACCAGGAGGGCGGTCCCGGACTTCTCGGCCATGAAGGCGTCGACGTCTTGAGGGGTCAGGAGCTCTTGGACGCCGATGCTGGTGAGCTCCTCGCGCATCGGCTTGACGAGAAGTGGGCTGTAGGGCATGGATGAATCTCCTTTTGCCAGGCCGCGGAGAAGCGGCCGGATCATCGTGGTTCGTCTCTATCTTACGCTAAACGTCAACCGCTCCGGGACGGGGAAGCATTCCCCAGCGATTTCCCCCCTCGGCCGGCCGGGCGACGAGCGAGAAGACCTCGCCGAAAACCGGGTGGAGGTCGGCCTCGATTCCCGCTTCGAGCCGGCAGAGGGCGGCTTCCAGGGCTGCCTCGCCGCAGGGGGGCGGGAGCGGCCAGCGCAGGGTGACGCGGTTCAGGCCCCGGCGCAGCAGCGAGCCTTCGACCCGGAGGGTGTGACGGCGCCAGCGCTCCGCCAGGTCGATCGTTCCCAGGGAGATCCTGTTGATCTCCACGGCCACCTCGCCCCGCCGGGGTTCCGCTCCCGGGATCGCCGGCAACCGGGCGGTGAGGGTCAGCTCGATCGCCTCTCCCGCTTCGCAAACCAGGCAGAACGCCGACTCGGGCCAGGGGGAGCGGTAGGCGGCGCGACCGGCAAGGCCGGGGACGGCCAGGGCCTCGGGGAAGAAGCGGGCCAGCGGCTCGGCCAGGAAAGGCGGGCGGGAGAGGTCGGCCCCCTCGGACGGTAGTCCATAGCCCGCCAGAAGGAGACGGTCGATTTCCTCTTTCACCTTAGGCCCAAGGACGTTCGCGATCGCCTGGAGCAGGTCGGCGTCCAGAAAATCCCAGCGCCAGCCGTGCTGGAGGAGGAGCCGGTAGGGGGAAGCCAGATTGCGCGCGAAGCCGGCCGACAGGACCGCCGGCCCCGGGGTGGCGCGGGCGGCGACGACGTCGAGCAGGGCGGCGGCGATACCGGAGGCATGGGGCGAGGCTTCCAGGGCCGCCCGGCACCAGAATTCGAGCAGGGGGAGCCGGGTCGATTCCGCCGGCCGCGCCGGCCCCACCGGCAGCAGGCGGTGGGCGTTGTGGAGGGCGGCGCCGAGCTTGGCGGTGGCGTCCGCCTCCGGGGAGACGATCGGATCGGGGAGGCGGGCGAGGAGATCGCGCCAGCCTCCCGCCTCCGTCCCCGTCGAGCGGAGAACCGCGGCGGTGACTGCCGCCATCGCCACCTTCATCCCCTCGATCGTCAGGTGGCAGTAGTCGAGGAAGAAGCGCCGGCCGGGGAGGGGCGAGCCGCCGTGCTCGGCGAAGACCGGGCGTAGGTCGACCGCCGTGAAGCCGTGCTGCCAGGCGGAGTGCTCCAGGATCTCCCGGGCGACCGTCGTCGCCTGGGGCGCGCCGAGGAAACCGAGGAGCGGGTAGGCGTTGCAGTCGATCTCCGAGATACAGGCGTCGCGCGCCGCCTCGGCCTCCCCCTGGGCGGCGAGCACCCGCGCCAGGAGCCGGAAGGGGGTGGGATTGGTACCGCCGTCGAGCGCGACCATCTCCCAGACCGCCGCCGCGGCCTCCCCGGCCCGTCCCTCCTCCAGCCGGCCGAGAGCCCGCTCATAGGCGGCATACCAGCGGGCCACCCCGTCTCCCGGCAGCCAGACCACCGGCTGCAGGCTCTCCCAATCGGCCAGGTTGACCTCCGGAATCACCAGGACCACCGGCAGTCCCAGCCCGGCAATCTCGGCAAAGGCGGCCCCGGCCCGTTGCGCCAGCTCCATCCGCGCCTGCCGGGCCGGACCGAGAACGCCCTCCCGGCCGAGCGCCTCGGCATAGCGCTGGCGGGCTCGCACCGCGGGCGCGTAGGGGGAGAGCTCCGGGGTCTCCAGGAGATTCCAGTTGTTGCCGGTATAGATCACCAGGAGGTCCGGCGCCAGCTGCATCGCGGCGCGGACGGTCTCGACCAGCGGCCCCAGGGTCTCGTTGGTGCGGGCGAGGTCGACCACCTCGAACTCGCCAGGACCCACAATCGACCCGAGCTGCTGCTCCAGGACCTGGGCGGGAGTCAGGTGGGAAGCATAGAGATAACCGGCCGCCGCGGACTCGCCAAAGAAGCAGATCCGCCGCGCCGCACCTTTCTTCGCGGGAATCGTTCGGCGCGCTGCATAGTGATCTCCCAGCGGACCGGGCTCCGGCCGCTCGAAGACCCACTCCCCCGCCACCTCTCGCGGCTGCCAGATGCTGATCGGCCCCAGGCCGGCGGGGGGAGGCGGCTGGGGGGCCGCGAGGTCGGGCGAGGACGGAGCGCAACTGTTTGAGCCCGAAGGGCGAGTTTGAGCACCGCCCGCAGCCCGACCTCCCGGCCCCCCAGCCGCCGGGGCGGTCGGCGGGACCAGCGTTCCCGTCGCCTGGAGGAGCCTCGCCATCCGCAGCCCCTCGGAGGTGGCGAGGAGCTCCGCCAGCTCGCGGCTCCAGGTCTCGCGCGGATCGGTCATCACACGAAGGTGTAGAGGCTCTCGCCCAGGACCGTGCGCTCCCGCGCGAACGGGCTCCCCGTATCCGGCTGCCAGGCGGCGAGGATCTCCCCCCAGCCCTCCGGCAGCGCCCTCCGGTCGAGGAGGAAGTCCTCCAGAACCAGAACATCGATCCCCGAGGTTCCGAGGCCGAAGAGGGCGTCGACGGGCGAGCCCACGATCGG
>DASQPA010000440.1:0-2014 GCA_035644215.1 Thermoanaerobaculia bacterium
GCTGGCGTTCGCCGGGGGAAAGCAGTGACAGCTCGCAAGCCTTCCCCTCGGGGGCCGCCAGGGCCGCGGTGAGCAAACGCTCGTAATGGAGGATCCAGCGGTCGATGGTCGCGGCGTCGAACAGATCGGTGGCGTACTCGACACCGCCCATGAGCTCGCCGTCCCTCTCCTCCAGGCTGAGCGTCAGGTCGAATTTCGCCGTCGTGCCGGCCCCGTTCACCGGTTGCAGGCGCAGATCCCGGATCTCCAGGCTCTCGACGGGAGTGTTCTGCAGCGCGAGCACCACCTGGAACAAAGGGGTGTGGGCCAGGCTCCTTTCCGGCATGAGATCCTGGACGAGTTTCTCGAACGGCACCTCCTGGTGCAGATGGGCAGCCAACGCAGTCTCGCGGACCCGGCCGACCAGCTCCCGGAACGTCGGCTCGCCGGAAAGGTCGCCGCGCATCACCAGCGTGTTGACGAAGAATCCGATCAAGCCCTCGATCTCCACCCGGTTGCGCCCGGCGATCGGGGTGCCCACCGCGAGATCCCGCTGTCCGCTGTAGCGCACCAGAAGAGCCTGGAATCCGGACAACAGCGCCATGAAGAGAGTCGCTCCCTCCTGCCGGCCGAGGGTCTGCACCTGCCGGGTGAGGTCGGCCGCCAACCGCACAGGCCGCGACGCGCCGCGGAAGCTCTGCACCGCCGGCCGCGCCCTGTCGGTGGGGAGTTCCAAGAGTGGTGGCAGTCCCGCGAGTTGCTGGCGCCAGAAGGAAATTTCGCCCTCCAGAACCTCCCCTTGCAGCCAAGAGGATTGCCATGCCGCGAAATCCACGTACTGCACGGGCAGCTCCGGTAAGGGCGAGGGCCGGCTCTCGGCAAACGCCGTATAGAGAGCCACGATCTCGCGGACCAGGATGCCCATCGACCAACCATCGCTTGCGATGTGATGATTGGTCAGCAGAGAGATGTGGTCATCCTCCGCCAGCCGCAGCAACACGCCGCGCAGCAGCGGACCACGAGTGAGATCGAACGGGCGGTCGGCTTCTTCCGCGGCCAGGAAGAGGGTCTGCCTTTCACGCTGGCTTTCCGGCAGTCCCGACAGGTCCACCAATGGCAGGACGACGGGGGCCACCGGTTGCACAACCGATACTGGAGAGCCTTCCCGAACGACGAAGACCGTGCGCAAGGTCTCGTGGCGGCGCACGATCTCACTCAGGCATGACGCCAACAGATCGGAGTGAAGCGGTCCCTCGATGCGAAGCGCTAATGGAATGTTGTAAAGAGGGCTTCCCGATTTGAGCTGATCGATGAACCAGAGCCGCTGCTGGGCGAAGGAGAGGGGGCGAGGCCCTCCCGGGGCCTTGACCAGGGGTGGAGCCGGCGAGAGCGTGCCGGCCCGGAGTGCCGCCTCGACACGAGCGGCCAAGTCCGCCAATTTCGGAGCGTCGAAAAGATCGCGTAGCGGCACTTCGATGCCAAACGTGCTGCGCAGCCGCGACGTCACCTGGGTCGCCAGTAGAGAGTGGCCGCCCAGATCGAAAAAGTGGTCGGCCGCCCCGACCCGTTCGAGACCGAGAAGATCGGCCCAGATTCCGGCGAGGACTTCTTCGACCGGAGTCCCCGGCGCCAGATAACTCTCCTCGGTTCTCACTCTTTCTGGAATCGGCAGGGCCTTGCGGTCCACCTTGCCGTTCGGAGTGAGGGGCAACGCCCTGAGCTTGACGAAGGCGGCGGGCACCATGTAGTCCGGCAGCCGCTCGCGCAACGCCCTTCTCATCTCGTCGACCGCCAGCCCGGCAACGTCACCAGCCACATAGGCGACCAGCCGCCGATCGCGCGGATTGCCAGGAGAATTTTCGCGCGCCACCACTACCGCCTCACGGACCCCTGCCAGCGCCGAGAGTGCCGCTTCGATCTCGCCCAGCTCGATGCGAAAGCCGCGGATCTTGACTTGGGAGTCGCGCCGCCCCAGAAACTCCAGATTCCCATCGGGCCCATAGCGGGCGCGATCCCCGGTACGATAGAGAAGAGA
>DASQPA010000441.1:0-22061 GCA_035644215.1 Thermoanaerobaculia bacterium
ATCAACTCGCCCACCTCCACGGCGCCTTCAGGCGTCGTGGACAGCTTCTCCGATCTCTCCTCGATCTCCATGCTTCCTCCTGACGGAGGGGGGGATTTTTAGCGGCGAGGATGGGGGGAATTTAGGCGTATCGGTGACACGCGGTCGATCACCGGCAGGAGCACGGAGAGGAGCCGCGCCGTTTCGAGATGCCAGAGGACGGCGACCGGCGGATCGCCGATGGCGAGGTCCTCCCACAGCCGGAGGAGGGCGACCGCGCCCGGCCGCCCCGGAACGGGCTCGATCTTCCAGGGGCCGGCGAGCTCGGCCTCAGCAGCGGTCAGGACGTCGTCGCGCTCGCGGAGGAGGGCCAGGTAGGAGGGGGAGAAAGCGTTGTCGAGGGGAGAAGCGGGCGTGCTGCTACCATCACGGGAGCTTCGCATGAGTTTATCCCTCTTGCGGAGTCAGGGGCCGGTTCGAGTTAGCGCTCGGGCCGGTCCCGTTTGTTTGGGCGGGAGGACGATCCTCCCGATGCGGGGAAGATAGCAGGAACGGGGCGGAAGGGCAAGAGAGTGGGGCCGTTTGACGAATGCCTCGTGCGACTGTGCCGCCCTCTCACTGGCTCGTCGTTACGAGCTCGGCTTGACGGTCTCGCAGCCCCTGGGTGATCGAGTCGCGGTCCTGGGCCTCAAGGGTCTTGAAGAGGCGTACGATCCAGTCGCGGTGAGGAATCTCTGGGTGCTCTTGGAGCAAGTGGAGCGTTCCAGCTAAGTCCCACCTTGAGGTGAATCCCTGTGGTTGCGCCTGTACCGCTCTGATGAGGCCCGCCAGAGAGGTCGCAGCGTTGGAGGCACTGGCCGCTTCATCAGCAGCAGCCTCGTAGCTTAAAGCGATCACCCGTTTCTCGGGGGAGAGGTCGGAAGCCTCCACGAGGAAGGAAGCGGCCTTCTTCCTGCAATCCGAGAAGGCTCGACTAACAAATAGAGCTTCGATTTCGAAGATTCCGGCTTGGGAATCTCCTGGAAGGTTCTCGTTCCACTTCCGTATGATAGATAGAGCCTGAGACGGGTCAAAAAGTCTATTGATTAAGATGGTAACCAGAAGTCTGAAACTCTTCGCATTGGTCGGGTTTTTGCTGAGGATCTCGGAAAGCCCATCCGCGCTTTGCTGGGCGCGGTTCGCAAACAGCAACGCTTCTACTAGATTGAGCTTGGCTTGAGTCCACTGTTGGGGAAACTGCTCAAAAGTGAAGACCTCAATAGCCAACCTATAGGCCTCGATCGCCGCGGCCAAAAAGCGGGCGCCGCTCTCGCCTTCGGACCGCTTGCCTTGTTCCTGAAGAGCGACACCGAGGTTCGTCTGGGTCCTTGCCCAATCCTGGGGAAATTGCTCGCGGGTATAGACCAGGAGCGCACGACGATAGGCCTCGACCGCCGCGGCCAAAAGGAGGGTGCCGCTCTCGCCTTCGGACCGCTTACCCTGTTCCTGAAGAGCGATGCCGAGATTGGTCTGGGTCCTTGCCCAGTCCTGGGGAAGCTGCTCGCGGGTATGGACGAGAAGCGCTTGACGATAGGCCGCAACTGCTTCTATCAGTAGACGGACACCGCGCTCGCCTCCGGTTCGCGTACCCAACTCTTGGAGGGCATCTCCAAGGCTGCTCTGTATCGACGCCCAATCCTGGGGAAACTGCTCGCGGGTGCGGACGAGAAGCGCTTGGCGATATGCCTCGACCGCCTCGGCCAAGGGGCGAGCACCACTCTCCCCTCCCTTGCGTCTACCGAGCTCCAGGAGGGTATCGCCAAGGGAGCGTTGGGTCGCCGACCAGCCTTGGGCAAGCTGCTCGCGGGTGCGGATAAGAAGCGCTTGACGATAGGCATCGACGGCTTCTACCAGCAAACGGACACCCCGCTCGCCTTCGGTCCGCTGGCCCAGATCTTGAAGACATTCACCAAGGGTGTTCTGCGTCCTTGCCCAATCTTGGGGAAAATCCTCGCGGGCATAGACGAGGAGCGCCTGATGCGAGGCCTCGACGGCCTCCGCCAGGAGTCGAACGCCGGGTTCTCCTTCGGTCCGCTCGCCCTGAGATTCAAGGGTCATGGCGATATTGCTCTGCGTCCTTGCCCAATCCTGAGGGAGTTGCTCGCGAGTGTAGACGAGGAGTGCCTGACCGTCGGCCTCGACTGCCTCGGCCAGGAGGCGGGCGCCGGGCTCTCCTTCGACCCGCTCACCCTGTATTAGGAGGGCTGCGCCGATATTGCTCTGTAGCCGTGCCCATTCTTGGGGAACGTGCTCCCGGGTGTTGACGAGGAGCGCCTGGTGAAACGCCTCGATAGCCTCGGTCAGGAGAACGACGCCGCGCTCGCCCTTAGTCAGCCTACCCTGCTTCGAGAGGGCATTACCGAGGTTATTCTGGGTCGCTGCCCATTGCTGAGGAAGGTACTCGCGTGTGGCTACGAGCAGCGTTTGACGATACGCATAGACGGCCTCAGCCAAGAGGCTGACGCCGCGCTCGCCGTCGGTCCGCTGACCCCGCTCCATGAGATTGTTGCCGATGTTGTTTTGAATTCCAGCCCAACCCTGGGGAAAGTGCTCGGGGGTGATAACGAGAAGCGCTTGACGATATGCCTCGACAGCCTCGTCTAGGAGATGGACACTAAGCGCTCCGGCGGTCCGCCTTGCCTGTTCACCAAGAGCGTTACCCAGATTGTTCTGGGTCTTAGCCCAGTCCTCGGGAAAGCGCTCGCGGGTGTGGACGAGGAGCGCTTGGCGGTACGCCTCGATAGCCTCGGCCAGGAGCCGAACGCTGGGCTCGCCTTCGATCTTTAGGCTCTCATCTTGGAGGGCATTGGCAAGGCTGTACTGAGTCGCTGCCCATTCCTCGGAGAGGTGCTCGCGGGCTTCGATGAGGAGCGCCTGCCGACAGACCTCTACGGCCTCGGCCAGGAGACCGGCACCGCGGTTGCCTTCAGTCCGCCTGCTCTGCTCTATGAGGGCATCGCTGAGGTTAGTCTGGGTCGCCGCCCAGCCCCGGGGAAGGATCTCGGAAGTACGGACCTCGCTCGCTTGACGATATGCCCCGACCGCCTCGGCCATGAGCCGGGTGCCGCCCTCGCCTTCGGTTCGCTTGCCCTGCTCCTTAAGGGCATCTCCGAGATAGGTTTGTATTCTTGCCCAGTCCTGGGGATGCTGCTCGCAAGTGTATACGAGGAGGGTTTGAAGAAGGGCCTGGACAGCCAGTTGAAGATGGGCTGCGCTTTCCGCCGGAGAACCCCATACTCCCAAGCGGATGTAAGTGCGGGCGAGATCCGCTAACGTGGCTGCCCACAGCTCTTCGGTTCCAGGGCGCGAAGTATAGCTGTGCGCCTCATCGTAGGCGGCGAGGGCCTTGTCATAGGCGCTGGCCTGGAAGTGAGAGTCCCCTTCGAGCCGCAGGTCGCGGACCTGTTTTACCCGCAGCTGGGCCTTTTTTTGTGCGAGTGTCTCCTGGCGTCTGTCGATCTCCTCGATCCGGCGAGCGTCCAAGGTAGCGGAATCGTGGAAGTGCAGCGCCGCATCGGCGAACTGCTTCTTCACGAAGGCGGCCAACCCCAGCTTGTAGACGTCGTCCTGATTCGCTTCGATCTCGGCGGCCCAGCGGTCGATCTCCTTCTGCGCGTCCTCCAGTGTGAAGCCGTAGCGGACGGCCCATTCCTTGATATAGCGGTCGAGGTCGAGCTCCCGGCTTCCAGTGGTTCCACTCTCACGCGTCTTCGTCTGCTCATCCCGCTTCGCCCTCTCGGCCGTGTCCTGGATGAACTTCTCAATGCGATCGTTCGTCCAAAAAAGCCGGGAGCCCGCCGGCAGCAGCTCGACCTTGATCGTTTCGTCGAGAGAGGCTGGAACGAGAGTTTCACCATCCAGGGGATAGCGGATCCGCCACTTCGGTTTGTCGATGCTGAGAGTGACCTTGGCCCCAGGCCGGAAAGCCGGCGGCAGCGGCAGCCGGGAGAGGCCCTGGTCGTTCGTCTCGTGGCTGCTGCCGGTCTCCTGCCAGGTCACCACGATTCCAGACTCGTAGACCTTCTCGCCATTCTCACCGAGATGAAAGACCTGCACATGCAGCTCACGGCCAGGCTGCGCCAGTGCGGCGGCTGCGACGAGGAAGATCAACGGGAACACTAGAGCGACGAGTCTTCGCATCATCGATCCCTCCACATCCGGTGCGTGTTCAGCGGGCTCCCCGCCGGTGGATCGGCCAGGATCTTCCGGTATCCCTCCAGCGTGGCGCGAATCCTGACCTGCGTACCGACCGGTACGGCAACCGCAAATCGATACTTGCCGTCTGGGCTTGTCGTCTTTGTCAGGTCGAACTCGGGGAGGCTGACCAGGACACCTGGAAGAGGCAGCCCGGTCTCGGCGTCTAGGATCTCACCCGAGAGGATTTGTTTGGCGGGCGGTCCAGGTGCCGAGGCTTCGACCATGGCAGCTTGGGGTTTCGGTGCGGGTCCGAAGGACCGGTATCCAACCAGCGCCAGGACGACTGCGAGGAGCGCAGCGGCGGCGAGCCACGGCCACCGGTACCGGCGCGCGAGCCCCTGCACGGTCGAGGTGAACCCGCTCGCCCGGGACTTCGCTGGGAGGGCGACGAGCGCGCCGAGGCCGGGTTTCGCGACTGCGGGCTGCTGCGTGAGATGGCGGTAGAGCGGCTCGTAGCCCGCATCACTTCCGAGATCGTAGTGCATCAGGCCGCGCAGGACGATGGGGATGTGCGCCTCGTCCTCCGGCGAGAACACCAATGGGACGAGCTTGCCGGTCTCCGCGGCGGCGTCGTAGAGCACCTGGGTCATCACGGCCCCCTCCCACTTCACAGCCAGGCCGCGCCCTTTCTCCTCCCTGCCGTCGAAGCGGCGGCGATAGACCTCCGTGCAGACCACGAGCACGAAATCGGTCGTCTCGATCTGCCGCTGCGTCCAACGCGGCCACCCGGCGGGAGGCGCCGACTCGTACTGGTCGAGCTCGGTGTCGACGCCGTCGTGCCGCAGCCGGTCGCAGAGCGCAAGCACTCGATCCATGTGGCCGGGAGAGTCGTGGCTGTAGCTCACGAACACCCGGGGCGGACGGGGAGGCTCGAGAGGAGGCATACGCAGTCTTTGTTTGAGATCGCGACCAACAGTCTACCGCAAGACCGCCGCCGAGTCCCGTGCCGGTCGGGTACGAGGTAGGAGAAGGGCAGCGAACCGCTCAGCGGAGCCGGTCTTCGATCGCCCGCCACAACGCCGCCAGATCGAGCCGGACCTCGGGCAGGACCGTGGAGCGGTATTCGCTGCCGGTCGGCAGGGCCATCACAAAGTGGCCCCCCTGGTTCACCAGGAACTCGATCTGGCGCTCGGCGTAGTTGAGGATCCAGTATTCGCGGACTTCCGACTGGGCGTAGAGGGCCAGCTTCTCGCCTCGGTCGCGGCGCACCGTGCCGGGGGAGAGGACTTCCACCATGAGATCCGGGATGCCCTCGAGCCGGTTCCTGGCGATCCCACGGCGCGCGGCCGAGATATAGAGGACGTCCGGCTGGACCACGGAATGATCGGCGAATGGGACGTCGGCCGGAGCCGGCAGGGCCAGACCTCCCGTATCGTTGGCGATCCGATCCAGGAAGAGATAGACGACGCCCACGACGACCTGGTGCGGGACCGCAGGGCTGGGGCTCCAATAGAACCTCCCGAAGATCAACTCGCAGCGCGGCTCGTCCGGCAGGGACTCGTAATCCGTGCGCCGGTAGGGACCCAACTCGGTGGGGAGAGTCAAGGGAGGCTCTTTGAGCAGGGCGATGGCCATGGGGAGAGTATACGTCCAGGCGGCTCGGGGGGCGGCGCCGTACAGATCGGCGCCGCCGGCCCGCGACCTCCCGACTAGCAGAGCTCGGTATTACAGAGACAGGAGGGGACGCAGGTGTTGGCGTCCGAGCCGCAAATCACCGGACAGGTTCTGCCCGAGCCCCCCGCGGCCTCCCGCAGGGCGGGCTGGCGCAGATCGCGCAGGGTCTCGCGGCTGAGCTGGAGCTTCTTCGAAAGCGCTTTCTTTTTCATGGAATTCGATCCTCCTTTCACCCGGACTCTACACGAGATCCGAGCCAGGGAGGAGCCGATCTTCGACCCCTACTTCTCGACCCACGACACGGGGACCGGCCTGGGGCTCCCCATCGCCCGGCGGATCGCCGAGGAGCACGGCGGCGGGATCACGGCGAGGAACCGCGCGGAGGGAGGATTGGAGGTGGCGATCACCCTGCCGATCCAGTAGATCCGGTGGGACGAGCCGGGGAAGGGTAGCCCTCTGCCCGGAGTCGGTTATAAGATCCGGAGTCGAGGGAATTCTCGCGGGCGGTCACGCCTGGCCCATGTCCTGATCAGGGGGAGCGAAGCCATGATATCGAGAAGCGTGGGGTTCTACCGGCTCTCCCCGTACTCCCTGCTCCCCGTCTTCCTGCTGGCGGTTCTCGCCGGCAGCGCCGGCTGCGGCGGCAAACCCCCCGCCGGGGGTCCGGGCGGTCCGGGAGGCCCCGGCGGCGGGCCGCCGGTGAAGATCGAGCCGGTGCGCGAGGCCGACCTGCGCGACGCCGGCGAGTACCTGGCGACCTTGAAGTCGCGCCGCTCGGTCAACGTCCAGCCGCAGACCGAGGGCGTCATCACCCAGATCTTCGTCAAGTCGGGAGATCACGTCCGCCCCGGCACGCCGCTCCTGCAGATCGATCCCGCCAAGCAGCGCGCCGCGGTCAAGAGCGAGGAGGCGACCCGGGCGATGAAGCGGGCGGCCCTCGACTACGCCGAGAAGCAGCGGCAGCGCATGGAGACCCTCTACCAGGGCGGCGCGGTGCCCCGGCAGTCGCTGGAGGAGGCGGAGAGCGCCCTCCACCAGGCGCGGGCGGACTACGAGGCCTTGGGCGCCCAGGTCGAGGAGCAGCAGGTGCAACTGCGCTACTTCCGGGTGTCGGCGCCGGAGGCCGGGGTGGTGGGCGACATCCCGGTGCGGGTGGGCGACCGGGTCACCTCCGCGACGATCCTGACGACGCTCGACGAGAACACCGCGCTCGAGGCCTACATCTCGATTCCCCTCGAGCGGTCGAAGGACCTCAAGGTCGGCCTGCCGGTCGAGATCCTCGGCGAGGACGGCGCCGTCCTCGCGATCTCCGCGGTGGGCTTCCTCGCCCCCCAGGTCGACGATCAGACCCAGTCGGTGCTGATCAAGGCGCCGATCGCCACTCCCGCCAATCCCGCCAACACCGGCGGCGTGCGCGCGGGGCAGGTGGTGCGCGCCCGGGTGATCTGGAGCGCCCACCGCGGGCCGGTGCTCCCGCTCCTCTCGGTGACCCGGACGAGCGGCCAATTCTTCGCCTTCGTCGTCGAGCCGGGACCCGGCGGCAAGGGCTTGATCGCCCACCAGCGGCCGATCCAGGTGGGCGAGGTGGTGGGCAACGATTACGTCGTCCTCGCCGGCGTGAAGCCGGGCGAGCGGGTGGTGACCGGCGGGGTCCAGAAGCTCGCCGACGGCACTCCGGTCACCCCCCTGCCCTAGGACGGGAAAGCGCTTATGTTCGCCGACTTCTTCCTCAAGCGACCGGTCTTCGCGACCGTCTGCGCCCTTCTCATCATCCTCGCCGGCGCGGTCTCGATCCCCAGCCTGCCCATCGCCCAGTACCCGACTCTCGCGCCGCCGCAGATCACGGTGACGAGCTTCTACACCGGCGCCAGCTCCCAGGTCGTCGAGTCGGCCGTCACCACCCCCATCGAGCAGCAGATCAACGGCGTCGAGGGGATGCGCTACCTGACCTCGACCTCGGCCAACGACGGCTCGAGCAGCATCGTCGCCACCTTCGAGATCGACCGCGACATCGACCTCGCCGCGGTCGACATCCAGAACCGGGTCTCGATCGCCTCGGGGCGCCTGCCCAACGAGGTGCGGACGACCGGCGTCACCGTCGCCAAGAGCTCGACCGCCTTCGTCCTCGTCGCCGGCATGTACTCCCAGCATGGCGAGTACGACACGCTCTTCATGAGCAACTACGTCGACGTCTACTTGAAGGACGCCATCAAGCGGGTCAAGGGGGTCGCCGACGTCCTCATCTTCGCCGAGCGCAAGTACTCGATGCGGATCTGGCTCGACCCGGTGCTCCTGGCGAGCCGCAAGGTGACCGCGGCGGACGTGGTGGCGGCGCTCCGCGAGCAGAACGTGCAGGTGGCGGCAGGGCAGGTCGGCCAGCCGCCGGCGCCCCCCGGCCAGGCCTACCAGATCAGCGTGCGGGCGATCGGGCGGCTCTCCGAGCCGGCCGAGTTCGGCAACGTCGTCGTCAAGGCGCGGCCCGACGGCACCCTGGTCAAGCTCCGCGACGTGGGGAAGACCGAGCTGGGGGCCGAGAGCTACAGCTCGAACCTCACCTTCAACGGCATCCCGGCGGTGGGCTTCGCGGTCTTCCAGCTCCCCAGCGCCAACGCGCTCGACGTCGACCGCGACGTGCGCGCCGAGCTCCTGCGCCTCTCGAAGCGCTTCCCGCCCGGCCTGCGCTACAAGGTCGCCTTCGACACCACGACGGTGGTGGGGGAGTCGATCCGCGAGGTGCTGATCACCCTCGTGGAGGCGATCCTCTTCGTCATCGCCGTCATCTTCTTCTTCCTCCAGGACTGGCGGAGCACCGTCATCCCGGCGATCACCATTCCGGTCTCGCTCATCGGCGCCTTCGCCTTCGTCAAGCTCCTCGGCTTCTCGATCAACACGCTCACCCTCTTCGGCATCACGCTCGCCACCGGCCTCGTGGTCGACGACGCGATCGTCGTCATCGAGAACATCCAGCGCCACATCCAGGAGGAGCACAGCGACGCCCTGGCCGCGGCCTCGGCGGCCATGCGCGAGGTCACCGGGGCGGTCATCGCCACCTCGCTCGTCCTCGTCTCGGTCTTCGTGCCGGTCGCCTTCTTCCCCGGCACCACGGGCCTTCTCTACAAGCAGTTCTCGCTCACCATCGCCTTCTCGGTGGCCCTCTCGGCGTTCAACGCCCTCACCCTGACCCCCGCCCTCTCGGCCCTCTGGCTGGGCCGCGGCGAGCGGCCGCACGGCGCCTTCTTCCGCGCCGTCAACCGCGGCATCGACGGCCTCACCCACGGCTATCACCGCGCCCTGGAAAGCTTCCTCCGCCGGCGGTGGGTGGTGGTCGCCGTCTTCCTCTGCGGCCTCGGGCTCACCTACTGGATCTTCCGCCTGGTGCCGACCGGCTTCGTCCCCGACGAGGACCAGGGCTACTTCATCGTCAACATCCAGGCGCCCGCCGGCGCCTCGCTCGAATACACCACGCGGATCGCCGCCCAGGCGCAGGCGCTGGTTGCCAAGACCCCCGAGGTGATCTCGGTCTTCTCGGTCACCGGCTTCAGCTTCGCCGGCAGCGCTCCCAACCGCGGCCTGATGTTCGCCAGCCTGAAGCCGCTCTCCCAGCGGAAGGGAGCGGAGCACTCGGCCCAGGCGGTGGTCGGCCGGCTGCTCGGGCCTCTCCTCGGCATGTCCGGCGCGCTCGTCATCCCCTTCGAGCCGCCCCCCATCCAGGGGCTCGGGGTCTTCGGCGGCTTCCAGTTCGAGGTGCTGGACCAGAGCGGCGGCACGGTCGAGGGGCTGGAGGCCGCCACCCAGGGGCTCGTCGCCCAGGGTGGCAAGAGCCCGGACCTGCGCGGCCTGTTCACCGGCTTCACGGCCTCCGACCCGCAGCTCCTGGTGAAGATCGACCGCGACCGGGCGAAAAGCCTCGGGGTGTCGCTCGGCCAGATCACCGACACCCTCCAGATCTTCCTCGGCTCGGTCTACGTCAACGACTTCGACTTCAACAACCGCGCCTACCGGGTGTTCGCCCAGGCCGAGAGCCGCTACCGCGCCCAGCCGAAGGACATCCGGCAGTTCTACGTCCGCGCCGACAACGGGTCGATGGTGCCGCTCGCCAGCCTGGTCACCGTCGCGGAGACCACGGCGCCGCAGGTGATCAGCCACTACAACCTCTTCCGCTCGGCGGAGATCAACGGCGCGGCGGCGCCGGGGAAGAGCTCGGGCCAGGCGATCGCCGCCATGGAGGCGCTGGCCAAGCGGGCGCTGCCGCAGGGGATGGGCTACGAATGGTCCGGCCAGTCGCTCGAAGAGATCCGCTCGGGCGGCCAGTCGCTCCTCCTCTTCGGCCTCGGCCTCCTCGTCGTCTACCTGACCCTCTCGGCGCAGTACGAGAGCTTCACCCTCCCCTTCATCATCCTCCTCGCCGTGCCGCTCGCCCTTTTAGGCGCCCTCGCCGCGCAGGCGCTCCGCGGCCTGACGGACGACGTCTACTGCCAGATCGGGCTCGTCATGCTGATCGGCCTGGCGGCCAAGAACTCGATCCTCATCGTCGAGTTCGCCGAGCAGCTCCGCGCCAAGGGTGCCACCATCGTCGAGGCGGCGATCGAGGCGGCGCGCATCCGGCTGCGGCCGATCCTCATGACCTCCTTCGCCTTCATCCTCGGCGTGCTCCCCCTGGTCTTCGCCTCCGGCGCCGGCCAGGCGAGCCGCCACTCGGTGGGCACCGCGGTGTTCGGCGGGATGATCGTCTCGACCCTCTTGAACCTCGGCATCATCCCCGTGCTCTACGTCATCGTCCGCACGCTCACCCCGGGCAAGAGCGTCCGCCCCGAACCGGGAGCGCCGGCAGCGATCGCGGCGGGGGAGCCGCGGGAGGGCAGCCATGTCTAAGTCGGTCCGCCGCGCGATCCTCCTCCTTCTCGCGGCCCTGGTGGCCGCGGCGGCGAACGCGGCCGACCCGCCCGTCGAGCGCATCTCCTTCAAAGAGGCGGTGGACCGCGCCCTCGCCCGCAACCCGACGGTCCAGGAGGCGGCGGCCGAGGTGCTGCGCGCCGAGGCCCTGGTCCAGCAGGCGCGGGCGAGCACCCTTCCCACTCTCACCGGCAATGCCCAGTACACCCGGCTGGACAGCGCCCGCCGGTTCGGCTCGCAGATCTTCACTCCGCAGGGGGTGACGACGGCCAACGGGACCCTCTCGGTGCCGCTCGTCGACCTCGCGGCCTGGGCGGCCTGGGCGCACTCGCTCGACAGCCGGAAGATCGCCGAGCTCTCCGCCGTCGACGTCAAGCGCCGGGTGGCGGTGGCGGCGGCGAACGCCTTCCTGACCGTCATCGCCCGCCACCTGACGCTGGAGGCGAACCAGCGGGCGCTCGACACCGCGCGGGCGCATCTGGATGTCGCCCACCAGCGCCAGGTGGGGGGGCTCGCCAGCCGGCTGGAGGAGGTCCAGGCCGTGCAGGAGGCGTCGAACGACGAGGTCCGGGTTGCGCAGTCGGCGCTCGACGTGCGTCGGGCGCAGGAGGCGCTCGGGGTGCTGGTGGCGGTGGACGGCGCCTTGGACGCGGCGGATGTGCCGGTGTTCGAAGGTCTGGGTCCGGGTACCCCGGAGGACGCCGCGCTCGACGCCCGCGCCGACGTGCAGCTCCAGGCCCTGCGCCAGCGGGCGGCGGAGCGGGTGCTGCGCGACAGCTGGCGCGATTCCGCCCCCACCCTGGACCTCGTCCTCCAGGAGCTGCTGCAGAGCCCCTCGACCCTGATCCAGCCGGCGAACAGCTGGCAGGCGCTCCTCCAGCTCACCGTACCGATCTACGACGGCGGGCTGCGGCGGGGGCGGACCCGGGAGCGGCAGGCGCTGGTCGAGGAGGCGCAGGCGAACCTCGCCGGGGTGAAGATCCAGGCGCGCTCGGACGTGCGCACGGCCGCCGCGGCGATCCAGCTCGCCGACGAACAGCTGGCGAGCGCCCGGAACGCCGCCCGCCAGGCCGAGGACGCCCTCGCCATCTCCAACCTGAGCTACAAGGCCGGCGCCTCCACCAGCCTGGACGTCCTCGACTCCGAGCGCCGCCTACGCGACGCCGAGACCGCCGTCGCCACCGCGGAGGACGCCGCCCGCCAGGCTCGCCTCGACCTGCTGGTGGCGAGCGGCCGGTTTCCGTAGCCTGGAAGGCGAGGAGAGGGAGTCAGGAGGAGCAGCGCCGGAGAGGCTGTGGGGGGGGAGAGGCGGACCGGCGCTGCTTCGAGCCCGGCGATCCCTCGCCGGGCTGTGGAGGTGGGGTTTAGCGCCGGCGACCGCGGCGCATCATGACCTTGGGCTTGAGCTCGACGTAGGGGGCGACCCCCTGAGCGGTGCAGCGGGGGATCTCGACGCCTAAGGTCGACTCGATCTCCTTGATCGTCGGCTTGTCCTGCCAGGTGGCGATCGAGGAGACCGTGCCTTCGAGGGCGCCGCGGGCGGTCCGGCCGGCGCGGTGGATGTAGTCCTCGCTGCAGTCGGGCATGTCGTAGTTGATGATGTGCTCGATCTTCGGGATGTCGATGCCGCGGGCGGCGATGTCGGTCGCCACGAGGACCCGGTGCTCGCCCTGGCGGAAGCCCTGGAGGGCCGAGACCCGCTGGCTCTGCGAGAGGTCGGAGTGGATGCGCTCGACCGAGACCCCCTCCCGTTCGAGGAAGCGCGACAGCCACTCGGCGTCGCTCCGGCGGCGGATGAAGACCAGGGTGCTCCCCTTCTCCTCCTGGAGGAGGACCAGGAGACAGGCCTTCTTGTTCTCCTCGTCGACCAGGTAGAGCCGGTGCTCGATCCCCTCGGCCGCCCCCCCCTCGGGGAGGATGTCGACGCGCAGCGGATCGTGGAGGAAGCGCTGCGCCAGCCGCTCGATGGGAGCCGGCATGGTGGCCGAGAACATCATGGTGTGGCGCTTGGCCGGCAGCTCCTCCAGGATGCGCAACACCTGGGGGAGGAAGCCGAGGTCCAGCATGTGGTCGGCCTCGTCGAGCACCAGCTCCTCGACCCGGTCGAGCCGCAGGCTGCCGCGCTCGACGTGGTCGAGCAGGCGCCCGGGGGTGGCGACCACGATGTCCGGCTGCTGGCCGAGGCCGTGGATCTGCGGCCCCATCTTGACCCCGCCGATCAGGCAGACGGTCTTCAGCTGGTGGTCCTGGCCGAAGAGGTCGAGGAAGGCCTTGGTCTGGAGGGCGATCTCGCGCGTCGGCGAGACGATCAGGCCGCGCACCCCGCGGCCGTGGGTGAGCCGCTCGGCCAGGGGGAGGACGAAGGCGGCGGTTTTGCCCGACCCGGTTTCGGCGAGGCCGATCAGGTCGCGGCCGGTCAACGCCTGGGGGATGACCTGGGCCTGGATGGGCGTGGGATGGACGAACCCCACCCGGCGCACGATGCGCAGGATTGGTTCCGAAAGTCCTAAAGCTTCAAAGGGTTGGTTGGTTGTTGGTACAGGATGTTGTGGGATGGCTAGGCTTTCCATGCAGCTCCATTTATAGACGATTCCGGCGCAAAGGACAAGCTTTGTCAGGCTGGAAGCAATTGAGGGACAAGGAATTACCCCTCTTCTCGTAGAACCGAAAATGACGCGGCGAGATTTCGCCGGGGGCGTGCCCGGCCTTTCAGCCCCTGGGCCCCGCGTACCGAAGAGCCGCTCCCCGCCGCCGGTCGAGAGTAGAGCGGAACCCGGGCCGCATTGCGGCTTCCCGGCCGGGTGGGCTACCCTGAGCCCATTCCTGGAGGTCCCGCCATGCTCCGCCGCCTGCCTACCGCCCTCGTTCTCGGCCTGCCGGGCCTGCTGCTCGCGGCGGTCGCCGCTCCCGCCCAGGCCGCCCTCTGCGCTCCCGGACCGCGGACCCTCTGCCTCCAGGACAGCCGCCTCCAGGTCCAGGTCCACTTCAAGAACCAGCACGACGGCGGGACCGAGGGGGAGGGCCAGGCCGTGCCGCTGGGCGACAAGACCGGGGCGTTCTGGTTCTTCGAGCCGGAGAACCTGGAGGTCTTCGTCAAGATCCTCGACGGGCGGACGGTGAACGGCAATTTCTGGGTCTTCCTCTCCTCGCTCTCCGATCTCGAATACCAGGTGACGGTCACCGACACCCAGAGCGGCACCCAGAAGGTCTACCGGAACGCTGCCGGGCACATCTATGGTCTCGCCGACACCGGCTTCGACGTCCCGGCCGGGGCCTTCTGCGGCGGCATCGGGCAGATCCAATGCCCCGCCGGGCAGCAGTGCGACGTGGACCCCGGCGCCTGCCATGTCGCCGACGTCGGCGGTCACTGCGTGCCGGCGGTCGCCACCTGCCCGCCCACCTCCGCGCCGGTTTGCGGCTGCAACGGCACGACCTACGCCAACGACTGCCTGCGGCTCCTGGCGAACGTCGGGAAGGACCACGACGGCCCCTGCTCCTCGGCGGAGAAGGTCTGCGGCGGCGTCGCCGGCGTGGCCTGCGACCCCGGCCAGTTCTGCGACCTCCCTCTCGGCGCCTGCCACCAGCCCACCGCGGGCGGCCTCTGCAAGCAGCCGCCCACCGCCTGCACCGCGGAGTTCGACCCGGTCTGCGGCTGCGACGGCAGGACCTACAGCAACGACTGCGCGCGGGCGGGAGCCGGGGTGTCGAAGGCACAGGACGGGGCGTGCCCGGGGACCGGGCATTGAGGAGTGTCGCCTCCACGCGGACTTCCCTCCTTGGCTATACTGCCAGCTGCGATGAACAATCCTTACCTCGCGCTGACCGAAGAGATGAACCGGGGCCGCCTGCGGGCCCTGCTCAGCTCGGGCCAGGCGGTGGTGGTCCATCGGCTGGCCATCATGAGCAAAGACGGTGACTGGATCCTGCGCGAGGACGCCGAGGCCGTGGGACACGTGCTGGAAGTCCTCTCTCGGCACGAAGCGCGCTACCGCTTCGGAGCGCCTCTCGACCTGCGCTGGCTTGCCCATGGTTGGAGCTCCCATCTGGAGCTCCGGCCAGGTCCCCTTCGCCTGCGGACCGACTTCGTCACCCGACCGCCGCGCATCGCCCTCGACTGGCTGGCCCAAATCTGGGCCGAAGCCGAATCGACTGGCGAAGAGGTCGTCGGTCTGGAGCCGCTCGCCGCGCTGAAGCTGACCAATCGGGACAAGGACTACGCCGTCGTTGGCGAGTTGGCGCGCCTGATGAGGGACCCGCGCACTCAATTCCTCTATTCCCGTAGCAGCCGCGACCTGATCGAGCTCGCCCAGGAGCACCCGGTAGCACTGGTAGAGGCGACCCGAGAGCGGCCGCTCCTGGCCCGCATTGCTGAAGGCAGGGAGGTTTTGGAGGAAGCCTTGGACCGCGAGCGCCGCGCGCTCATGCGGGCGAACGAGGAGCGCCTGGCCCTGTACCTGTCGGCCTCCCAGGCCTGGCGAGCCCTCTGGCCGGAGGTGCAGCGGCAGATCGAGGGCCTATCGCTGGGGGACGCTCACCGGCTGGTCGTCTCACGGGCCGAGGGGGTTCTTCCCTTCGATCCAGCCCTGGGAGGAGAGACATGACTGAGATCCGAGACGAGTTCCTGAGCGAGGAGGACCTCGACCTGCGCAACCTGTCGCACGACGAGCTCATTGCCTACTGGAATCTCTGGCTTGAGCAGGCACAGGCCACGAACGACCTCGACGCGGCTCTCTATTCGCACGGAGTCTTCGAGCGTGAGCCGGAGCCTGCCGTGCGGAAGGACGGACGAGGGTAGGCTGTCGGAGGAGGGTGTCGCCGTGACGATGGCAGACGAGGACTGGACTCCCATTCTGCGTAGCGAGGGCCGGCTCACCTTCGGTGAGGTCTTCCGCGCCCGGCTCTGGTGGCAGTACCGCCGCCCCCATGTCTGGATCGTCTTTCTCGTCCTGCCCGCCGTCGCCTGGCTCTACAACGTGGTCAATTCCTTCGTCGGGGAGCCTCCGGGCGGCGACCGGGTCGAGTTCCTCTTCGTGGTCACCTGCATCGTCGGGCTCGTGGTCGGGATCATGCCGTTGGGCGTCCTGGTCTCCGCCGCCCTCGCCTACCTCCGGATGCGGCGGCAGAAGGAAGCGGGGAGCGTTGCTCTCTCCGAAGCGGGAGTGGAATTCGTGGGCTCCGCGGGCCGCTCGCAGCTGCGCTGGTCCCCGACCTTCCGCGCCTACGAACGCCGGGACGCCTTCTACCTGGTGATCCCCGAAGGCATCCTGCAAGTATTCCCGAAGCGGACCGTGCCCGATCCCGGCGTCCTGCGCTCTCTGCTCAGCAGCCGCCTGGGAAAGAAGTTCAAGCCCCGGCGGTCGGCCCCCGCGGCGGCGTGAGCGGCCAGCCCGTCGCTCGAAATGCATTTCGAGTCCCAGGAATGCATTTCTTCCCCTGCCGAATCTAAAACACGAAGCGGTCCCGCCAGGTGGTCTATCTATTACTGTGCGCTTGGAGAGCTGTAAAGCGAAGAGCGGCCCCGCCCGGGAACGGGGCCGCTGGTCGGAGAGGCTAAGGAGTGCTCTTCCGCGCGATACCGAGGAAGGAGTCGCCGCTGATGGCAACTCCGGCGTTGAAGCGGAGGCTGCTGTGGTCGGACTGCTCCGTGCGGTTGGCGTAGGTGAGCGCGATCGGGATCGTCACACCGCGAGTCAGGTAGAGGTTGAGCTTGGCCTGGGCGAAAGCCATGTAGCGCTCGCCCATGGGATGCATCCATTTGGCCGCTGCCGTGAAGTCGCAGGAGTCGTTGGCGAATTTGCCCATCGTGAGGTCTGCCGCCACCGAATAGGCGCGGGAACGCTCGAGCGCTGCGCCGGTGCTGCTCGCACTCTTGTTGTTGATATCCCATTCGGCGTTGAGGTGGTAGGCGAGCTTGGGCGTGTTCTTGTAACCGAGGATCACCTTGAAAACCGAGTAGTCCGAGGTGGTGGCGTCGCGCTGGTAGCCGTAGGAGAAAGCGAGCTGGGGGCGCGGTTTGTCGATGATCTCCTGCGCGTGCTTGACGGCAGCCTGGATGGCCGAGGTGCGGACGGTTAGTTCCGTCTCGATCGAGGCCACGGCCTTCCGGAGGTCCGCCAGCTCTGCCGCCTTCATGTTTTGCCGCGTCGCCTTGAGGAGGGTCTCGAGCTCATCCGCGACGCCCTCCGCCGTCAGTTTGGCAGATGGTTGGGCCAACCACCCTCTCAACTCGTCGGCAGCCGCGCTGACTTCCGGGTGGAGGCGCTCAAATTCGGAAACATCCAGGGTGAGCTGGTTGAGCGCTGCTTGGATGTTGGCCTTTAATTCGCTCTCGATCGGCCCCAGGACCTCCGGGTCGCGGATGCTGGGAGTCCCGATCCAGATTTCCTTCTGCCCCTGGTTGTCGCGAGAAGCCACGACCGTGTACTTGATCTCTCCGGACTCGAAATCGCTACCCGTCTTACTGCTGTCTCCGGCATTCTGGTCAAAGGTTGCGGAAATGCCGGTCCGCCTCGCCCAACTGTACTTTTGCCAGGTCTTGTTGTTGTCCTCGGCGCCGAATTTCGAGTAGATCAAATAGGGCGTCGTCTGCAGGGTGTAGCTTGAGCCCGAGTCCTTTCTCGTGATCGCGCCACGCTCGATCGCAAGGTTGAGCAACTCGGCAAGACCGGTTTTTTCGGTCAACGTGGTGCTCCCTGCAGAGGTCGAGGGGGCGCCGGTCTGTTGCTCGGTTCCAGGCTTGTTCTGCTCGACGGCCGCAGCGACGGCAAGACTTTCGCGATCTGCGTCCGCCGGGTTGGGCAGCGAGTCGTTAGTCCGCAGAACCTCTCGCGCCAGGAACAGCACTGCCAGGTTGTCTGTCTGGCGGAATCCCGCCCCTTGTTGCACCGCCAGCTTGAGAAGGTCGTCCACGGCGTCTGCGCACGCCGGCAACGGTGCGAGTACCAGAAGAGAGCAGAGGCTAGCTCCGACGAGGAACGAAACAAGTGAGATGCGAGGGCTCACGGCTTTCTCCTTTGCGCACCGTGGTGGGCCCTCATGGCGGCGACCTTCGCGGCAAGGGCCTCCGCTTCGACTCGGAATTTAAGCTGGACCTGGGCGGATTCGCCACCTGGCACGTCGGGACCGTCCACCGGGATGCTTTCGATCTGCTGGCCGCCATCATCCAAGATGTTGATGTCGTACTTGCCGGGATCGTCACCGAGAAAGACGAGGTCGAGGAAAAGAAGGTGGTTCGCATTCATGCCGTTGAGCATGTCGGGAGTGACCTTGACGGTCTGCCCCGCCTTGATGTCGAGAGTGCGACCCTCGAGAGAGGCGATGGGGTCCACCGGCCCCGATACATGGATCTGAAACCCCTCGAGTGGGCTGAGCTGATAGATTCCTGAGAGGATCCTCTTCACAGTACCTCCTTCCGGTCCGTGCGATGGAACGCCATGAGGGGCGTCGATCGGCAGCTAAAGGATTGGACGGACGGGAGAGGAGATTTCCCCAGCAGGCGGTGGGGAAACTGCGGTCGGCGTCCGTCTTACCTCAAGGAGGTTGTTTGGCGAAACGAAGGACGGCGAAGAACCATCTTCGCCAATTTTAACAGCTTTACGGTACTGTCGGACCAGGGTGACAGTATGAGCAAGAAAACCTACGTGATCGTCAGTCTCCTGTTGGCGGCGATCGTCGGGCTTGCGCCAGATGTCTACAGCCTTTTCAACCGGACCGTCCAGACGCAGGACGACAGTGGAACGTCGGTTCCTCAGACGCAGGGATATGTGGTCCTGTTCCTCGCCGCCGCCCTGTGCACGCTGACGGGCGTTCTCGCGCAGCTAGTCGCTTGCGATGGCGCAATTCTGGCAGGGTCTCTTTCTTGTGCTGCAGGTTCTGCTTTGGGCGCACGCGATAGGGTCCATCATTCAGACCATTCAGATCCAGAGCGCTCCAAAGACGGGCGCCCCTAAGCTCGTCGCGGAGGGTATGAAGCTCGCTTCCCCGAACGCTGCGAGTCAACCTCTACCCAGCTGGTCGTTGCTCTAGAAGCCGGACCTGAGGCGCCTATGCCCCCTTACCCCTCCTGCATCGAAGCCAACGGGTGTTCCCCCGACAGCACCTGCTGGCGCCGCCTCCGCTCCAAGATGTAGTCGAGGCAGGGATCGGGGGCGAGCGGCCGGCTGAAGAGGTAGCCCTGCACCTCGTCGCAGCCCTGCTCGCGGAGGATCAGCCACTGGCTCTCGTGCTCCACCCCCTCGGCGACGACGCCGATGTCCAGGGTGTGGGCGAGGGCGATGACCGCCGAGGCGATCTCGTAGCTGCCGCGGGTGCCGCCTAAGGAACGGACGAAGGAGCCGTCCACCTTGAGCGTGTTGATGGGGAAGTTGGTCAGGTAGCTCAAGGACGAGTAGCCGGTCCCGAAGTCGTCGATCGAGATCCGCACCCCCAGGGCCTTCAACCCGGAGAGCACGGCGAGGCTCGCCTCCGCGTCCTGCATGGCCAGGGTCTCGGTGATCTCCAGCTCCAGCGACGAGGCGGCGAGCCCGGTCTCGAAGAGCACGCGCTCGACCCGCGAGATGAGGTCGGGGTGCTGGAAGGGGCGCGCCGAGAGGTTGACCGCCACCCGCAGGGGGAAGTCGAGATCGGTCTGCCAGCCGCGCGCCCGGGCGCAGGCGGTGCGCAGCACCCAGAGGTCGACCAGGTCGGAGAGGCCGGTGATCTCGGCCAGCCAGAGGAACTCGCCGGGGAGGAGCAGGCCGCGGGTCGGATGGTTCCAGCGCAGCAGGGCCTCGACCCCGGAGATGTCGCCCGTCCGCGCATCCAGGATCGGCTGGTAGTGGAGGACGAACTCGTCGTTGGCCAGGGCCTTGCGGAGGTCGTTCTCCAGCGAGAGGCGCTCCAGGGCGTGGGTGTCCATGCTCGGGGCATAGAGCTGGTAGCTGTCGCCGCCGCGCTCCTTGGCCCGGTACATGGCGACGTCCGCTTTCTTGAGCAGGTCCTCGGGATCGCGGCCGTCGCCCGGGAAGCGGCTGATCCCCAGGCTGCCCGAGACCACCACCTCCTGCTCCTGGAGGTGCATGGGCTGGCGCACCACGGCGAGGATCTTCTCGGCCACGGTCACCACGTCGCCGTCGTGGCGCAGGGCGGGGAGGAGGATGGTGAACTCGTCCCCCCCCTGGCGGGCCACGGTGTCGCCCTGGCGCAGAGCGCCGCGCAACCGCTCGGCGAGGACCTCCAGCATGTCGTCGCCCGCCCCGTGGCCGAGCGAGTCGTTGATTACCTTGAAGCGGTCGAGGTCCAGGAAGAGCACCGCGAGGCCGCTCTGGTGGCGCTCGGCCGATTCCAGGGCGTTGATCAGCTCCTCCAGGAAGAAGACCCGGTTGGGCAGGTCGGTCAGCGGGTCGTGGTAGGCGAGGTGCTCGATCTGGCGCGAGGCCTCGGAGGTGCGCTTGCGTTCCTCGTCGAGCAGCCAGATCACCATCCCGAGGCCGATCGCCGCCTGGAGCGGAACGTCGAAGATCGCCAGGAAGGGCAGATCGATGCCGAACGGGCGACCGAGGAAGAAGGTGCCACCCTGGATGACCAGGTAGTGGAGCTGCTCCAGCCCATAGAGGAGGAGCGCGCCGGCGGTCAGCATCCGGCCGTTGCCGACCGGGCGCGGCGCCGTGCGCAGGACCCCGAAGCTCGCCAGCGAGAAGGCGATGCCGGTGAACAGCAGGCGCGGCCCGCTCTGCACCAGCGGGCGCAGGGATGGGGAGACGAAGAGCGAGCTGGCGACCGAGGCGAGGGCGACGACCGAGAGCAGGAGGAGGAGGGTACGCCGCAGCCGCCGGCTGGCCATGCGGCTGGTCGCCACCTCGCCGGTGCCGAAGAGCAGCCAGGCCACCTGGCAGTGGCCGGCGACGATCGAGATGGCGGACAGGACGACGGGGACCGCCGCCATCTCCCATAAGTGGATGCTGAGATACGCCGCGAGGCCGCCGCCGCAGAGGAAGATGCAGGAGGCCCACCAGCTCCAGGCCCAATCGAGGAGGTACTCGCGCCGGTAGGTGCGGTAGAAGCCGAGCAGCACCACGGCGAGGATCACAGCGCTCGTCGCCTGGGCAAGCTGGGCGACGTAAAAGCTCATCATCTCCCCGGGATGGGGGAGCGACACCCCGGCGGCAGAGGTGCCGAGGCCGCCCGCCGGGGCCGCGCCCGCCGGCATCGCCGACATCGCCGGCATCACCGCCAGGGCGGGCAGGCAGGCCGCGGCCGCGAGCAGGCACAGCAGGAGCACCAGGCGCCCCTGAAGGGAACACCGAACCGGGCGGACCCAGCTCCCAGGTGTCGTATCCACCATGATGTGCGCAAGAGTCTAACAGTTGCCCCCGCCAAAGTGGACCCGCGGAAGCAGAAAATTTACGTCCAATGGGGAGGGGCGGACCCGGGGGCCGCCCCTCTGGCTTGCGACCCTGGGGCTTACCCGGCCTTGGGATGGCCCCCCTTCTTCGCCTCGCGGTAGCCGGCCTTCACGGCGTCGGCCTCGGACATGTACTGGCCGTGCTTGGTCCGGCCGTACCAGGGATCGCCCTCGCGGTGGAAGATCTTGCTGTCGAGGTTGACCCAGACCATCCCCTTGCTCGGCGGCGGCACCGCCTGGGTGGTGGGGGGGGTGGCCTCGGCGGGCGCCGGCGTGGTGGTCACCGGCACGGGGGAGGGGGCGGGCCGGGGCGCCGTCATCGGAACGGGAGCCGCGGCCGTGAGGCCGACGGTCACCAGGGGGGTGATCGTCTCGATGGTCTTGGCCGGGACGCCGGCCTTGGCGAGGTCCTGGACCGAGGCGTAGGGGCGGCCGGCGATGATCTTCTTAGCCGTGGCCGATCCCACCTTGGGCAGCGCCTCCAGGTCCTTCTCGGAGGCGGAGTTCAAGTCGACCTTGGCGCCCGCGGCGGCCGCCGCGGCCGGTGCCTTGGCCGCTTTGGCGGCGGGGACCGGGGGAGCGGCCGGCGCCTTGGGAGCCGGCGGGGGAGCGGGGGCCGCCGGAGCGGCCGCCGGGCCGGCGGTGACCAGGGGGGTGATCTTCTGGATCGTCTTGGCCGGCACCCCGGCCTTGGCGAGGTCGGCGACCGAGGCATAGGGACGGCCGGCGATGATCTTCTTGGCGGTCGCCGCGCCCACCCCCGGCAGGGCCTCGAGGTCCTTCTGCGAGGCGTTGTTGAGGTCGACCGGGGCGGTCGCCGCGGCCGGGGCGGCCGCGGGAGCGGCGGCCTTGGCGGTCTTGGCGGCATGGGCGGGGACGGCCGCGAGAGGGAGGATCAGCGCGAGCCCGAGCAGCGCGGGCAGGATCCTGGTGCGCAAAATGGTCATCGGCTCCTCCT
>DASQPA010000442.1:0-51112 GCA_035644215.1 Thermoanaerobaculia bacterium
CAAGCTGGGAACGGCGCGCGAGGGGATCGACGGCGGGCTGACCGCGGGAGGGCAAGCTGGCGACCAGCCTCTCCTCGTGATCCACGTCGCCGATGTCTCCCTCGAGGACTGCCTGGAGCGGATCGTGGCAGCCGGCGGCGCCGTCGAGGTGCCGGTCACGGCGGTGGCGGGGAAGGGGCGCTTCGCCCGCTTCCGCGACCCCGAGGGCAATCGCCTCGGTCTCTGGCAGGGAGCCGAGCGTTTCCATCCTCTGGAGGAGTGAAGGACGGGCGCTCGACACGGTCAGCAGGAGGATCAGGACGACGCCGATGAGCGACAGGGTGAGGGAGAGGAGGATCGCCAGCGGATCGAGGAACGAGCCGAACTGGATGACCAGGATGGATTTTGGCGTACACTCCTGAAGGGTTGCTGGAGGGCGCATACCGGGGCCGGGGCGGGGGCAACTTCGGCGCCGTCACACCGAGAGGAGGTACTTTTGTGAGACTTGTCCTACGGGTCGCCTTCACGCTTTCGATGGCACTTTCTTCACTTCCGGTCACTGCCCAGGGGATCACCAAGGAGATCCTCCGCTCGGGCGGACAGGATCGCGCTTACTACCTGTTCGTCCCCAAGAGCATCAGCCCTTCGGCGACGGCCCCTTTAATTGTTCTGCTCCATGGCTCAGGGCGTAATGGCGCGTCGCTTGTCGAGCCGTGGAAAGACTTGGCAAGAAAGGAAGGATTCATCATCGTTGGCCCAGACGCTCTCAGCTCGCAAGGGTGGAAAATACCAGAGGATGGGCCGGACTTCCTCCACGAGCTGGTCGAAGCGCTTAAGACAAAGTACCCGATCAACGCGCGCAGAGTCTATCTATTCGGCCACTCGGCTGGAGCCGTGCAGGCTCTCTACCTCTCGCTTCTTGAGTCGGAGTATTTTGCGGCAACGGCTGTTCACGCAGGGTCCTTGCGAGGTGAGGATACTGCGTTCATCGACCAAGCAAAGCGTAAGATTCCGATCTCAATCTATGTCGGCACCAACGACCAGCTCTTCCCGCTGGCGGTGGTACGCTCGACGCGCGATGCTCTGAACACGCGCGGCTTTACCGCAGAGCTTACGGAGATAAAGGGGCATACACATTTTTATTATGACCGGGCAGGTGAGATCAATCATAGTGCCTGGGAATTCTTGAAGAAGCATGAGTTGGCTGGGGAGCCAAAATACGAACAGCACCAATTCGCGAGGTAATACGGACGGCGCGGCGCGAAGCGTTGGACCGAGAGGGGGCCTCCTTTGCCTCTCGTGGACATCGGAGACCCCGGAGCGGAGCCTGCCTACGGGAAGAACGGACAGTGGCCGTGGAACGGCGCCATGCAGACCTTGCTGCAGCCGTCGATGCCGCAGGGATAGCAGCAGAGCTGCCCCATCGGACAGTCGGCATTGCTGGTGCAGGTCGTCGAGAGGAACTCAGGAGCCGGCGGCAGGGCCGGAGCTACGGGTCCCGGCAGGGTCGCCAGGAAGGCCGCGACGCCGGCGGTGGGCGCGGTCGCCACGGTGGTGGTGGGCGTCGTCGATTGCGCCAGGCACGGCGTAGAGAGAACCAGGGCGAGCAGGGCAAGGAAGGTCGCGAATCTCTTCATGGGCTGCATCTCCATAAGGTCCAGCCGGCAGGAGGCCGACGGCCTACAAAGAGAAGTGCACCGGGAGGGGCGAGAAGAGGCTACTGGGTGGATTTGCCGAACCGCTCGCGGATGATCTCGATGGGGTCCCGGCCTTCCCGCGCGGCCCTCTCCTCCAGCTGGCAGATGCGGCGGTCGAGGTCCGCGTAGCGGGGACCGATCGATCCGATCAATCCCTTGATCTCGTCGAACCGGAGATTGACCTCCCCGCGAGAGGCCTGCAGCTTCTCCTCCTGGCCGATCCATCCCTCGGCGAGGAGCTGGACGTCGCCGCGCATGGCCTCGACCGTGATCTGGGTATGGTGGACCGCGACCTCGACCCTCTCGAAGCGTTCGTCGACCTTCTCGAAGCGCTGGTTCATCTCGTCGCGGAGAGCGGTGATCTGCTGCGTGGTCTCGTCGCGGAGAGCGGTGATCTGCTGTGTGGTCTCGTCGCGGAGAGCGGCGATCTGCTGCGTGGTCTCCTGGTGGAGAGTCTCGATGCGCTGTGAGACTTCGCCAAAGTGGGCGTCGAAATAGGTAATCAGTTCCCGGTCCATGATCTCTCCGTGCGTTGCACTTTACGGTAGCACAGGTCCGGGCGGTTGCGGCCCCCTACTTCAGGCTCACCATCGCCGGCACCCCGGGAGCGGTCGCCGCGCTGCCCGAGAAGACCTTGCCGCCGGGGGCCTCGACGCGCAGCTGCCAAACGCCGGGGGGCAGGTCGTCGATCTCGGCGCGGCCTTCGGCGAGCCGCCACTCGGGCTGCAGGAAGCCGAAGCGGAGAGAGCGGTAGGGGAGACCGTCGGCGCCGGTGATCTTCAGGGTGGCGGCGGCCCCTGGCTTGCCGGCGAGCGTGGGGACGAGCACGGTGAGCCGGGTGCGGTCGGGCAGGTCGACGGTCACCCGGGAGCCGGGGACGTCGACGGCGCGGGTGGCGGTGGCGCTGTTGCCGGCGGCGACGAGGAGGAGCCAGTGGCCGGCGGGGGCCTCGGTGAGGCGCACCCGGCCGCCCTCGCTCACCGGGTAGTTGCCGGCGAGGAGGACCCGGCCGGCGGGATCGAGGAGGGCCACGCCGACCGAGCCCGGCGCGCTCCCCGTGGCGTCGCGAACGGTGAAGCGCAGGCCGGCGGCGGGGGAGAGGGAGAGCTTGACCTCCTCGGTCGCCCCGGAGGCGCCGACGTGGACGAGCGCGTCGGCCGGGGCGTAGCCGTCCTTGCGGGCGATCACCCGGTAGTCTCCCTCGACCGGGCTGTCGAGGGCGAAGGCGCCGTCGGGGCCCGTGCTGCTCCCCGAGAACCGGGAGCCCGATTTGGCCGGATCGGCCGGCTCCAGGGAGACGTTCGCCTCGGCCAGGGGGCTCCCCTCGTCAGCGTCGACCACCCGGCCGCGGATCTCGGCGGCGGGAAGGTCGATCTGGACCTCGCGGTCCGCCGTCAGCTCCAGGGTCTCCTCGTGCACCTGCCCGGCCGAACGGCTGTTCACCGTCAGCTTGTAGGTCCCGGCCTTCAATCCCTCCACCCGGAAGGCGCCCTCGCCGTCGCTGCGCACCGCCCCGCCCGTCTCGACGTCGGTCCCCCGGACGGCGACGAAGTTGCCGGGCACCGGTTGGCCGCCGCGCAGGAGCCGCCCGGAGAGCGTGAAGCCGGCGGGGAACTCGAGGTCGAGACGGACCTCGGGGACGCCGGGCGGCAGCTGCGCCTTGCCATGGGCTGAACGCCCGCCCAGGCCCACCATGGCGTTCATCGACCACTCGCCGGGCGGGAGCTCGCCGATCCGGTACTGTCCCTCCGCATCGACCGGGGAGGACCGGAAGCTGCCGGAATCCATCCCGGTTTGGTAGGCGCTGACCGTCACCTCCGCCAACTGCTCGGGAGGCAGGCCGACGATGCGACCGGCCACGGCGCCGCCGCTCCCCAGCCGCAGCTCGACGTCGCGGACCGAGGCGTCCGCGAGCCGCACCTCCTGGGAGGTCGAGGCGAAGCCCTGGAGCTGGGCGGCGAGCCGGTAGGCGCCGCCGCGCAGGCCGCCGAAGCGGAAGGAGCCGTCGTCGCCGCTCGCCGTCTCGTTGGGAAAGGGGTCGCCGGCGCTCGCGGTCACCTGGGCGCCGGAGACCGGCGCGCCGGTCGGGTCGACCACCCGGCCGGCGATCTCCAGACCGTCCGCGAGCTGGAAGTCGAGCCGGTTTTCCCCCGGGCGCACGGCGAGCTCGCGGACCGCCGTCGCCGCGCCGGCGAGCTCGGCGCTGAACGACTGCGCCCCCTCGGGGACGGCGTCGAGGAGATAGCCGCCGTCGCCGTCGGTGCGCGCCCGGCTGCCCGACGGGCCGGCGAAGAGGCCGCCGCCGCGGGCGAGGAGGCTCACTGCGGCGCCCGCCGCCGGGGTGCCGTCCGGACCGAGCACCCGGCCGGCCACGGTCGACCCGCGATGGAGCACGACGCGCAGGTCGTCCTGGCTCTGGCCGGTGACGACCTGCAGAGGGAGGGTGGCGGGCAGGAAGCCGGCGGCGGCGGCGGTCAGGGTGACCTTGCCGGCGGCGGTGTCGCGCAGCTCGAAGTGGCCGTCGTCGTCGGTCGTCGTGCCGAAGAAGGACGGCGGCAGCGATCCGCTGCCGATCGAGGGAGGGAGCTCGCCGCGCGCCCGCACCCGCGCTCCGGCGACCGGGGCGCCGGCGTCGTCCACCACCTCGCCGGCCAGCCGGGCGGCGGGGGAGAGGACGATGCGGAGCGGCTCGGGGAGCGGCGGTTTGACCTCGGGGAGGGTGCGGGAGGCGAAACCCTCCCGCTCGACGGTGAGCAGGAAGGCGCGCCCGCGGGAGAGCCCGGAGACGGTGAATCGGCCGTCCGTTCCGGTCGTCGCCTCGCCGCGCTCGGGGCGGGTGCCCCCGCGGTCGAGGGCCGGTTTCCGGGCCTCGGCCTGCACGGCGGCGCCGGCCACCGGGCGGCCCTGGCCGTCGACCACGGTGCCGGTCAGGGCGACGCCGCTGCCGAGAACGATGGGGCGGAGGTCGAAGGCGGCGTTCCCGGCCTCCAGCGCCGCTGGCACTGCGACCTGGCGCAGGAGGGCTGGGGCGAAGCCGGGGGCCTGGACCGCGACGTCGATCCTTCCGGGTGCCAGCCCCTCGACCGCGAAGCGCCCGCCGGCATCGGCCGTGGTCTGGCGGAGGTTCTCGGCGGCAGCACCGAACGGGTCCATGCCGGTCGCGGAGGAGGACACCAGCTGGACCATGGCCGCCGCGATCCCCTGCCCGTCGCCGTCGACCACCCGGCCCCGCACGATGCGCCCTCGCTGGAGCACGATCCGCACCCCGGAGCGCACGGCGAGCGGCTTCTGCTCGGCCAGGGTGAGCCGGGTAGGGGCGAACCCGGGCAGGCTCGCCGTGACCTCGTAGGGGACGCCGCTCCCCAGGGACCGCAGGGCGAAGCTGCCGTCCTTGCCGCTCCGCGTCCGGATGGGCGGCCGAAAGGGCAGCTGGAACTGGAACCGGGAAGCTGCCGGAGCGGCGCTGAGCGTGGCCCCCGCGAGCGGCCGTCCGACCGCGTCGACCACCGAGCCCTGGACCGCCGCCGCCGGCTCCAGGGCGAAAGTGGGAGCGCGGAGCGCCCGCTCGCCGCGTCCCGGCGGCGGCGCCGCGAGATCCTCCGGGAGGTGCCCGGCGGCCGCCGCCGAGGCGGACCAGGTCTTGCCCTCGGCCGCCCCGGGCAGGGCGTAGCCGCCCCGCGCATCCGCCCGCACGAAGGCGGCCGGGTTGCGCTGCGGCCAGACCAGGGCGCCGGGGAGCGGCCGCCGGTCGAGCCGGTCGACGACCTGCCCGGCCCGCGGCTCGGCCGGCTTGGGCAGGGTGATCAGGAGGGGCGCCGAGAGCTCCGCGCCGGGTGGGCGCTCCCCGGCGCGACCCCGCCGGCCGTCGGCGGTCCAGGCCAGGGGTTTGCCCGGCTTCCCGATCTTTCCCTTCGCCGGCAGTTTGGCGAAGACCGTGGCCCGGCCGCTCTCGTCGGTCAGGGCGGCGGCCGGGAGGCCCGGCCCGGCCGCCACCAGCATCCCGGCGGCGGGGCGACCGTCAGCCCCTCGCACCTCGACCGACAGCGGCGTGCCCGGGGCGAGCCGGACCTCGATCCGGCCTTGGCTGGATTCGGTCTCGGCCACCGGATAACCGGGGGCGTTCACCCGGACCTTCAGCCGTTCGTCACGCTTCCGGGGGAGCCGGACCTTGCCGTCGGCCCCGGTCTGTCCGCGCCGGGGAGCCGGCCGCCAGGGATCGGCCGCCCCCAGAAACGAGCCGGCCGCACCTTCCATCGCCACGTTGGCCCCGGCGAGGGGGTGGCCGGCGGGATCGAGCACCCGGATTTCGACTCCGCCATCGGCGGCGAGGGCGGTGTGGAAGGGCGGCAGCTCCTGGGCCTCGATCAGGGGGACGAGGTCCATCTCCACCGGCACCGCTCCGGCCGCCTCGATCCGCACCGTCCACATGCCGGCCTCGGGAGCGGCGAGGGTGAAGCTCCCGGCCGCGTCGCTCGTTGCCGCGAGGACCGGCTCCGGCGGGGTCTGTCCCGGGAGAGCGAGCCGCTGGCGCTCAAGCTCCGAGCGCAGGAGAGCGAGGGTGACGCGCGCTCCGGCGAGCGGTTTGCCGTGCGGGTCGCCCACCCAGCCGGTGACCGGGAGGGAGGCAGGAGGGGAAACCGGAGCCGAGAGACCCGGAGACGGCAGGGCCAGGGCGAGGGTACAGAGGAGGAGCGGAAGCCGGGGCATGGTACCTCCAGGTTCCCGAAATCTTATCAAGTGCTTTAGACGAATCTCAATCCGGATTTCTTTTGGGCGGCGTGTCGATTTCGCCGCCCCTCGTTCGACGTGATAGTAGAGACAGGGCTGACGAGGCGGTCGAGACCGCCGGCCAGCCGAACCACAAACCATAGACGACGAAGGAGATACGACATGCGATTCATGGTCCTGGTGAAAGCCGACAAGAATTCCGAGGCGGGCGCCATGCCGGACGAGAAGATCCTGACCGACATGGGGAAGTTCAACGAAGAGCTGGTGAAGGCCGGCGTGATGCTGGCGGGCGAGGGGCTCCAGCCGAGCTCCAAGGGCGCCCGGGTCAAGTTCTCCGGCGGCAGGACGACGGTGACCGACGGACCGTTCGCCGAGACCAAGGAACTGGTCGCCGGCTTCTGGCTCTGGCAGGTGAAGTCGAAGGAAGAGGCGATCGAGTGGTTGAAGCGCGCTCCCTTCGACGGCGGGACCGAAGTCGAGATCCGCCAGGTGTTCGAGACGGAGGACTTCGGGCCTGAGCTCACGCCCGAGGCCAGGGAGCGGGAGGAGCGCCTGCGCGAGGAGATCGCCGCCCAGCAGAAAAAGTAGCCCGCTTACGCTGGGTCTTGCGCCGGCTTCGGGAAGATGGTGTGATCGGTAGCCGTGACGGCTACCGACACCCACGCCACCCATCGGGCGCACGAGGCGCACGAGGCGATCACCGCGGTCTGGCGGATCGAGTCGGCCAAGCTCATCGCCGGGCTGGCGCGGATCGTGCGCGACGTGGGGGTGGCCGAGGACCTCGCCCAGGAGGCCCTCCTCGCCGCCCTCGAGCAGTGGCCGGAGTCGGGCGTCCCGCAGAGGCCGGGCGCCTGGCTCATGGCGACCGCCAAGCATCGCGCCATCGACCTCCTGCGCCGGAACCAGCGGCTCGTCAGTAAGCACCAGGAGCTCGGCCACGAGCAGGCCGAGCGGGAGAGGGCCGTGCCGGATCTCGACGCGGCCCTGGACGACGACGTGGGCGACGACCTTCTGCGCCTCATCTTCACCGCCTGCCACCCGGTCCTCTCGACCGAGGCGCGGGTGGCGCTCACCCTCCGCCTGCTGGGGGGGCTGACCACCGAGGAGATCGCGCGGGCCTACCTCATCCCGGAGCCGACGATCGCGCAGCGCATCGTGCGCGCCAAGCGGACCCTCACCCAGGCGCAGGTCCCCTTCGAGGTCCCCCGGGGTGCCGACCGCGTCGCCCGGCTGTCGTCGGTGCTCGAAGTGATCTATCTCATCTTCAACGAGGGCTACGCGGCGACCGCCGGCGACGACTGGATGCGCCCCGCGCTCTGCGAGGATGCGCTACGCCTCGGGCGGATTCTCGCCGAGCTGGCGCCGCGGGAGCCCGAGGTCCATGGCCTCGTCGCGCTGATGGAGATCCAGGCGTCGCGCTCGCGAGCACGGGTGGGGCCGTCGGGAGAGCCCATCCTGCTCCTGGAGCAGAACCGCGCCCTCTGGGATCGTCTCCTCATCCGCCGCGGCTTGGCGGCGCTCGAACGGGCCGCCCGGCTCGGCGGGATCGCCGAAAGTCCAGGTCCGTACGGGCTCCAGGCCGCGATCGCCGCCTGTCACGGCCGCGCGCTCACCCCGGAGGCGACGGACTGGGAAGAGATCGCGCGGCTCTATGGCGAGCTCGCGCAGATCCTGCCGTCCCCCGTCGTCGAGCTCAACCGCGCGGTGGCGGTCGGCATGGCCTGCGGTCCCCAGGCCGGCCTCACGCTCGTCGACGCGCTACAAGAGGAGCCGTCCCTCCAGGGCTACCACCTCCTGCCCAGCGTGCGCGGCGACCTCCTCGTCAAGCTCGGCCGTTTCGAGGAGGCCCGCTCGGAGCTCGAACGCGCCGCCGCCCTCACCAAGAACGCCCGCGAGCGCAAGCTGCTCCTCGATCGCGCTCGCGCGTGCGCCGATGCCGCTGGAATCGGCGTTATTGGGCCGGCCGCTCGCAGTTGACCATCCACGGGATGCCGAAACGGTCGACGAACATGGCGAAACGGGCGGCCCAGAAGGTCTCCTGGATCGGCATGTCCACCTTCCCCCCTTCCGACAGGGCGTGGAAGATCCGCTCCGCCTCGGCCGGATCGCTGACGCCGATCGAGACGGCGAAGCCCTGGGGTTTTGCCTGGTGCTGCCCCATGCTGTCGGAGCCCATGAGGATCTGGTCGCCCACCGTCAGGCGGGCATGGATGATTTTGCTGCGTTGTTCCGGCGGCACCTGGTCCGCCATGGGCGAGCCCTCGAACGGCATCATGGCGAGGATCTTGCCGCCCAGGACCTGCTCGTAGAGCTTGAAAGCCGCCTCGCATTGGCCGTCGAAGTTGAGATACGCATTCAGCTGCATGGTGGGCTCCTTTGCTGGTTCGCGGTTGCATGGCCGGGCGCGCGAAGTTTCGTAACTGCGCTACGCGCCCCAGGTGAAAGCATAACATCGAGCGGCCGCGTTCAGGAGGCCGGCTTTTCCCCCGGCGCCAGCGGCTGCGGCACTTCCTTGGGCGGCTTCGGCTTCTCCTCCGGCGCCTTGCCCGAGGAGCGCAGGTTGATCACCTTGTTGAGCATGTCGAACCAGAAGGGCGCGCCGAGGGAGACGGCGATGGCGGTCAGGAGCCAGCCCCAGACGTGGAAGCCGACCGCCTGGGCGAGCTTGCCCCAGGCCGACTGGCGGCGCAGGTCGCTCCAGCAGGCGAAGGGGGCGATGCGATGGCCGGCCTCGGCGGCCCGATGCTGGGCGTCCACGGCGGCCGCGTTCGCCGGATTGGTCGCCGGGGCGATCCACCAGCCGATGGGGAGGTTCAGGTCGTTCAGCCGGGCCAGCAACTGCTGGTAATTCTGCGGGCTGTTGGCGTCGGGCGGCGGCGGGTTCTGCTTGGCGTAGGTCTGCGCCTGGGCGACCAGCGAATCGCGGAGCGCGCTGTCGCGCGACAGGTTCTGGACGATCTGGATCGAGTCGACGTTGATCCCCACGGTCAGCGCTGCGGCGAGGAGCAGGTGGACCCACTGGCTCTTCCGCTTGTACCAGCCGCTCACCCGCTCCATCGAGCTGTCGAACCAGGTCTCCAGGTTGACCTTGAGCTTCTCGACATCGCGCTCCGACTCGGCGAGGAGGGCCGAGAACACCCGGCCCAGGCGGGTGCCGGCCAGGCGGGACTCGACGAGGTCCAGGCTCTGCTGGTCGGTGAGCCGGTCGAAGAGCTCGCCGGCGAGCCGCTGCAGGTCGTCGGCGGTGTAGCCGGAGGTCCGCGCCCGGTCGAGGAGGTCGTGGAGCTCGGCGCGGAGCGCGGCGCCGGCGGCGCCGGGGAGGAGCCGGTCGATCGTCGCGCCGGCTGTCGTGGCCGCGGTGGTACCGGCGCCGGTGGCGGCGGGGGCGAGCTTGCCGACCTCCGCCAGGACCGCCTGCCGCGCGTGGTCGCGCACGGTGTCGAGGAGCGCCACGACGAAGGTGCGCGACGGGATGTAGGAGGGGCCGCCCTTGGGGTTGAACAGGGCGGTGATCCGGGTCCACAAGGAGGTCGCATCCTCACCCGTCGCCGTCACCAGCGGGGAGAGGCTCTGGATCAGCGGGTGGCCGTAGAGCCGATCCGCCCATTCCCGGACCCCTGGGGCGTCGAGGAGGTTCTGGATGCCGAGATAGAGGGTGTTGGCCCGCCACCGCCGCCAGCTCGCGATCAGCTCGGTCACCGCGGTGACCATCAGGCTGACGACCAGGTAGACGAAGATCAGACCGACGGCGATGTCCAGAATGGCGGAACCAAACATCGGCACCTCCCGCGGATGGGGTTCGAGTGGAGCGGCAAAAGCCTACCACGGTCGACCGGCCCCCTTGCAGCTCTTCGCTGCACTCTCCCTTGAAAGAGCGATTCGACAAGGAAGAGTAGGCGATGATGAAGACACACGACGAGAACGACGACACCCTGCACCACCTCTTCGAGGCCCAGGCCGACCGCACCCCGGGCGCGGTGGCGGTGCGCGGAGAGGGGGTGGAGCTCACCTATGCCGAGCTGGAGGTCCGGGCCAATCGCCTGGCCCACCTCCTCCGCGCCCGGGGCGTCGGCCCCGAGGTGCGGGTCGGCCTCTGCCTGGGGGGGACCGCGGAGGCGATGGTCGCCCTCCTCGCCATCCTCAAGGCCGGCGGCGCCTACGTCCCCCTGGACCCCACCTATCCGGCCGAGCGGCTGGGTTTCCTGCTCAAAGACTGCGGCGCGCCGGTGGTGGTCACCGCCTCGCGACACACCGGGCTGCTGCCGGCCGGCGCTCCGCTCCTCTGCCTGGACGGGCCGGAGAGCGCGGCGATCCGGACCGCGAGCCCCTCCCGGCCGGCGGCAGGAGCCGGCGGGGCGAACCTTGCCTACGTCATCTACACCTCGGGCTCGACGGGCACGCCCAAGGGAGTGCTGGTGCCCCACGGCGGGGCGGTCAACCTCGTCCGCGCCGCCCGGGCGCTCTTCGCGGCGGGGCCGGAGAGCCGGGTCTACCAGGCGGCGTCGCTCAGCTTCGACTCCTCGGTGCTGGGAGATCTTCCTCGCGTGGTCGGCCGGCGGCCGGCTGGTCCTCGGCCGCTCGGGGGCGCCGCTCGCCGGCCCCGAGCTCGCCCGCCGCCTGCGCGGCGAGCGGGTGACCTTCCTCGCCACCCCGCCCGCGCTCCTCGATGCGCTCGAACCGGCCGAGCTGCCCGCGCTGGGCACTCTGGTTCTGGGCGGCGACCGCAGCTCGGCGGAGACCGCTGGCCGCTGGGCGCCCGGCCGCCGGCTGTGGAACGCCTATGCGCCGACCGAGGCGACCGTCTTCGCCACCGCCTGGCCGGCGCCCGCGCCGTTTCCCGAGCCGCCGATCGCTCCTCCCATCGGCCGGCCGATCGCCGGGATGCGGGCCGTCCTCCTCACCCCGGAGCTGACCCCGGTGCCCCCCGGGGAGGAGGGGGAGATCGCCCTGGGAGGTGTCGGGGTCGCCCGCGGCTACCTCGGCCAGCCGGAGCGGACCGCCGAGCGGTTCGTGCCCGACCCCAAGGCCGGCCGGGATGAGATTCCCCCGGGCGACCGGCTCTATCGCACGGGCGATCTGGGCCGGCAGCTGCCGGACGGCGACCTCGCCTTCGCCGGCCGGGTCGACCTCCAGGTGAAGATCCGCGGCGTGCGCATCGAGCCGGGGGAGATCGAGGCGGCCCTCCGCACCCATCCCGAGGTGGCCGAGGCGGCGGTGGTGGCGCGCGAGGACCGGCCGGGTGACCGGCGGCTCGCCGCCTACGTGGTCCCCCGCCCCGGCGCCCACCCGGTGGCCGCCCGGCTCCGCGAGCACCTTGCCGCCCGGCTCCCCGAGGCCCTGATCCCAGGGGCCTTCGTGCTCCTCGACGCCCTCCCCCAAACGGTCCACGGCAAGCTCGACCGCAACGCCCTGCCGGCCCCGGTGCTCCAGAGCGGAATAAGCGAGGAGGGCTCCCGGGCGCCCCAGGGTCCGGTCGAGGCGGCCCTGGCCGCCCTCTTCCGCCAGCTCCTCGGCCTCCACTGGGTGGGGGTGCGCGACAGCTTCTTCGCCCTGGGTGGCCACTCGCTCCTCGCCGCGCAGCTCGCCGCCCGGGCGCGCCAGGAGCTGGGGATCGAGCTGCCGCTCGGCTACCTCTTCGCCCATCCCACGGTCGAGGAGCTGGCCCGGGTCCAGGATCTCCAGGGAGAGCCGGAGGCGACGCCGCTGCCCCCGCTCGTCCCCGGGCCGCGGCCGGCGCTCCTGCCGCTCTCCTTCCCCCAGGAGCGGGTCTGGTTCCTCGCCCGCCTGGCCCCGGGCAGCGTGGCCTACAACTTCCAGGCCGAGATCCGTTTGCAGGGAGCGCTCGACGCCCCGGCCCTGGAACGCGCCCTCTGCGAGGTGGTGCGGCGGCACGAGATCCTGCGTACCCGCTTCCCGGAGGTCGACGGCGGGCCGGTCCAGGTGATCGAGCCCGCCTGGGAGGTGCGGCTGCCGGTCGAGGACCTCTCGTTTCTCCCCCGGCCGGAGCGGGAGCAGGCCGTCCAGACGCGGATCGAGGGGGAAATCCGGCGGCCCTTCGACCTCGACCGCCTGCCACTGATCCGCTGGCACCTCTTCCGGCTGGGACCCGAGGAGCACCTCCTGCTCCAGATCGAGCACCACCTGGTCCACGACGGCTGGTCGCTCGCCGTGCTCACCGGGGAGATCGCGGCGCTCTACGCGGCCTTCGCGGCCGGCCGGCCGTCGCCCCTGCCCGCGCCCTCGCTTCAGTACGCCGATTTCGCCCTCTGGCAGCGCGGCTACCTCCAGGGCGAGGCGCTGGAGCGGCAGCTCGCCTGGTGGCGGGAGCGGCTGGCCGGCTGCCCGCCGCTCCTCGCCCTGCCCACCGACCGCCCACGGCCCGCCGTCCAGACCTTCCGCGGCGGGGCGGTCCGCTGCACCGTGCCGCCGGCCCTCTACCGCTCCCTGCGCGAGCGCTCCCGGGAGGCCGGGGCCACCCTCTTCATGACCATGTTCGCCGGCTTCGCGGCCCTCCTCTCCCGGCTCTCCGGGCAGGCCGACCTGGCGGTGGGGAGCGGGGTGGCCAACCGCCGCCTGCGCGAGGTCGAGGGAATGCTCGGCATGGTGGTCAACACCCTGGTCCTCCGCGCCGACCTCGCAGGCGATCCCGGTTTCGCAGCTCTCCTCGGCCGGGTGCGCGAATCCGTGCTCGGCGCCCAGGCGTACCAGGACCTGCCGTTCGAGAAGCTGGTCGAGACCCTGCGGCCCGAGCGGCGTCTGGCCACCAACCCGCTCTTCCAGGCGCTCTTCAGCTTCCACGACTCGCCGATGCCGGAGCTCTCCTTCGGCGGCCTGACCGGCCGGCTGGCGGCCCGCCCCAACGGTTCGGCGAAAGCGGACCTGAACGTCGTGGCCGTGCCCGCCGCCGAGCAGCGGGTGGGGCGGGGGACGAGCACGTCCGACGACGACCTCTATGTCCTCTGGGAGTACAGCGCCGATCTCTTCGACCGCGCGACGGCGACCCGGAGCGTCGAGCAGTACCTGACCCTCCTCGCCGGGGCGATGGCCGATCCGGAGCGGCGCCTCTCGGAGCTCCCGCTCCTCGCCGCGGCGGAGCGGCACCAGGTCACCCAAGAGTGGAACGACACCGCCGCCCCCTTCCCGCGGGACGGCGCGGTCCACGGGCTCTTCGCCGCGGTGGCGGCCGCGGCGCCCGACCGCACCGCCCTCGTCTTCGGCGAGCGCCACCTCTCCTCCGGCACCCTGGAGCGCCGGGCGCAACGGCTCGCCCGGCACCTCGCGGCGCTGGGCGTCGGGCCGGAAGTGCCGGTCGTCCTCTACCTCGAGCGTTCGGTCGAGATGGTCGTCGCCGCCTTGGCGGTGCTCCAGGCGGGCGGCTTCTACGTCCCCCTGGACCCTGCCCATCCGGCCGAGCGGCAGCGCCTGCTGCTCGCCGATATCGCCGGCGTTGCCGAATCCTCTGCCGGGGAGTCCCCCTTGCTCCTCACCTCGGCCGGCCTCGCTCCGGCGCTGGTATCGGAGGTGGCGGGCGCCGGAGCGCGGGTCCTCTGCCTCGACGGCGCTCCCGCCGGGGTCCCGGCGGCGGTTGCCCACCGCTCGGCCGCCCCCCTCCCGGCCGCGGCGAGCGGGGGAGGGGAGGCGCTCTGCTATGTCGTCTACACCTCCGGCTCGACGGGTACGCCGAAGGGGGTGGCGGTCTCCCATGCCGCGGTGCTCCGCCTGGCGATCCGTGCCGGCTTCGTCGATCTCGGTCCCGGCTGCCGGGTGGGGTACGCCTCGAACATCGCCTTCGACGCCGCGACCTTCGAGCTCTGGGGGACGCTCCTCGCCGGGGCGACCGTGGCCGGTCTGACCCGCGACGAGGCGCTGACCCCGGGCGGCCTCGCCGCCGCCCTGCGCGCCGGCCGGGTCGACGTCCTCTTTCTTACCACCGCCCTGGTGCACCAGGTGGCGCGGGAGGAGCCGGCCACCTTCGCCCCCCTCGCCACTCTGCTCTTCGGCGGCGAGGCGGCCGACCCGGCGCGGATCGCCGCTCTCCTCGCCGCCGGGGGACCGAAACGGCTGTGCCACGTCTACGGTCCCACCGAGAGCACCACCTTCGCCACCTCTCACCCCCTCCCGGCGGTGGCGCCCGGGGCGGCGAGCCTCCCCATCGGCCGGCCGATCGGCAACACCACGGCCCACGTTTTGGGCCGCGACTTCCGGCCGCAGCCGGTCGGCGTCCCCGGCGAGCTCTGCCTGGGGGGCGACGGGCTCGCCCGCGGCTACCTCGGGCGGCCGGAGCAGACCGCCGAGCGCTTCGTCCCCGACCCCTTGGCCCTCCGGCCCGGGTGCCGCCTCTATCGCACCGGCGACCGGGTGCGCACCCTCCAAGGCGGCGCCCTCGACTTCCTCGGCCGGCTGGACGGGCAGGTCAAGGTGCGCGGCTTCCGCATCGAGCTGGGGGAGGTTGAGGCGGCCCTGCGCCGCCACCCCGGGGTGGTCGACGCCGCGGCCGTCCTGCGCGACGAGGACGGCGGCGAGCGGCGGCTGGTCGGCTACGTGGTGGCGCGGCAGGAGGGGGACCTCCAACTCCTCGCCGGCCTGCGGGCCTTCCTCAAGCCGCTCCTCCCCGAGCCGGCCATTCCCACCGCCTTCGTGCGTCTCCCGTACCTGCCGGTCAACGCCAACGGCAAGGTCGACCGCACCGCCCTCCCCGACCCGGCGCGGGAGCGACTGGCGCCGGTCGAGAGCTACGTGGCGCCGCGCACGCCTATCGAGGAGGGGGTGGCGGCAATCTGGGCCGAGCTCCTCGGGCTCGACCGGGTGGGAGCGGAGGACGACTTCTTCGCCCTCGGCGGCCACTCGCTCCTCGCCACCCGCGTGCTCTCCCGGCTGCGCCGCGACCACCAGGTCGAGGTGCCGATGCGCACCCTTTTCGAGGCCTCCACGGTGGCGGCGCTCGCGGCGGAGGTCGAGCGGCTGCAGCAGGAGGCCGCCCTCCCCGACGACCTGGAATGGTCCGCCGCGCTCGACGGCGGGGCCCCCGCCACGGATCTCGACCGCCTGTCGGACGCCGAGGTGGACGCCCTCCTCTTGGCGGCGATGCAGGAGGGGGAGGAGGGCTGAAGGGCGGTGAAAAAATCGGGTCGCAGGTGGAGATTCCGGGTAGAGACGCCCCAGGCGCTATCGAAATCCTTGCCGTTACCGCACCGTCGGGGCGTCTCCAACGCTGCCGAGCTCTCAGTGTCCCCGGCCTGCGGAGACGCCCCGACGCAGGTGGTTCCGGAGAGATCCCGGACGGCGGCTGGGGACGTCTCTACGAAGGCCCGTGAGGTAGGAGATCGATTTTTTCACACGGCTCTTCGGAGCGTCGCTCGGCGACCACGGCCAGGTCGTGGAGGTCTTCCAGGAGCTGTTTGTACCGGTCGAGAGGGATGATGACGGCTTCCTTGTTTCCCTGTTCGTCCACGACGAACCGATCGGGAGAGGGGAGGGGATTTCTCATGGTGGTGTCTCCAGACGCCATGGTTCTATCAGGAGCGGCCGCGGCTCCGGCGAAGGCGGCCTGGACCGCGATCCGCACCCGGTAGGTGCGGCGCCATCCGCGGACCGGCGGATGGGGGAGTATGCTTTAGACTTCCTCAGGAGGTGCTCGAATGCTCTCGATGCGACGTGCGGTCGTCCTCGTCTGCCTCTCCCTGCTGGTCCAGGCCGCGGATCTCGCCGCCGCGGCTCCCGTCTTCCCGCCGCTCGCGCCGCTCCCCGGCACCGGGAGCCTGGACCCGTCGCCCGGCGCGACCTCGTTCGTCTTCGTGGTCGCCGGGGACGACCGCCCGGCCAACCACAACGACCCGCTGCCGCCGACGCTCACCACGATCGTGCAGAAGATAAAAGGGATGAGCGGCGGCGGCACCGCCCCCGCCTTCGCCCTCTGGGCCGGCGACACCATCTCCGGCAAGAAGCCCGACGACGAGGCGAAGATGCAGAAGCAGTACGCGGAGTTCTTGGGCGTCGTCAAGGGTGCCGGGGTGCCGGTCTTCTCCGCCCCCGGCAACCACGAGCTCAACTTGAAAGCCGAGCCCAAGCACTGCCCGAAGGCGATCGACGCGCCCGACCCCTCGGGCAACCTGCTGCACTACTGGAAGAGCTTCATGGGCGAGCCCTTCGGCGTCTTCCGCTACGGCAACTCGGCCTTCGTCTCGGTCAATACGGACGACACGGTGGAGAAGGGGACGAAGCTCGACCAGTGCAAGTACAACGGCTACATCAGCCCCGACCAGCTGGCCGGCCTCCAGGCGACCCTCGCCGGCCTCGCGGAGGACAAGAGCGTCGCCCACGTCTTCGTCGTCATGCACCGGCCGGTCGAGGCCAGCCCGGTCAACGTGAAGAACCAGTTGGACAAGTCGAGCCGCGACCCCTTGAAGGATCTGCTGGAAGACGCGAAGTACCCCAACGTCTCCTTCGTCTTCGCCGCCCACCAGCATCTCTTCTACTTCCACGACAAGAAGAACCCCTGGAGCACCGGCCCCTTCACCCGCCAGGACCCGGCGGGCAAGAAGCCCTACTACGTGATCACGGGAGGAGCGGGCGCCCCGCTGACCGGCAAGGCGACGCCGGCGACCGGCGGCTACCACCACTACCTGGTGGTCCAGGTGGAGGGGGCGAAGGTGACGGTGACGGTCGAGAAGGTGGAGTAGGAGCCGCGGCACCTTCGGGAGCTACCGGAACGTCTGGAAAGTTCTCTGGGACCTCTCCGGGAGCTTCCAGGACCGCTGGAAAGTCTTCCCGGACCTCTCCGGGAGGTTCCGGAGCGCCTCCAGGAGGTTCCAGACGGTCTCCGGGCGCTTCCAGACACCCTCCGGATGCGTCCCGACGTCCTCCGGCTACTTCCGGAACCTCTCCGGGAACGTCCAGAAGCTCTCCGGGAGCTTCAAAAACCGTGGAAAGTCTTCCCCGACGCGTGGAAAGTAACTTTCCACGCCCGAAAAGTCGAGCTGCACGCGTGAAAAGTAAAATACCACGCATGAAAAGTCTTCCCGGACACATCGAAAGTTACTTTCCACGGATGGAAAGTCGACCCGGACACATGAGAAGTCGACCCGGACGGGTCAAAAGTCGATCCGGAGGGATGAAAAGTCGACCCGGAGAGGTTGGGGAAGACTTTCCACGGATTCCCCAGGACTTTTCAGGGGTTTCCCAGGACTTTCCAGAGGTTCCAGAGGACTTTTCAGGGTTTTTGGACCTGCGGGGAGGGGTTTGCGGCGCTCCCGGAGCCGCGATCCGGCCTTGTTCCCTACCCGGTCACCGGCGCCAGCCCACCGGTCGCCGGCCGCCAGCGGGCGGCGCTCTTGCGCAGCGCGTCCATCTCTTTCCAGTAGCTCTCGATCGCCTCCCGGCCGGGGCCGGTCAGACTGGCGAAGGTCTGCGTCTTCTTGTCCACGAAGCGTTTTTCGATCTCGATCAGCCCGGCCTCTTCGAGCTTCATGAGATGGGAGGAGAGGTTGCCCTTGGTCAGGCCGGTGATCCGCTGCAGGAAGAGGAAGTCGGCCCGCTCACAGGCCGAGAGTGCGGTCAGGATCGCCAGGCGCGTCGGCTCGTGGATCAGCCGGTCGAGGTGCGCCAGCTGCTCGAAGGGGGTGGGCGTCATCGCTTTGCCTCCAGGGGCTCTGCGTCTTCCTGCTCGTCCTGAGATGTGGCGGCCGACGGCCCGAGGGTGCGGACGAGCTGCCGGTGATCGAGCAGGCCGGCGAGGATCAGGACCGTGCCGCAGACGATAAGGGCACCCGTGGCGGCCAGTGCCGGGAGGAAGACAGCGGAAGGACCGGGCACCGCCAGGGCCAGCAGCAAAACTCCGAGCCCCAGGTAGTAGGACTGGGACAAGCGACATTGTCTCCAGATCCAGGCGCCGAGAAACATCGCGCCGAAGAGCGCATAGTAGAACCGCCCCTCGGACACCTTTCGTTGGACGAGAAACGACCCGAGGACGACAACGGCGCCGAGGATCACCGCCAGATTCACCTGGGTCCTGCTCCACCGGCGCCGCTCGACTTCGCCGAAGGTCCTGCGGTAATACGACTTCGCGAAGAAGTTCAGTCCGATCGAGCCGGCGCACAGAGCGAGGTTGAGGAGGAGCATGACGGTTCCAGACCGGGTCCTGGCAAGCCCTATGGAGAGGAAGAGCAAGCCGGACGACACCAGATGAAGCCCCCGAAGATCCCGGTAGTACCGGGTGACGAAGCGGATGCGTTCGAGGTCCTGGGTCTGCATCGGTGACTCCTTTCGAAGACCGGTCTGCATCGCAAACCGATCTTCTCCCGAAAACGCACGGTTGTCAACCGGTCGATGGACCTGCAGGATCGACCTTCCGCTTGCCCCCCTCCCCTCCCATGGGGGAGAATGAAGGGGCGGGTTCCCGCGCCGCCGCATGCTCGACACCCTCCCACAGCAGAAGAGCCTCCCGCACAGCGAGGAGTCGGAACGTGCCGTCCTCGGGGCGGTCCTGCTCGACCCCGAGGTGCTGCCGACGATCACCGGCCGGCTGCGGCCGGAAGATTTCTACCTGGAGCGCCACCATACCCTCTTCGCGGCCATGGTCCAGCTCCAGGAAGAGCGGGTGACGATCGACCTGCGCACCCTCCAGGCCAAGCTGGAGCAGCAGGGGAAGTTCGAGGCGACCGGCGGCATCGCCTACCTGGCGAGCCTCGACCTCGACCTCCCGGACTTAGGCCGGGTCGACGCCTATGTCGAGATCGTCAAGGAGCGCTCGGTCCGCCGGCGGCTGATCGAGGCCTCGAACCGGATCATCCGCGACTGCCTGGACGGCGGGCTGACTGCGCAGGCCGCCTTGGCCCATGCCGAGCGGGAGGTCCTGGGGCTGGGGGAGGAGGCGGTCCAGCGCGGCTTCACCCAGCTCTCGGAGGTCCTCCACGCCACCCTGGAGGAGCTGGAGGAGCGCCCCGGAGCGACCCTGACCGGGGTACCCTCCGGCTTCATCGACCTGGACCGCATCACCCACGGCCTGAACCGCGGCAACCTCATCATCGTCGCCGGCCGGCCGGGCATGGGGAAGACCAGCCTGGCCCTGAACATCGCCCAACACGTGTCGATCCGCGAGAAGCGCGCGGTGGGGGTCTTCTCCCTGGAGATGAGCCAGCAGGAGCTGTCGCTGCGCGTCCTCTGCTCGGAGGCCGGGGTCGCCTTCAGCCGCCTGCGGGCCGGAGCGCTGTCGCAGAAGCAGTGGAGCAGCATCGTCCAGACCGTCCGCCACACCTCGGACGCCCCGCTCTTCATCGACGACTCGCCGAACCCGACGCTCCTGGAGGTCGCCTCCAAGTCCCGGCGCCTCAAGGCCGAGCGCGGCCTCGCCCTGGTCATCCTCGACTACCTCCAGCTCATGCAGGCGGGCGGCAAGTACGAAAACCGCAACCTGGAGATCGCCGCGATCAGCCGGGGACTGAAGCAGCTCGCCAAGGAGCTGGAGGTCCCGGTCATCGCCCTCTCCCAGCTCTCCCGCCAGCCGGAACGGCGGGGGAGCGACCATCGACCACAACTTGCTGATTTACGTGAGAGCGGTTCAATTGAACAAGACGCAGATATGGTCGCCTTCATCTATCGGGACGAGGTGTACAACCCCGACCAGGAGGAGAACAAGAATCGGGCCGAGCTGATCATCGCCAAGCACCGGAATGGCGAGACCGGGGTCATCGAGCTGGTCTTCATCGGTGAAACCACGACCTTCAGGAACCTGGACCGGCATGCCCCTCCCCAAGGACCCTCCTCTGAGCCCCCCTTCTGAGCTCCCGACCCTTCCGCGGGAAACTCCGGCGGCGGTCTTTGACCTGGAGGCCGCCCTGCGGCCGGCCTGGGTGGACGTCGACCTCGACGCCCTGACCGGGAACCTCGCGGTCATTCGCCGGCGCGCCCCGGGCACCCGCATCCTCGCCGTGGTCAAGGCCGACGGCTACGGGCACGGCGCGGTGGGGGTCTCCCATGCCCTGGAGGCGGCGGGGGTCGACTGGCTGGGCGTCGCCCTGCTCGAAGAGGGCGCCGAGCTGCGCCGGGCGGGCATCGAGCGCCCCATCCTGGTCCTCGGCACGGCGCGACCGGCCAAGATGAGCCTCTACCGGCACTACCGGTTGACCCCCACGGTCTCCTCGCTGTCCGAGCTCGCCCTCTGGCGCGAATGGACCGCCCCACCGGGCGAGCCGCAGCCGCTCCATCTCAAGGTGGACACCGGGATGAGCCGCCTGGGGGTGGCGATCGAGGAGGTGCCGGAGGCCCTGGCGGTGCTCCGCACCCACCCGCGCCTGCGCCTGGCCGGCCTGCTCTCCCACTTCGCCGAGGCGGACGACCTGGAAAGCCCGCGCAACCCGGCCCAGGAGGACCGCTTCCGGGACGTCCTCGGCCTGCTCAGCGAGACGGAGCGGCAGGGGATCGAGATCCACATGGCGAACAGCGCCGCCACCCTCCATCACCCGGGGAGCCGCTTGACCCTCGCCCGCCTGGGGATCGCCCTCTACGGCATCGACCCGGTGGGACCCCCGGAGACCCCGGAGACCCCGGAGAGCACCGAGGGGCTCGTCCCCGTGATGTCGGTCCTGGCGCGGATCGTCCAGGTGCGGGAGGTGCCGGCCGGTACCCCGCTCTCCTACGGCGGCCGCACGGTGACCCGGCGGCGCAGCCGGATCGCCGTGGTGCCGGTGGGCTACGCCGACGGCTACGCCTGGCGCCTGACGGGCAAGGCCGAGGCGCTCCTGCGCGGCCACCGGGTGCCGGTCGCCGGATCGGTGACCATGGACATGACCCTCTTGGACATCACCGAGACCGGCGGCGAGGTGGGGGAGGAGGTGGTCCTCCTCGGCCGCCAGGGCGGGCACGAGATCCCCGCCGTCGAGCTCGCCCGCCTGGCCGGGACGATCTCCTGGGAGATCCTCTGCCATCTCGGCCTGCGTCTGCCCCGCCGCTACCTGCGCGGCGGGCGGGTGGAGGAGATGGCGACCCGCTTTTCGCGCTAGGGCATGATATAAAAGGGAGAAGCTTCATCCCTGCACTGTCCAGGCAAGCCACTCGAAACCCAGAAACCCCAGACCGTGAGCTCGATACCGAACCCCGACGTCGGAACCCTTCCGCCCCAGGCCAAGAGAGCCCGGGCGCCGCGCCGCCTCCTGCCGCGGCCGGTGGAGAATTTCCTCGTCGAGATGGGCCGCTTCTTCCAGCTCCTCGGGCGGCTCTTCGCCTGGACCCCGCGGCCGCCCTACGACTTCCGGGAGCTGCTGCGCCAGATGGTGCGGGTAGGCTTCGACTCCATTCCGGTGGTCTTCCTGACCGCCATGTTCACCGGCATGGTGATGTCGCTGGAGACCTTCACCACCCTGCGCCGCTTCAGCGCCGAGAACTACGTCGGCTCGCTGGTCGCCCTCTCGATGGTGCGCGAGCTCTCCTCGGTGCTCACCGGCCTGATCGTCGCCGGCCGCGCCGGCTCGGCCATGGGGGCGGAGCTCGGCACCATGCGGGTGACCGAGCAGATCGACGCCCTGGAGGTGATGGCGACCGATCCCGTCCACTACCTGGTGGTGCCGCGGGTGTGGGCGTCGACGCTCATGATGCCGCTCCTCGTCATCATGGCCGACGGGGTGGGCATCTTCGGCGGCTACCTGGTGTCGGTGGTGCTGATGGGGGCGAACCCGGTCTCCTACATGTCGATCACCTACCAGTTCATGGACGTCTCGGACGTCACCGCCGGCCTCATCAAGGCGGCGGTCTTCGGCTTCCTCTTCTCGGCCGTCGGCTGCCAGCAGGGCTTCTACACCACCGGCGGCGCCGAGGGGGTGGGCAAGGCGACGACCAGCGCCGTGGTGCTCGCCTCGATCGCCATCATCATCGCCGACTTCTTCCTCTCGCGCCTGCTCTTCTAGACCGCCATGCCCGACCCCCGCCCCGCCGCGTCGGCGTCCCCTCAGGCGAAGATCAGCCTGCGCGGCCTCCACAAGTCGTTTGGCCCCAAGGTGGTGCTGGACGGCCTGGACCTGGACATCCAGGAGGGCGAGTCGATGGTCATCATCGGCGGCTCGGGGACGGGCAAGAGCGTGCTGCTGAAGCACGTCATCGGGCTCTTGAAACCCGACGCCGGGACCGTCCTCGTCGACGGGGTCGCGATCGAGACCCTGGGTAACCGGGAGATCACCGAGTTCCGCCGCCGCTTCGGCATGGCCTTCCAGGAGGGCGCGCTCTTCGACTCGATGACGGTGGGGGAAAACGTCGCCTTCCCCTTGAAGCGGCTGAGCAAGAAGAGCCCGGCCGAGATCAAGGAACGGGTGGAGGAGTGCCTGGCCATGGTGCACCTCGAAGGGGTGGCGGACCGCGTCCCCTCGCAGCTCTCGGGCGGCATGCGGCGCCGGGTCGGCTTCGCGCGCGCCATCGCCCAGCAGCCGGAGATCCTCCTCTTCGACGAGCCGACGACCGGTCTCGATCCCATCACCACGGCCCAGATCAACGAGGTGATCAAGGAGATCAACGACCAGTTGAAGACGACGACGGTCACCATCACCCACGACATGGAGAGCGCCTACACGACCGGCGACCGGATCGCCATGCTCTACCAGGGAAAGATCATCGCCGACGCGCCGCCCGAGGAGTTCCGGCACCTCGCCGATCCGCGGGTGCAGCAGTTCCTCCACGGCCGGGCGCACGGCCCGATCACCGACGAGGACGCCGGAGACACCGAGGGTGCCGGTAAGCGGACAGCAGTGAACCGATAGGAGCGGACATGTCACAAGCGATCAAGGTCGGGATCTTCGGCACCATCTGCCTGGTCATCCTGGCGGTCCTGATCTGGAAAATCGAGGACATCAACCCCTTCCATCAGAAGGGGGAGCGGATCGACGCGATCTTCGACACCGTGGCCGGTCTCGACGACAAGGCCGCGGTGCGGGTGGCGGGGGTCAAGATCGGCAAGGTGGACGGGATCGGCCTGTCCGGCGAGAAGGCACGGGTGAGCATGCTCCTCGAGCGCCCCATCCCGCTGACCCTGGGCACCCGGGCGCGGATCTCCAACATGGGGCTCCTGGGCGACAAGTACGTCGAGCTGGTCCCCGGCCCGCCGGGCGCGCCGCCGCTCCCCAAGGGCACCATCCTGGCCGGCGAGGCGCCGGTCTCCTTCGACCAGGCGATCGCCAAGATCGACAAGATCGGCGATTCGATCCAGGAGATCACCGGCCAGCTGAACAGCGGCCCCGGGGGCGGCGCCATCCAGCGTCTGCTCAACAGTCTGGAATCGACCTCGGACGAGATCCGCGCCCTGGTGATCGAGAACCGGATGAACGTCGCCGCGACGGTGGGGAACTTCAACCAGGTCTCGGCGATCCTGGCCCGCGAGCTGCCTCGCCTGGCGAGTGAGATGGAGCACACGGTCGGCCAGATCTCCCAGCTGGTCGAGGAGAACCGGGGCGACGTCAAGGGGAGCTTGAAAAACATCCACGAGCTCACCTCGAATCTCCAGACCTCGGTCGACAACCTCAACAAGATCTCCGGCAAGATCGCCTCGGGCGAGGGGACGGTGGGCAAGCTGGTCAACGACGAGGAGGCCTACCACAAGGTGGTCTCGACGCTCGACAGCATCAAGGGGGGCGTCGACTCGGTGAGCTCGACGATCGGGGCGCTCCAGAAGTTCCGCTTCGACCTCGACCTGAATGCCTACGCCCTGAAGAAGGACTCGCAGAGCAACTTCATTCTCGACATCGATCCGCGGAACGGACCGCGGCTCTACCGGGCGGGGTTGAGCACCACGCCCTCCGGCAACGTGACGACCAAGACCCAGGTGATCACGACCACGCTCCCCGACGGCAGCAAGCAGGTGGAGACGATCAACAACGTCCAGACCGAGAACAGCAAGGTGCTGACCGCGCTCTTCGGCTACCACGCGCCGAACGACCTGCGGCTCTGGGCGGGCTTCATCGAGGGCGCCGGCGGCGTCGAGGCCGAGTACCCTTGGCGGCGGACCAACCTGCAGTTCAAGTTCGACGCCTTCGACTTCAACCGGCCGGACAAGCTGCGGCCGCACCTGCGGCTCTCGACGCGCTGGCAGTTCACCCCCAACCTTTATCTGATCGGCGGCTACGACGACCCGCTCGAACACAATTCCCTGTTCATCGGCGGCGGTATTCGCTGGAACGACGACAACATCAAGTATCTGTTGGGGGCGGTGCCGAAGTTCTAGGGGTGGAGCTCCGGGAAGCTCGCGGCGAGCGGCCGTAAGAGCGCCGCCGCGGCGATCCGGTCGCCATCCATGGCCGCCGCCTGGACCCGGGCGAGGATGGCGCTCACCGGGTCGGTGCCGGGCGGGCGCCAGGCGGCGGGTTCCGGAGCGCCTCTTGGACGGGCGAGCCGGAGGGCGAGGGCGGCGACGCGCGGGTCGTTTGGACGGGTGGCCCGGGCCGCCTCCGCCGCCCGGGTAGCGCGGACGCGGTCTCCCAGGGCCAGGAGGTCGCGGGCCGCCCAGTACTCCGGCACCCCGATCTCCTTGTCGTCGACGGTGAAATCGCTGCCGGCCCCGACGAGGGGCGCCAGGGCTCGGAGCGAGTCGGCCGGGTGTCCCGACTCGGCGAGGGCAACGCCGGCGGCGAATCGCCTGGCACCTCGCGAAAGCTCTGGGCGGAAAGCTCGCCCCTGTTCGATTGCCGCCAGCCGGCTGCCCAGCGAGGGAGGCTCGGGGCCGAACACACCATCCCAGCCGAGCTGGTCGAGAAGGGCATAGCGGGCGCTGGCCGCGGCGAGCCCGAGAGCCACGGCGATCCCTACGAGCAGGGCGAGCGCGGGGCGGACGGCGGCGTGCAGGCGGCCGCGGACGAGATCGGCGGCGAGGACCGGACCGGCGATCCAGAGGGCTAAGGCGAGCGGCAGCCTCTGGCGGGCCGAGGCGTAGAGGCCGACCTGGACGGCGAAGGCGAGGGCGGCGATCGCCAGGGGACCGGAAAGCTCGCGGCGGCGTTCGCGGTTCGCTAGGAAGACCCAGGGAAGGGCGACCAGGGGGAGGAAGAAGCCCCAGGGAAGCCGGGGCCGGAGGCGGCGGTCGAGCTGCTCGGCGATCGAGAGGTCCTGTCCTTCGTAGGGGGAGAGCGCGAGGGTCGCCTTGCGCAGGAACCGGGCGAGCGACCGGCCGGGCCAGACGGAGAGAGACTCGAAGGCGAGACCCGTCCAATAGCGGTTCGAGGCCGAGGGGGAGACCGGCCGATCCAGGGCTACTGCCGCGATCCGCCGGTAGGCGACATGGGCGTAGTCGGCGGCCTCGCCATGGGCGCGCTCCAGGGCGACCACCGCCTGCGGCGCGAAGCGGGTGAGCCCGGTCGCCCCCGGGCCGTTCCCCTCGTAGAAGACCGCCCCGGGGTTCATGATCGTCGGCGCCCCGGTCGCCTGGGCGCGCGAGACGAGCAGCGGGACGACGAGGAGCGCCGGAACGAGAAAGGTAATGCCGGCGAGGCGAGCGCGGGAGCGCAGCGGTAGATCCCGGCCCACCGTCATCCAGACCGCCCAGACCGGCACCAGCAGCAGGTGCTGGGGCCGGGCGAGGCCCGCCAGGGCCAGGCAGGCCGCAGCTCCCGCCGCAGAGAGGAGAGATGCCAGGCGCATAGGCGAGAACTTCGCCTCCGAGGGTGCCGGGAGGTGGGTCCCTCCCCCCTGGGAGGGGGTGGGTTGGGGCAGGGGGGAGGTTAGGAGGGGGGCGACCCCGCCCAAGACTGCCGCCCTAACGACGAGGCCCAGGAGCACGGCCAGCGCGAGCGCCGCCAGCACCAGCCCCTCCGGCTCAAGGATCCCGCAGTAGACGAGGAACGGCCGGTAGGCGGCGACTCCCAGGCCGGCGGCGAGCCCCCAGCCGCTCCCGACCAGGAGCGCGACCGAGAGGGCGACGGCCGCGGCGGTCACCCCGTGGAGCAAACACTGAAAGGCGAGGATCGCGCGATATCCGGCGGGGGCAAGGAGCCGGGTGAGGCCCAGGTAGAGCGGGCTGTAGTCGAGGAGCCGCTCGGCCTGCTCGGCGGGCGGGGCGCTGGCGGCCTGGAGGTACTTGGGGAAGATCGCCGCGGGGTGGGTCGCGTCCGCGACGACGAACGAGAAGGCGAGGGCCGCCGCAAAGGCGCCCAGGGCGGCCCACGCGGCGCGGCTCCGGAGCATCCGGTATCTCAAATCGCCTGCCCCGAAGGGGCTTAGGTGGGTAGCCTGGGGCGAAAGCCCCAGGTTGGAGTAACCCCAAGGAAATAAAAGCCCCGAAGGGGCGGCGGTATGGCCTGGGCTGACCTTCGCCCCTTCGGGGCTGGAATTCTTTCTTCTGCAACCTTCCTGGGGTTTTCACCCCAGGCTACCAACCTGCGCCCCTTCGGGGCGGGGCGGATCCCCAGATTCATCGATTTTGCCGAGATCCTAACTGGCGGGGAGCACGAGGTTTGTTATCGGTCTCTGGCGCCGCGGGTGCTGCTCGTCGAGTTTCATGATGCAAGAGTAACATGCCCCTACAACTCTGGCTCCCGCCTGGTCAGCCGTGCGAACGTCTGCCGGTACCTCGCCGTCCATAGCGGTGGGCGTAGCTCACGAAGGCGGCGTAGCGCTCGGGCATGGAGGCAGATCATAACGCTGGTGCAAGGGCAGGAACCCGTCCCGGCACTGGATCTCGACTCTCCGCGCCTCATTAGGGCGCCCTCACCCCAGGATAGGCAGCTACGCGCCCGGATAGAGAGCCTTACGGAAAAGATAGGGAACTATGGCCCCCGATAGTCTATCCGGCGCCAGGATAGAGAGCTTGGGGCCCGACATAGGGAGCTACGCGCCAGGATAGAGGGGTTCTGGCAAAAGATAGACTATCCGTCCGTCCGATAGTCTATTCTGCCGCCCGATCGCCTATCCGGGCGCGGAATCGGGGAACCGGGAGCCCGGATAGGGGAACCGTCCGCCCGGGCCTACAGCTCCGGCTCACGGCCGGTCAACCGTACGAAGGCCTCCCGGTATCGCTCGAACGTCCCCTGGACCACATCCGCCGGCAGCGGCGGCGGCGGGCTCTGATGGTCCCAGCCGGAGGCGTCGAGCCAGTTCCTCACGTACTGCTTGTCGAAGGAGACCGGCTCGGTGCCCGGCTGCCAGTGGGCGACGTCCCAGTAGCGCGAGGAATCGGGAGTGAGGACCTCGTCGACCAGGAGGAGCTCGCCGTCGATCTGGCCGAACTCGAACTTGGTGTCGGCGAGGATCAGGTCGCGCTGGGCGGCGTGGGAAGCCCCCGCCGCGTAGAGGGCGAGGGTGAGGTCGCGGAGGCGCGCGGCGAGGTCCGGCCCCACCCCGCGCTCGCCCCGCTCGAGCACCGCGAAGTCGACGTTCTCATCATGCCCCTCGGTCGCCTTGGTCGCCGGGGTGAAGATCGGCGCCGGCAGACGGCTCGCCCGGTCGAGGCCGGGAGGGAGGGGGATGCCGCAGATCCGGCCGTCCGCCTGGTACTCACGGAAGCCGCTGCCGGCGAGATAGCCGCGGGCGACGCACTCGAAGGGCACGACCTCCGCCTTGCGCACCAGAACCGCCCGGCCGGCCAGGAGGTCGCGATGCGGGGCGAGGGCTGCCGGGAAGTCGGCAGGGTCGGTCGCCAGGAGATGATGGGGGAGGAGGGCGCCGAGCCGGGCGAACCAGAAGTTCGACAGCTGGGTGAGGATCTTGCCCTTGCCCGGAATGCCGGGACGGAGCACGTGGTCGTAGGCCGACAGGCGGTCGGTCGCCACGATCAGCAGGGTCTCGCCGAGGTCGTAGACGTCCCGCACCTTGCCGCGCCGCGGCGGCGGCAGGCCGGGCAGCGCGGTCTCCCACAGCGCTTCGGTGATCTCGGGCGTTCCCGGCGTCTCCGGCATGCCGGGAGGATATCAGGCCGGTGCCGCGCCTGCCCGGGCGCGCGAGAATTCGCGCTCGATGGCGCCGACCAGGCCGCCGTTCACCCGCCCCTCGATGCCCTCGATCCGCTCGACGGGAGACGGCCCCTCGGCGTCCATATAGGCCCCGTCGATGATCTCGTAGACGGCGAGCTTCTCCAGTCCCTTCAAGTGGGCCATGCCGAGTTTCCGGATCCCCACCTGCAGGCGCTCGCCCCCGCCGCCATCGTCGAGCTCGAGCAGCACGTAGCCGCGGCCGTCCAGGGCGGTGCGGTAGAAGCGCTCGGGGGCGAGCTCCTTTTCGAGCTGCGCCACGTAGAGCTCGGTCGCCACCAGCCCCGAGTTGACGAGGTTGCCGTTGCTGTCGATGTAGGCGTGGAACTGGCGCGCCTCCGCGCGCTTGTCGACGAGGTCCAGGTTGCCGTGGACGATGGGGGCGAAGAAGCGCTGCACCGCCGGCTCGGGGTAGCCCTGGTTGATCAGCAGGTTCTTGACCTCTTCGATCTCCCGCGTCGCCTTCCCCGACACCAGGCGCGAGAGCTCGACCAGGCCGTGGCCGAAGAACTCGTAGCGCTCGCCGTCCTCGGGACCCGACCCGCCCATGGGGATCAGCCGGTAGTGGCCGTAGTTCAGGGCGATCCGCATGCCGCGGTCGAAGGCGAAGCCCTCGTCCAGGGCCTGCCGGTAGTAGCGCTGCAGATGGACCGAGCAGATCAGCAGGTTCGCCGCCTCGCGGCTGGAGTAGAAGGCGCCGTCGCCCAGGTATTTTTCGAGCTTGGCGCGGTGGGCGCGGGCGAGGCGGTTCACCCGTCGCTGGAAGCGGAACATCATGCGGAACGCCTCGTCCTGGCTTTCGTTGCCGGCACGGTGGAGGACCGAGACGGTCTGCGAGAACTCGCTGATGTCGTAGATCAGGCCATAGCGCGCCACCCGGGGGTCGACCACCCAGGGCTGCATGAAATCGAGCGGCCGGGTGGCGGCGGAGAGGCGGCGGTTGGTGCCGCCCAGGGCGACGCGGCTGGTCGAACCCTCGCGGGCGAAGAGGCCGCCGTCTCTCTCCTCGACCGGCAGGAGGGCGCGGCGGACGCCGTGGAAGAGCTCGAATTCCTTGAGCTTGACCAGCAGGCTCTCCCAGACCTGGACCAGCTCGGGGGGGAGGAGGCGCTCGCGGTTGTAGGTCCGCCGGGCGGCGAGGAAGGAGAGATAGCCCATCCGATTGAGCAGGTCGCGCCCCGCCGGAGTGCCCGGCCGGGGATCGACGTCGAGCAGGTGGACGACGGTGGCGCGCAGCTCGCGGTCGGTCTCCAGCTGCTCGGCGTGCCAGCGCTGGAGCTCGTCCAGGCGCTGGCGCAGGTTGCGGCCGTCGATCTTCAGGTAGCCGCTGAAGTAGCTCCCCAGCTCGGCCAGATCGTGGCTGATGTGGTCCTCGGTGAAGATGAGGACGTTGTCGCGCATGCGGGTCAAGAGCCGGGGGAAGAGCTCCTCCTCGACCTCCTCGGTGGCGCCGGCCAGCCGCTGTACCAGGTCGTAGGTGGTGGCGAGCACCCGGTCCAGGTAGCGCTCGAGCACCCGGTACTTGATCGAGTCGCCGTGGCGGCGGCCGATCTCCAGGTTCTGCCGGAGGACCCGCTTCGGGGTCTCCTTGAGCAGCCGCGCCACCTCCAGCGAGTGGTGGAGCCAGAAGACCGCCGGGTACTGCCGGCCGTAGCTCGCGGTGGTCGAGTTCTCCGCGGCGCGCAGGAAGAGGGCGCGGTAGTGGTCCCAGGTGCCGGAGTACGCCTTGCGGTCGTACGCCTCGCGGGAGAGGATGGCGAGCTGCACCGCCTCCTCGGCCAGGAGGTACTGCTTCAAACTGTTGCGCAGGGCTTCCATCCCCGGCGACAGGAGGATGGGGAAGCCTTTCCCGGGGGTGGCGCTCTCGTCCTCCAGGAAGATCGGCCGCGGCGAGGGGAGGGCCTTGTCGAGGTCGGGGAGCAGACGGCGGACCTCTTCCTCCTCCTGGCGCAGGAAGTTGAAGGGTCCAGGCAACAGCTGAAGAAGCGACGACGGGTTCATCTCGGCGCGAAGATATCCTCAGGGACGGTTGAATACGTATAGCATATCCGCCTTCTGCCACCGTGCGAACCGGGGCCTGTCACGCGATTGGACGGGATGGAGTCCTTCCCTTGAGGAGATCTTGACATGAACCACATCGTTCCGGTCACCGTGGGTACGCGGGAATCGCTCGCCTGCGACCTGCTGGTCGTCGGCTGCTTCGAGGGGGAAGCGCCGGCGGCCCTGGAGACCGCCGGGCTGGGAGAGGCCTGGCGGGCGGCGGCGGCGCAGGCGGCGGCGCGGCCGGGCTGGCGGGGGCGGGAGGAGCAGGTGGCCGAGACCGGGGTCGCGCCAGCCGGCGGTACCGGCGGTACCGGAGCGGCCCTCGCCCTCCATGGCCTCGGCCGACGGCAGGACCTCACCTGGCGCAAGCTCGCGGCCTGGCTGGAGCGGGTCGCCGACGCCGCCCAGGTCAACGGCATGGCCCGCCTCGCCTTCCTCCTGCCGCGTCACGCCGAGACCGTGGGAGGGGCCGCCGCCGAACGGGTCGCCCGCGCCCTCGCCCTGGCGGACTACCGCTTCGACCGCTTCCTCTCGGACCCGGCCGCCCGGCCGCCGCGGATCGCACGGGTGGAGATCCTGCCGCCCCTCAGGGAGGAGACGGCCTATGCCGAAGCCCTGGCGCGGAGCGGCCCGGTGGCCGCCGCCGTCACTCTGGCGCGGGACCTCGCCAACGCCCCGGCGAACGAGGCGACGCCGTCCTGGCTGGAGGCGCGGGCCGAGGAGCTGGCGCGGGAGCGTGGCATCGGCTTTACCGTCCTCCATGAGGACGAGCTGGCCCGGCGGGGGATGGGTGGGCTCCTGGCGGTGGGGGCAGGGTCCGCCTACCCGCCCCGGCTGCTCCGCCTGGAGGTGGGGCAGGAGGGGCCGATCGTCGCCCTGGTGGGGAAGGGGGTCACCTTCGACTCCGGAGGGATCTCGATCAAGCCGGCGGCCGCCATGGACGAGATGAAGTACGACAAGTGCGGCGCCTGCTCGGTCCTGGCGCTCGCCCAGGCGGTCCAGGAGCTCCGCCTGCCGGTGCGGCTGCGCGCCTACGTGGCGGTGGCCGAGAACATGCTGGACAGCCGCGCCTACCGCCCCGGCGACATCGTCCGTTTCGCCAACGGCAAGACCGTCGAGATCACCAACACCGACGCCGAGGGGCGGCTGATCCTGGCCGACGCCCTGACCCTGGCGAGCGGGGAGGGGGCGGAGATCCTGCTCGAATACTCGACCCTGACCGGGGCCGTCGTCGCCGCCCTGGGCCATTACGCCGCCGGCCTCTTCACTCCCGACGACGCCCTGGCCTCTTCCCTCCTGGCCGCCGCCGACGAGACCGGGGAGCGACTCTGGCGCCTGCCGCTCTGGCCCGAGTACCTGGAGGAGATGAAGGGGGTGCACGCCGACCTGCGCAACTCGGCCTCCCGCTGGGGCGGAGCGAGCACGGCGGCCGCCTTCCTCTCCCAGTTCGTCGGCGGGGCGACCCGCTGGGCTCACCTGGACATCGCGCCGGTGGCCTACGTCAGCCGGGAGCAGACCCACCATCCGGGCGCGACCGGCTACGGGATCGCCCTCACCCTCGCCTACCTGCGCCGGCTGGCGGGGGTGTAGAATCCCCCGACCCATGCGCACCTTTTACGCCACAACCCCGATCTACTACGTCAACGACCTGCCCCACATCGGGCATATCTACACGACCACTGTCGGCGACACCCTCGCCCGCTTCCACCGTCTGGCCGGGCGGGACGTCCATTTCTTGACCGGCACCGACGAGCACGGCCAGAAGATCGAGCGGGCGGCCAAGGAGGAGGGGATCGCGCCCCTCGCCCTCGCCGACCGGGTGGTGGCGCGCTACCGTGAGCTGCGCGAGCAGATGGGGTTCTCCTACGACGACTTCGTCCGTACCACCGAGGAGCGCCACCGGCTGGGGGTCGTCGAGATCATCCGCCGGATGGAGGCCAACGGCGACCTCTACACCGCGACTCACGAGGGGTGGTACTGCACCGCCTGCGAGACCTTCTACACCGAGAAGGAGCTCGGGCCGGGCAAGCTCTGCCCGGTGCACGAGACGCCGGTCGAGTGGAAGTCGGAGGACAACGTCTTCTTCCGCCTCTCCCGCTACCAGCAGCCGCTTCTCGACTGGTATGCCAGCTCCCCCGAGCCGGTCCGCCCGGCGAGCCGACTGAACGAGGTGCGCTCCTTCGTCGAGTCGGGGCTGCGCGACCTGTCGGTGTCGCGGGCCAACCTGGATTGGGGCATCCCCTTCCCCGGCCGGCCGGGGCAGACCGTCTACGTCTGGCTCGACGCCCTGACCAACTACATCAGTGCCCTGGGCTTTGGGCGGGAGGGGGAGGAGGCCGCCCCCTACGAGCGCTACTGGGTGCACGGGGATACCCGCATCAACCTGGTGGGCAAGGACATCCTGCGCCACCACGCGGTCTACTGGCCGGCCTTCCTGCTGTCGGCCGGACTGCCGCTCCCGACCACCGTCTGGGCGCACGGCTGGTGGCTGCGCGACGGCCGCAAGGTCTCGAAGTCGGCCGGCAACGTGGTCCGCCCCGACGACCTGATTCAGAGCTTCGGCAGCGACGGCCTGCGCTACTTCCTGCTCCGCGAGATGGTCTTCGGCCAGGATGCCTCATTCTCCGACGAGGCCTTCATCCAGCGCTATAACAGCGACCTGGCGAACGACCTCGGCAATACCGTCTCCCGGGTGGTGACCCTGTCGCGCCGGGCCTTTGGCGGCAGGACTCCGCCCGAGCACTGCATCGAGAACCCGCTGATCGAGGTGGCGGGGCGGGTCGTGCCCGAGTACGTGATGGCGATGGAGGAGCTGTCGTTCAGCCGCGCCATCGAGGCCCTCTGGCGTCTGCTCGCCGAGGCCAACCAGTACCTGGTGACCCGCGAGCCGTGGAACCTGATCAAGACCGAGGGGGCGAGCTCGAAGCTGTCGCGCATCCTGTGGAACGGCTTGGAGGCGGTGCGCATCGTCGCCACCGGCCTCCTGCCGATCATGCCACGCGCCGCGGCCGAGGTGCTCGCCGCCGTGGGCTGCCCGGAGCCGCCGACCAGCCTCAACGCCCTCTCGTGGGGTGGCACTCCGAACGACCGCGAGTTGCCTGAGCCGCACCCGCTCTTCCCGCGTATCGACATGGAGGCCTACCTGGGCGAGGCCACCTCGGCGGACAAGCCGGCCAAGCCGCCGAAAGCGGCGAAAACGGCGCGGCCCGCTTCTGCTGCGAACCCGATCCAAGAGGAGAAGCCTTTGATCCCGATCGACAAGTTCTTCGAAACCGAGCTCAAGGTGGCGACGGTGCTCGCCGCCGAGCCGGTCCCCAAATCCTCGAAGCTCCTCAAGCTCTCTCTGGACCTGGGCGACGAGACCCGCACCGTCGTCGCCGGGATCGCCGCCAAGTACAAGCCGGAAGAGGTGATCGGCAAGCAGGTCGTGGTGGTGGCGAACCTCCAGCCGGCGAAGCTCATGGGGGTCGAGTCGCAGGGCATGGTCCTCGCCGCTTCCCAGGACGGCCAGCCGATCCTGCTGCATCCAGCCGAGCCGGTCCCACCCGGTACGCGCGTCAAGTGAACACCGATCGGCCGCGTGGCCCCATCGATTCGCACTGCCACCTCCAGTCGCTCCCGCCGGACGAGCGCGAGTTGGCGCTCGACGCGGCGCGGGAGCGCGGGGTGGCCGGTTTCCTGGTCCCCTGCATCCAGCTTGACCAGGCCGACGAGATCCTCGCCCTCTGCCACCGCCATCCGGACGTCTGGTGCGCTCTGGGGGTCCATCCGCACGAGGCCGCAACCTGGCAGGAGGGGGACCGGGCGCGCCTGGCAGCTCTCCTCGCCGACCCCAAGGCCGTGGCGGTGGGAGAGTGCGGACTCGACTTCCACTATGACTTCTCGCCCCGTGACGTCCAGTTCCGTTGCCTGCGTGAGCAGTGGAGCCTGGCGATCGAGCTCGGCCTCCCGGTCGTCGTCCACAACCGGGAGAGCAACGACGCGATGGTGGCGCTGGTCGAGGAGTCGGAATTCGCGGGACTGACCGGCGACTTCCACTCCTTCGCCGGCGGCCTCGACATGGCGCGCGAGCTCCTCCCGCGCGGCTTCTACATGGGTTTTTCCGGCATGATCACCTTTCCCAAGGCCGACAACGTCCGCGAGGTGATCCCGATTCTCCCCCCCGACCGCTCCCTGGTCGAGACCGACACCCCCTATCTCGCCCCGGTTCCCTATCGCGGCAAGCCCAACCGCCCCGCCTACGTGGTCGAGGTGGCCCGCCGTCTCGCCCAGGAGACCGGCGAAACGGAAGAAGATGTGGCCCGGCGGACGGGGGAGAACTTCTTCCGGCTGTTCAGGAAAGCAGGAATGTAGTCAGACCGGGTTCGGCACGTCGATGAACTCGACCTCCAACCCGAACCGCTCGCGCAGGTGCTCGCCCAGGGCGCGGATGCCCAGGCGCTCCGTCGCATAGTGGCCGGCCGCGAGGTAGTGAATGCCGGACTCCTTGGCGACGTTCATCACCCACTCCGAGACCTCGCCCGTGATGTAGGCGTCGAGCCCCTCGGCGATCGCCGAGTAGAGCTCTTTCTGGGCGCCGCCGCTGACGATCCCCAGGGTACGGATGGCCGCCGGCCCGCTGGTGAAGGCGAGCGGCTCCTGGGCATAGACCTGACGGCAGCGGGCGAGGAGGTCGGCGGGGGAGACCGGCTGCGGGAAGGTCCCCTTGAAGCCGACCGGCAGCCCCTCGTAGAGGGCGAAAGGGGTGATCTCCTCCAGGCCGAAGAGTGCCGCGGCCAGGGCGTTGTTGCCCAGGGTGGGATGGCGATCGAGCGGCAGGTGGTAGCCGAAGAGGTTGATGTCGGCGCGGATCAGCTCCGCCACCCGGCGGTACATCATGCCGGTCAGCTGGCGCGGCATTCCCTCCCAGAACAGGCCGTGATGGACGAGGATGGCGTCGGCTCCGGCCTCCCGGGCGCGGACGAAGAGCTCCTGGCAGGACGAGACCCCGGTCACCACCTTGCGGATCTCCGCCTTGCCCTCGACCTGCAGGCCGTTGGGGCCGTAATCACGCCCTTTTTGGGCCTCCAGGTAGTCGTCCAGGTAGGCGGCCAAGCGGTCGCGGGAGACGGAGCCTTCCATGGCGGCGAGTTTATCGCAGGAAAGGACGAGCACAGACGGTCACGGACGAACACGGACGAGCGGGAACCTCGTCCGTGTGTGTTCGTCCGTGGAGCGTCCGTGTCCGTCCGTGTGCTTTGCTTTACTGGGCGTGACGCCCGCCGCCCCCACCACTCCTGCCACCGCCGCCGCCGCCCCGGCCGCCCCGATCACCGCCGCGGAAGCCGCCTCGGCCCCCGCGGTCGCCGCCCCGCCCGCCCCGATCACCGCGGTCGCGATCGCCGCCGCGCGGCCGATCGCCGCCACCGGCCTCGACTGCGGCCATCTCCATCCCCTCGTACTGCGCGGGATCGTAGTCCGGCGCCTCCATGATCACGGCCTTCCTCGACAGGCGGACCTTGCCGGTCTCGTCGATCGAGATCACCTTGACCGTCATCTCGTCGCCTTCCTTGACCAGGTCCGTGACCTCGCGGACGCGGTAGGGGGCGAGCTCGCTGATGTGGACCAGGCCGTCGGTGCCCGGCATGATCTCGACGAAGGCGCCGTAGGCCTCGACCCGCCGCACCTGGCCGGTGTAGACCTTGCCGACCTCCGGCACCTCGGTCAGGCGCTCGATCATCTGGATGGCGCGCCGCGCCGCCGGCTCGTCCGGCGAGGCGATGACCACCTTGCCGTCGTCCTCGATCTCGATGTCGCAGCCGGTCTCCTCGATGATCGAACGGATCATCTTCCCACCGGGTCCGATGACGTCGCGGATCTTCTCCTTCGGGATCATCAGGGTGTAGAGGCGTGGCGCGTAGCGCGAGATGTCGCCGCGCGGTGTGCCGATCACCTTCTCCATCTCGGTCAGGATGTGGAGCCGGCCGGCCCGCGCCTGCTCCAGCGCCTGGCCCATGATCTCCCGGGTCACCCCGGTGATCTTGATGTCCATCTGGAGGGCGGTCACACCCTCGCGGGTGCCGGCGACCTTGAAGTCCATGTCGCCGTAGTGATCCTCCTGGCCGGCGATGTCGGTCATCACCGCGAACTTCTCGTCGCCCTTGATCAGACCCATCGCCACCCCGGCGACCGGCGAGAGCATGGGCACGCCGGCGTCGAAGAGGGCGAGCGAGCCGCCGCACACCGTGGCCATCGACGAGGAGCCGTTCGACTCCATAATGTCCGAGACGACGCGCACGATGTAGGGGAACTCGTCCTCATGCGGCAGGACGGGGGTCAGGGCACGCCGCGCCAGCACCCCGTGGCCGATCTCGCGCCGGCCTGGGCCGCGCAGGAACTTGACCTCGCCGACCGAGAACGGAGGGAAGTTGTAATGCAGCATGAAGTTCTGCCGCGTCTCCCCCTCGTACTCCTCGATGATCTGGGCGTCGCGGCCGGTGCCCAGGGTGGCCGAGACCAGGGCCTGGGTCTCGCCGCGGGTGAAGAGGGCCGAGCCGTGGGTGCGGGGGAGGAGCCCGACCTCGATCTGGATCGGCCGCACCTCGTCGAGCTTCCGGCTGTCGAAGCGGATGCGATCGTCGAGCACCACCTCGCGCAGGATCTCCTCCTCCAGGCGGCTGAAGATCTTCTTCACCTGGAGGCGCTTCTCGACCTCCTCCTCGGGGATTTCCGCCAGGTAGGCCTTGGTCACCGCGCCGACGGCGTTCTTGCGCTCGAACTTGCCCTTGGTGAAGAGGGCGCCGCGCAGGTTGGCGCGGAGGGCGCCGTTCACCTCCTGGTAGAGCGCCTGGGGGTACTGCTCGGGGGCCTCCCAGGAGGGCTTCTGCTTGCCGCTCCCCCGGTAGAGGTCGTGCTGCACCTTGATGATCTTCTGGATCTCCTCGTGCGCCCGCCAGATGGCGTTCAGGATGACGTCCTCCTGGAGCTGGTTGGCCCCCGCCTCCACCATCACCACCGCCTCTTCGGTCCCCACGACCACGAGGTCGAGCTCCGAGACGTCGCGCTGGCTGTTGGTGGGGTTCAGGATGACCTCCCCCTCGATCAATCCCACCCGCACCGCGCCGATCGGGTGGTAGAAGGGGATCTCCGAGAGGACTAGGGCGGTCGAGGCGCCGTTGATGGCCAGGATGTCGGGGTCGTTCTCACCGTCGGCCGAGAGCACGAAGGCGATGATCTGGGTCTCCGCCGTATAGCCGTCGGGGAAGAGGGGGCGCAGCGGACGGTCGATCAGACGCGAGGTGATGATCTCCTTCTCGGTCGGTCTCCCCTCGCGCTTGAAGAAGCCGCCGGGGATGCGTCCCGCGGCGTAGGTGTACTCCTTGTAGTCGACGGTCAAGGGGAGGAAATCGCGGGCGATCCCGGCCTTGGCGTCCATGCAGGCGGTGGCCAGGACCACCGTGTCGCCCAGGCGCACGGTGCAGGAGCCATCGGCCTGCCGGGCCATGTGGCCCGTCTCTAAGATGAGGGTCGTTTCCCCAACGGGAACTTCTTTTCTTTGCTTCATGGTTGTCTTCTTTTTCTCTCTGGTTCGCTCTTCGTCTGCCTACAGTGGTACCGGTCGGCCCGTGCGGCCGCTCGAACCGGACCGCCCCGCGACCCCGCTGCGCCGATCGCCACGACGGCGATCGTTTCCAGGGTGGGGGAGAGCTCGTTGCCCTGTCGGAGGGACTACTTGCGGAGCCCCAAGCGCTCGATGGTGCTGCGGTAGCGCCCGGGGTCCTGCCCCTTGAGGTAGTCGAGCAGGCGCCGGCGGCGGCCGACCAGCTTGAGCAGGCCGCGGCGGCTATGGTGATCCTTGGTGTGGGCCTTGAAATGCTCGGTCAGCTCCGTGATGCGGTTGGTCAGCAGAGCAACCTGCACTTCGGGCGAGCCGGTGTCCTGCTCGTGGACCCGATAATCGCCGATGATCTTCTCTTTCACTTCTTTCGTCTGCAAGACAGACTCCTCCTTACGCTCGTTCTCTAGCCGCTTGGGATTGTATCACAGGGTGGAAGGTTCAGTGGAAAACTACTTTGGGTTGGACGATGCCCACCCCGGCGCTGCCGATCCGCTCGACCACGGTGCCGACGGCGATGATCTCCCGGCGGCGGTTGAGCAGCTTGACCCAGTCCCCCTCCTCACCCGCCAGCTCGCGCACCAGGACCGTCTGGCCGTGGCGGATCCGCTGTTCCTGCTGCGGGTCGGCGGTCACCTCGGCGAAGGGGAGGGGGATCTGGTCGAAGGGGACCCAGGCGCCGCCCGGCGGCTCGCCGGCCGTCACCCGGGCTTCGAGGACCGCGAGGGTGACCGCCTGGTCGACCGCGAACGGGCCGATCTTCTCCCGCCGCAGGGCCGAGAGGTGGGCGCCGCAGCCGAGGGCGGCCCCGAGGTCGTGGGCGAGGGTCCGCGCGTAGGTGCCCGAGGAGCAGGCGAGGCGGAAATGCAGCCGGTAGGTTCCGGCGTCGTCGGGGTCTCCGAGGTCGCCCAGGGGGGTGAACTCGTAGACCGTGACCTCCTTGGTGTCCTGCGGCACCTCCTCGCCGCGGCGGGCGAGCTCGTAGAACTTGACGCCGCCCACCTTCTTCGCCGAGTAGGGGGGCGGCTGCTGTTCGAAAGTGCCCTCGAAGGGCCGCATGGCCGCGGTGACCGTGGCCAGAGTGAGCCCCTCGCACGGCCGCTCGGCCGTCACCTGGCCCGAGGCGTCGTAGGTGTCGGTCGCGATGCCGAAGCGCACCGTTCCGGTGTAGACCTTGGGCGCCCGGATGAGGAACCGGGTGAGGCGCGTGGCGTTGCCCAGGGTGAGCAGGAGGAGCCCGGTGGCATCGGGGTCGAGCGTGCCGCAATGACCGCTCTTCTTCTGTTTGAGGATGCGCCGCACCCGCTGCACGACGTCGTGCGAGGTGCAGCCGGGCTCCTTGTCGATCAACAGCAGGCCGTCTTTCATCCCTGACGATCCAGGACCGCCGAGAGCTCCTCGGCCACCTGCCGGCGCACCGCCTCGCCGTCCCCTTCCAAGGCAAAGCCGGCGGCGTTTCTGTGGCCGCCGCCGCCGTGATGGCGGGCGACCTTCTCGACGTCGACCTCGCCACGGCTCCGCAGCGACACCTTGTGCGAGCCGTCCTCCCGTTCGCGCACCAGGGCCACCGCCTCGACCCCGGCGATCGAGCGCGCGTAGTCGATCAGCCCCTCCGAGTCGCCCGGGCCGGCCCCGACGCGCTCGAACATGGCGCGGGTGAGGCGCACCGTCGCCACCCGCCCCCCGGCGTGGAGCTCCAGGGTGGGGATCATCTCGCCCAGGAGCTTCAGGACGGCGAGCGGCTGGCTCTCGTAGAGCCACTGCGAGACCTGCTCCGGCTGGGCCCCCTCGCGCACCAGGGTGGCCGCGGCCTCGAAGGCGGCAGGAGTGGCGTTCGAGTAGCGGAAGCCGCCGGTGTCGGTGACCAGGGTGAGGTAGAGGGCGCTCGCCTCCTCGGGCTCCAGGGAGACCTTCAAGGCCTGGGCCAGGCGATAGACCATCTCGCCCACCGCCGGGGCCGCGCTGTCGACCCAGTTGACCACCCCGTAGTGCTGGTTGCCCAGGTGATGGTCGATGTTCACCAGCGGCAGGGCCGGCAGGTGCTGCTCCAGGCCCGTGCGGTCCGGGCTCGGGCATTCGAGGACGATCACCGCGTCGAACTTCTCCGGGTAGCCGGCCGGCGGCTCCTCCCCGACGTGGATGCGGTCGCTCCCCGGGAGCGGCAGGTAGAGGGACGGCGTGGGATCGTGGTTCCACACCACCGCCCCCTTGCCCAGCCGGCGCAGGATGCGCGCCAGGCCGAGCTCGGAGCCGATCGCGTCGCCGTCGGGGTTGACGTGGCTTACAAGCAGAAAACGGTTGCCCTGCCGGATCTTGCGCAGCAGGTCTTCAGGAGCTTTCGTCACGCCCATGGAGGCTCTCCAAGAGATCTGAGATCTTCTGACTGTGCTCGGCACCCCGGTCGAGCTCGAAAATGAGATCGGGGGTCACCCGCGTCCGCAGCCGGTTGGCCAGCTCGGTGCGCAGGAAACCCTTGGCGTGGCGCAGGGCGGCGACCGTCGCCAGCCGCTCCTCCTCCTCGCCCAAGGCCGAGACCCGGACCACCGCCCGCCGGAGGTCGGGGGAGACGTCGATGCCGGTCACGCTGACCAGCTTGATACGAGGATCGTGCACGGACTTCAAGAGAAGGTCCGCCAGCTCGGCCCGCAACAGGTCGGCCATCCGGTCGGTCCGCCGGCTCATCGCAGCACCTCCAGGATCTGGGGCTCCCAGCGGGTGAGATAGGCCTCGTGGACCGCGTCGACCATCCCGTGGACCTCTTCCAGCATCTTCTCCAACTCGCCCTCTCCGTTGGCCACCGCGGCGAGCGAAATCTCCGCCCGCTGGTGAAGGTCGTGAAAGTCGGTCTCGGCGACCGACACCCGGTAACGCTGGTGGATGCGCTCGACGAGCGATTTGACCACCCGCCGCTTGTCCTTGAGGCTGCGGCTCTCGGGCAGGTGCAGCTCGAAGCTGGAGATTCCGACGGCGAGTGGCATGGATGAATGATCTCTCTCGTAACGGCCGGACGCCGCCCCCCCTACGCCGGAGGGGCCGCTCCCGGAAGGAGCCTCCCCCCTGCACGCCAGGAAGGAGGCGACCCGCCGCGCTCTTACAGGACCGGCGCCACCTCTTCCTTGAGGTAGGCCTCGATGACGTCACCCGGCTTCAGGTCCTGGAAACGCTCGAGCCCGATCCCGCAGTCGAAGCCGCTGCGCACCTCGGAAGCGTCGTCCTTGAACCGGCGCAGCGACGAGATCCGGCCTTCGTAGATGACCCGGTTGTCGCGCAGCAGACGTACCTGGGCGGTCCGCGGGATCACCCCGTCGACCACGTGGCAGCCGGCGATCGTCCCCACCTTGGGCACCTTGAAGACCTCGCGCACCTCGGCCCGGCCGCTCGCCACCTCGCGGAAGGTGGGCTCCAGGAGCCCGGTCATCGCCTTCCGGAGCTCGTCGATGAGCTCGTAGATGACGGTGTGGAGGCGGATGTCGACCCCCTCCTTCTCGGCGAGGTCGACGGCGCTCCGCTCCGGCCGCACGTTGAAGCCGACGATGATCGCCTTCGAGGCCGAGGCGAGGAGCACGTCGTTGGTCGAAATGGCGCCCACCCCGGAGAGGATGACGTTCAACTTCACCTTGTCGGTGTTGACCTTCGGCAGGGCGTCGCGCAGCACCTCGACCGAGCCCTGCACGTCGGCTTTCAAAACCACCGGCAGCTCCTTGACCTCGCCGTCCTGAATGCGGCTGAACAGCTGCTCCAGAGACAGCCGGCCCTGGGTGGGAGTGAGGCCCTTCCTCCGCTCCTCCTGGGCGCGGAACTCGGCGATGCCGCGCGCCTGCGCCTCGTCGGCCACCACCTGGAAGAGGTCGCCGGCGTCGGGAACGTCGGTGAAGCCGGTCACCTCCAGAGGGGTCGCCGGTCCCGCCTCCTTGACCCGCACCCCGAGGTCGTCGCTCATCGAGCGCACCCGGCCCCAGGTGGCGCCGGAGACGAAGACGTCGCCGATCTTGAGCGTGCCGTTCTGCACCAGAAGCGAGGCCACGGTGCCGCGGCCCACCTCCCGCCGCGCCTCCAGCACCACGCCCTGGGCCATGATCTCGGGGCTGGCCTTGAGCTCCAGGATGTCGGAGGTGAGGAGGATCATGTCCATCAGCTCCGTGATCCCCTCCTTCTTGAGCGCCGAGATCGGCACGGTCACCGTCTCGCCGCCCCAGTCCTCGGGGGTCAGGCCGCGGTCGGAGAGCTCCTTCTTCACCCGGTCGGGGTTGGCGTTGGCCTTGTCCATCTTGTTGATCGCCACCACGATCGGCACCTTGGCGGCGCGCGCGTGGTCGATCGCCTCGATGGTCTGCGGCATGACGCCGTCGTCGGCCGCCACCACCAGGACGACGATGTCGGTCGCCTTGGCGCCGCGCGCCCGCATCATGGTGAAGGCCTCATGGCCGGGGGTGTCGATGAAGACGATCTTCTTGCCGTGGACGTCGACGTGGTAGGCGCCGATGTGCTGGGTGATGCCGCCGTGCTCGCTCTCCGTCACCCGCGACGAGCGGATGGCGTCCAGGAGCGAGGTCTTGCCGTGGTCGACGTGGCCCATGATGGTGACCACCGGGCCGCGCGGCACCCGCTTGGTCTGGCCGTCGTTGGTCGACGCGGCCGCCACCTGCTCGGCCTTCAACTGGACCTCCTCCTCGAAGGAGACGACCATGGTCTCGACCCCCAGGTCGTGCGCCAGCTCCTGGGCGAGCTCGGGCTCCAGCACCTGGTTGATGTTGGCCATCATGCCGCGCTTGAAGAGCGCCTTGATCAGATCACCCGACTTGACCCCCAGCTTCTCGGCGAAATCGCGCAGCGTCATCCCCTCGGAGATCATCACCGTGCCCGCCGGCGGCAGCTTCTTGAAGGTCAGCAGCTTGCCACCCTCTTCGACCACGGCGCTCTCCTCCTCACGGCGCGCGACACGGCGCCGTCGCCGCCCGGAAGCCGTCGAGAGGTCGTTCGCCTCCTCGGCCGCCTCGATGTCCTTGACCGAACCCTTGAACGACTTCAAGTCGTCCTCGCTGCCCACCCGCGGCAGGCCGGGCTTCTTGACCGGCTTGCCCTTGGCCGCCTTGCGCTCGCGCTCGATCCGCTCGCGCTGGCGCCGCTGCGCCTCGGCGGCGGCGGAGCTGCCGGAGGTGCTGGCGGCAGCCGCCGGCCGCGCCCCGGAGCCTCCCGGACCGCCGGGAGCGGCGGGCCGCGACGGCGGGCCGGACGGCGCCGGACGGCCGCTGGGAGGAGAGGCCGGCCGGTAGGGCTGAGAGACCCGCGGCGCGGAGACCGCGGGGGCCGACGGCGATGCCGGCGATGCCGGCGACATTGGCGGCCTCGGCGATATCGGCGACATCGGCGGCCGCGTCGACGTGGGCACCGGTGCCGCGTGGGCGGCCGGGGGAGCCGCGGGTGCCGATACCACCGGCATGGCGGGCGCCTGTGCCGCCGAGGCTGCCGCCGGGGCGTGGGCCGCGATCTCGACCGGCGGCCGTTCCACCGGAGCCTCGGCCATCTCCTCCGACTCCTGCGGCGCCGTCTCGAACACCTCGGAGAAGGGCGTCTGGCGCTCCGAGACCGGCAGGTTCTGGATGCGCGGCTCGACCTTCTGGATCAAGGTCCGGGGCCGCCCGGGGCGGAGAGGATTGGCCGGCGGTCGCTGGGGTACCGCGGGGCGACGCCGACCGGCGGGCGCACCCGGCTGCTCGGGCGCGTCGCGCAGGATGACCTCCCGCGGATGGGGCAGCTTCTTGCCCTGCAGGATGGCCTGGATGATGTCGGTATCGATGTGAGCGTCGTCGCCTTCCACCCGCACGCCGATTGACTTCAACTTGAAGACCAGATCTTGGTTGGAGATCTGCATCATGCGTGCTAAGTCCTGGACCCGAATCTTTCCCATACTCTCCTTTGAGCTCCTTTGCCTACGCCTCGAACCTGCCCCCGACGGCGCGACTCGATCCCCTCTTTACTGCTCTTCGTCCCGCGCCGGTTCGTCCGCCGCCGCCGACTCTTCGGCGGCCTGCTCGGCGTCGCTCTGCGCCACACTGGCGCGCTGCGCCTCGCTCTCCTGGAAGGCGCGCGAAAGGGCCGCCATGAAGTCCGCGTCTCCCATCGACGAGCTGGACTCCGCCTTGGGCAGCGCGAGGCCGGCGCCGATCTCCGCGGCGCGCTTCTTCTCCTGCTCCTCGATCTGCGTCTTCGCCCAGTCGACGATCGCCTGGGCGCGGTCGAGCGTCCCCACTGCGGGGACCTCGGCCAGGGCGTCCGGGCCGGCCTCGACGATCGCTTCGAGCGAGCCGTACCCGGCTCCTTCGAGCTGGGCCGCGGCCTCGGCGTCCATCCCCGGCGCCGCCGCCAGGTCGAGCTCCTCGACCGCCGGGGCGGCGGCGGTGCCGCCCATCGCCGTCTGGAGCATGCGGGCCAGGGCATCGGCGACCTCGTCCTTGACGTCGCTCTCGCTCTTGATGTCGATCCGGCAGCCGATCAGCTCGGAGGCCAGGCGGACGTTCTGGCCGCGCTTGCCGATGGCGAGCGACAGCTGCTCGTCCTCGACGATGACGTCCAGGTGTGGCACCTCGCCCTGGTGGGTGACCGAGACGCGGGTGATCTTGGCCGGCGCCAGAGCGCTCTGGGCGAAGGTCACCAGGTCGTCGCTGAACTCGATGATGTCGATCTTCTCCCCCCTCAATTCGCGGATGATCGACTGCACGCGCGAGCCCTTCATGCCGACGCAGGCGCCGACCGGGTCGACGTCCCTCTCGCGGCTGTAGACCGCCACCTTGGCCCGCTCGCCGGGGGCGCGCACCGCCGCCTTGATGACCACCGTGCCGTCGTAGATCTCCGGCACCTCGGTCTCGAACAGCTTGACGAGGAGACGGGGGTCGGTGCGCGAGAGGACGATCTGCGGCCCCTTGGGCTGCTTGTGGACCTCGACGATCACCGCCCGGATGCGCTCGCCCTGGCTGTAGCGTTCGTGGCGCGCCTGCTCGGAGCGCGGCACCACCGCTTCGGTCCTGCCCAGGTCGACGATGATGTCGCCGCGCTCGAAGCGCTTGACCGTGCCGTTCAGCACCTCGCCCACCCGGTCGATGTACTCGTTGTAGATGTTCTCCCGCTCCGCCTCGCGCACCCGCTGGTAGAGGACCTGCTTGGCCGACTGGGCGGCGATCCGGCCCAGGCCGTCGGTGGGGATGGGGAGGTGGATCTCGTCGCCCACCTGGGCGCCGGATTTGTGGTCCCGCGCCTCCTCGACCGTCCACTCGGCCAGCGGGTCCTCGACCTCCTCTACCACCTTCTTGACGATGAAGGCGTCGAAGCGGCCGGTCTCGCGGTCCAGATGGGCGCGCACCGGCTCCTTGATGCGGTGCTGCTTCTTGGCCGCCGAGGCCATCGCGTCCTCCAGGGCGCCGATCCAGCGCTCGAGGTCGATGTCCTTCTCCCGCGCCACCTGGCGCAGGATCTCGTTCAGGTTCAATTCCGCCGTCTGTGCCTGAGGCATGTTCCTCTTCCTTACGCTTTAACGCTCGACCCTAGATCTCGATCTCCAGGCGAGCCAGCCTGATGTCTTCCAATCGCAGTGAAAGCTCCTCGCTCCTGGGCTCCTCGACCGCCAACGTCACGCTGCCCGGTGCGGGCTCGGGGTCGAAGCGCTCCAGGCGCCCGACCACCGTCCGCTTCTTCCCCTCGGGGGTGAGAAAGGTCACCCGCGCCAGGCGGCCGACGAAACGCGCGAAGTCGCGCGGCCCGTAGAGCTGCCGGTCGAGACCGGGCGAGCTGACCTCGAGGACATAGCGGCTCCTACCGAAGTCGGCGACGTCCAGGTAGGCCGAGATGTGCTTCGAGACCTGCTCGCAGTCGCCGAGCGAGACCCCTTCTGCTTCCCGATCGAGGAAGACCCGCAGGACGTTCCCCTTGAGCTCGGCATGCACCAGCTCGCAGCCGGAGGCGCGGGCGATGCTCTCGAACTCCTGGATCAATTCCGGGTCGACCCCCTTCTGCCGTGGTTCGCTTTTGCCTTCACTCATCCTGAGCATGACTTGCAGCCAACAAAAAAAGTGGGCACGACGCCCACTTCCTTCCCGGTCAGGGCAAGCTGGCCAGCGGTATCATAGCCCAACTTCGCCATCCCTTCAACCTGAAGGAGTTGCCGCCCGCGAGCCCGGCATCCCCGCTCGCCGTTTTGCGTGCCAAAGTGGCACGTCGCACCCGGTTCAACCGCCCTCTCCCCTCGGGAATTTCATTGGCAGACGGCTTGCTTACTCCTGGTACGAGCTTGAGATTCAGAAAGGAGAAAGACTCACCAATGAACACACCCCGCACGCACCACGTCGCAACCACGTTGCTGGTCGTGGGAGCGGTCATCTTCGGCATGGTCCTCGCGGGAGGGCTGCAGCTTACGGTGCCTGGCATGACCGCCCCGCAGACTTCCACCCTGTCGGCGACCCAACTGGTGGCCAACAGTGGGGCCGCCGCCACCTCGGCCCGCGGCCTGCCGAGCTTCGCCGACCTCGCCGAGGCGGTGGACCCGGCGGTGGTGTCGATCCAGGCCGCGACCATCGAGAAGGCTTCTCCCCAGAAGCGGGGCCGCCGTGGCCTGGGTAGCCCGGGTCAGGGCCAGGGCCAAGGTCAGGGCCAGCAGGACCCCTTCGAGTTCTTCTTCGGCCCCCGCGGGCGCGGGGGAGACGACGACAACAACAATGGCGAGCGCCGTTCGGACGCCGGCGGCAGCGGCTTCGTCATCAGCTCCGACGGCCTGGTGGTGACCAACTACCACGTGGTCGAGGGGGCGACGACCGTCAAGGTCCACCTCGACAACCGCGACTACACGGCGACCGTCAAGGGCGCCGACCAGGCGACCGACATCGCCCTCCTGAAGATCGACGCCGGCCGGCCGCTGCGCTACCTGGAGCTGGGCGACAGCGATCACCTGCGGGTCGGCGACTGGATCATGGTCGTCGGCAACCCCTTGAACCTCGACAAGACGGTGACCACCGGCGTGGTCAGCGCCAAGGGCCGCTCGATCGGCATCAGCGACGTCTCGTTCGAGAACTTCATCCAGACCGACGCGGCGATCAACTTCGGCAACTCCGGCGGCCCGCTGATCAACCTGGACGGCCAGGTGGTGGGCATCGCCACGGCGATCAACTACGGGGCCGAGAACATCGGCTTCGCGGTGCCGGTCAACACCCTGCGCGGCATCCTGCCGCAGCTGCGGGAGCGCGGCAAGGTCAGCCGCGGCTACCTGGGCATCCAGATCACCAACCTCGACTACCCGACCGCCCAGGCCTTCGGCCTCCCCAACACCGACGGCGCCCTGGTCGGCTCGGTCGACGCCGACACCCCGGCCGGTAAGGCGGGCATCGAGCACGGCGACATCATCGTGCAGGTCGACGGCCGCAAGGTAGGGAACACCCGCGACCTCATCAACTACGTCTCGGACAAGGGGCCGAACGCCTCGGTGATCCTCTCCGTGCTGCGCAACGGCCAGAAGCTCGACCGGAACGTCAAGCTCGGTGAGCGGCCGACCGCCGCGGCGCAGGCCGAGGAGACCCGGCCCGACCGCGAGAGCGGCATCGACTGGCTGGGTCTGCAGTACGACGACCTGACCTCCGAGATGCGGCAGGGCCACGGCATCCCGAGCAGCCTGACCGGCATCGTGGTGACCAACGTGGCGCCGACCAGCCCGCTCTACGACGCCCGCCTGCGCCCCGGCGACATCATCACCGAGGTCAACGGGCAGCCGGTCAAGAGCGTCGGCGACTTCGAGAAGGTCGTCAAGGGCGCCAAGTCCGGCAGCTTCCTGCGCCTCTACGTCGAACGTCCGGCGCAAGGGCAGGGCGGCGGCCCCCGGCCGCAGCCCTTCTGGGCGGTGGTGAAGGTACCGTAAACGTAGGCTGCAAGAAGTGAAAGAAGAAGGCCGGTTCCCGCTGGGGGGCCGGCCTTTTTCTTTGGGCAGGGGCCGCTACTGCTTGGTGATCGTGAACTTGCCAAACGCCACGCCGAGCTCGAAGCCGCTCCCCTTGCCGGAGAGGGCGAGCGAGACCTCCCCCTTGGTCATCGCCGAGGCGCCCGCGGCCTTGACCGCGCCGGCGGTGGCGCCGGCCTGCACATAGGTGCCGAAGAGCTCGGAGATGTCGCCCACCTCGTTGAACTTGCCCAGGCCGTTGCGGATCTCCGACCGGCCGGCGGTCAGCCCGCCGCCCTTGGCCTCCAGGGTGACCGTGGCCTTCTCGCCGTTGTCGCAGGTGATCGTGCCACGCCCGTGGGCGACCTTGTAGAAGGCCGACCAGCCCTTGAGCGTGAACTTCATCTGGCAGTCCGTCCCTTTGGCCGCGGCCGGCGCCGCGGCGACCCACACGCCCGCCAGGGCGAGCGCGCACAGAGTCGTAGCCCTCTTCATGCTTCCTCCCTTCCTAGGTTCAGCTCCCCGAGCCTGGGGCGGGGGTAGTCTACATCTCGGCGCCGGGAGTGGGGGGAGGGAGAGGAAAACCGGGCGGCGCGCCCGCTGGGAGCGGGCGGCCGCCGGCGGGGTGTCGTGGGCTACCTGCGGGTGATGACGAACTTGCCGAAGGAGAAGCCGAGCTCGACCCCGGTCCCCTTGCCGGAGAGGGCGAGCGAGACCTCGCCCTTGGTCATGGCGCGGGCGCCGGCGGAGTTGCCCGCTCCGGCGGAGGCGTTGGCCTCGGCGTAGGTGCCGAAGATCTCGGAGATGTCCCTCACGTCGGAGAACTTGCCGACGCCGTCGCGGATCTCGCCCTTGCCGGCGGTCAGGCCGCCGCCCTTGGCCTCCAGGGTGACGTCGGCGCTCTGGCCGTTGTCACAGGTGATCATGCCGGTTCCCTTGCCCTGCTTGTAGAACGCCGACCATTCCTTGAGGGTATAGTGCATCTCGCACTTGGTCATCGTCGCCGCCTGCGACGGCACGGCGGTACCCAGCGTCGCCGCCAGGGCCAGGGCTCCCAGGATCGCAACCTTATTCTTCATCGTGCCTCCTTGCCGAGACCCGAAGGGCCTCTACCGCGGACAATGCACGAACCGTTCCAGGCAGGGGGGCTTCAGGCCGCTTCGATCCGGTTCTGTCCTCCCTCCTTGGCGCGCCTCAGGGCGAGCTCGGCATCGCGGACGAGGTGGGCCGCTTCGCGCGAGCTCTTGGCGGCGCTCACGCCGCCGGAGAGAGTGGTCCGGCCGCTGCCGTGGGTGGGCGCCTGCTCGACGGACTGGCGCACCCGTTCCGCGAACAGCCGGGCGCCGGCGAGGCCGGTCTCGGGCAGGATGACGAGGAACTCGTCCCCTCCCCAGCGGCCCGCCAGGTCGTAGCCGCGCTTCTGGGCCACGATCAGGCTGCCGACCTCCTGGAGCACCGCGTCGCCGGCGTGGTTTCCCCAGGCGGCGTTGGCCGCGGTGAAGGCGTCGATGTCGAACAGCGTCACGGCGAGCGGCTTGCCGCCCCTCCGGCTGCGCTCGATCTCGCGCTCCAGCGCCTCCTCCAGGGCCTTGCGGTTGGGCAGGCTGGTCAGCGCGTCGGTGTAGGCCTGTCCCACGAGCTCTTTTTCGAGGGCTTTTTGCGCCCGTTCGAGCCGCTTGCCGGCCAGGGTCTCGACGTGAATGTCGCGGGTGATGCAGACGATGTACCCCGGCTCTCCGGCGGCGCACGAGCGGGTCTCGACCCAGCGATACCGGCCGGAGGCGCAGCGGATCCGGTAGCGGGTCTTCTGCTTCTGGGCCGGCTCCCCCGCGAGGTTGCGGGCGTGGTCGGCCGAAATCCGCGCCAGGTCGCCCTTGTGAAAGAACACATAGGCGGAACGGCCGAGCAGCTCCTCGGGCTTCCAGCCGAAGAACGCCTGGCAGTTGGGGGAGACGAAGACGTAGTCGCCGTTGGCCGCGTGCACGGAGAGGAGGTCGGCGGAGTAGTCGGCGATCAGGCGGTGCATGGCCGCCTCGATGTCGGCGGGCAGGCTGGGCAGAGGGGCTTCGACGGCGATGCCGAGGCGTTCCTCCAGGGTCCGGGCCTCTCGCTTGAGCCGGCCCAGCTGCAGGAGCAGCGCCGCGCGATCGTTCTTCCCCTCATCCAGCATTGGCGGTGTTTCTCCTCTTCTGCGATCTGTTGAAACCACTGATTGTAGCGCAGAATGGCGTTACCGGGGCGTTACTGGAGGGGGCGGAGAGGGCGGGGAGGCCGTGCCGCAGGGCAGCCGCCCCGGGATCGTCGCCTCGGGGCGGCAGGGCTAGTTGCAGGGGAAGTCGCCGATCTCGGAATAGCCGGTGATGAGGCCCCAGCCGCCGGAGTAGCCAATGCAGTAGTAGCGATAGCCCACGACGTTCGTATGGTTGGCGTCGTCGTAGTAGGTGAAGTCGTGGCCCGTCCGTGTCAGGGTCTGGACCGGCCGGGCGCCCGGCACGGCGAGCAGCAGGACGAGCGCGAGGGCGCCCACCAGGACGAGGGTGATGAGGGGGCGGCGGTGGGAACGGAGGGAGTGGAGCATGGGGCCTCCTTGAGGGGCGGGCGGGGTATCCGCGGGTTCGCGTAGCCACTCTCTATCTATTAGATGTGTCTCGCGATGGAGCGAGGGAGACCGCGGGCTCCTCCGTTCCGAGGGGCGGTGACCGCCCTCTGAAATTCGGTCGTCGAGATTCGGGGGGCAGCGACTGCCCCCTGGAATTCGGTCATCGACATTCGGGGGGCAGTGACCGCCCTCTGAAATTCAGTCGTCGGCGTCCGAGGGGCAGCGACCGCCCTTTGGAATTCAGTCGTCGGCGTCCGAGGGGCAGTGACTGCCCCTTGGAATTCAGTCGTCGGCGTCTGAGGGGCAGTGGCTGCCCCTTGGAATTCAGTCGCCGGCGTCCGAGGGGCAGCGACTGCCCCTCGGAATTCAGTCATCGGCGGCATGCCGGCGGTCCTCGCGTGCATGTCGTGGGTCACGGGCTGTGTGCAGCGCGTCGCCGGCGGCTCGGCGTGGGTTCCAGGCTGCCTGCCGCAAGTCATCCACTTCCCGCAGTGAGGGACCGCCTGGGTGCAGCCGATCACCGCCGCGCGCTTGCCAGAGCCAAGGCAGCGCCTGTGCGCGCCTCCTTCCCTCCCGTTGGTCATCCTGAGCCTGCGAAGGATCTGGGAGGGGGTGATGCGGCATGCCGGC
>DASQPA010000443.1:0-12917 GCA_035644215.1 Thermoanaerobaculia bacterium
AGGATCGCGGTCCGGGCGTCTGGCGGGGTTCCCATCTACCTTTCCAACCTGGGCACCGTCCACCTCGGCCCGGCCTTCCGCCGCGGTGCCCTGGAGAAGGACGGCCGGGAGGTGGTGGGCGGCGTCGTGACGATGCGCTACGGCGAGAGCGCTCCCGAGATCATCGCCCGGGTCAAGGAGAAGATCGTCGCGATCGAGCGCGGTCTCCCGCCAGGGGTCCGCATCGTGCCGGCCTACGACCGCTCGGCCCTGATCGCCCGGGCCGTCGGCACTCTCGAGCGGTCCCTGGTCGAGGAGACCCTCCTCGTCGTGCTCGCCCACATCGCGTTCCTCCTGCATTTCCGCTCGGTCTTGATCGTCAGCGCCCCGCTGCCGATCGCCGTCCTCGTCGCCTTTATTTTGATGCGGGTCTTCGGCATCACCTCGAACATCATGTCGCTCATGGGGATCGCGATCGCCATCGGGGTCCTGGTCGACGCCGGCATCGTCATCACCGAGAACTGCTTCCGCCAGATCGAGCGCGACGCGGGAACGCGGCCGCGGATCGATTCCGTGCGCGAGGCGGCGCAGCAGGTCGGCCGGCCGATCTTCTTCTCGATGGTGATCATCATCCTGGCCTTCTTCCCCGTTTTCTCCCTGACCGGGGAGGAGGGGCGCCTGTTCCACCCCCTGGCCTTCACCAAGACGTTCGCCATGGTCGGGGCGACCTTCCTCTCCGTGACGCTCGTCCCGGTGCTCGCCACGTTCCTGATCAAAGGCAAGGTCCAGCCCGAGGAGCACAACCCGGTGATGCGCGTCTCCCGCCGGCTCTACAAGCCCGTCCTCGACTGGGCTCTCGGCCACAAGAAGACGATCCTCCTCCTCGCTTTCGGCGCCTTCCTCCTCTCTCTCGTCCTGGTCGGCGGCGCGGGCCTCCTCCTCGCCCCAGCCAAGCTTCCCTTCGATTTGACGGCGGCGGCCGGATCGGGTGCCGGCAAGCGGGTGGCCGACCGGCTGGCGAGCGGAGAGCAGTGGCTCGACGCCCATCTCGCCCCCGGCGTGGGCAAGGAGTTCATGCCGCCCCTGGACGAGGGCACCCTGATGTTCATGCCGGTCGCCTCGAACGCCATCTCCCTCTCCGAGGCGGTCGAGATCATGAAGCGGCAGGACGCCGTCCTGCGCACCTTCCCGGAGGTCGCCTCGGTGCTCGGCAAGATCGGGCGGGTCGAGAGCCCGCTCGATCCCGCGCCGATCAACATGTACGAGACCCTGGTCGAGCTCAAAGGTAGCGAACACTGGCGCCCGGGCATGACCAAGGACCGGCTGATCGCGGAGATGACCGAGAAGAGCCGGATGCCGGGCGTGACGACGATCTGGCAGCAGCCGATCCGCAACCGGATCGACATGCTGGCGACCGGCATCCCGACCCAGGTCGGGGTGAAGGTCTTCGGGCCGGACTTGGCCGTCCTCGAACGGCAGGCGCAGGAGGTGGCGGAGGTCACCCGCAAGGTGCAGGGCGCCGTCGACGTCTACCCGGAGCAGATCCTGGGGACCCCGTACCTGGAGATCGAGGTCGACCGTGACGCCGTGGCGCGCTACGGCGCGACCGTGGGGGACGTGGAGGACGTGGTCGAGGCGGCGATCGGGGGCATGGACCTGACGACGACGATCGAGGGGCGCAGCCGCTTCGCGGTCCGGGTGCGGTACGCGCGCGAGCTGCGCAGCGACGTCGACTCCATCCGCCGGGTCCTGGTGCCGGTCCGGTCGCCTTTGGCCATGGGGCCCGCCGGCGGGGGAATGACCCAGGTCCCGCTCGCCGATCTGGCGGCGATCCGCCTGCGCCCAGGGCCGTCGATGATCTCGTCCGAGAACGGGCTCTTACGGGAGCGGATCTTCTTGAACGTGCGCGGCCGCGACGTCGGATCTTTCGTCGAGGAGGCCAAGCGGCGGGTGGAGCGGGAGGTGCGGCTGCCGCCGGGCTACTATCTCGAGTGGTCGGGTCAGTACGAGAACCAGATCCGGGCCCGGAACCGGCTGCTGCTGGTGGTGCCGGCCTGCTTCGCGATCATCTTCGTGCTGCTCTGGGCGACCTATCGGTCGGCCAAGGAGGCCGCCCACGTGATCCTCGCCATCCCGTTCGCGTTGACCGGCGGCAATCTCCTCCTCTGGGCTCTCCACGCCGCCGCCCTGCGCTACGGCTGGAAGGCCGAGTTCCATCTGAGCGTGGCCGTGTGGGTGGGCTACATCGCTCTCTTCGGGACCGCGGTCCAGACCGCGGTCGTCATGGTCGTCTACCTGGAGGAGGCCCTGGCGCGCAAGGCGGCGGCGGGGGAGGTCACCCGCGCTGCCATCCACGAGGCGGCGGTCGAGGGGGCGGTCCTCCGCCTGCGACCCAAACTGATGACGGTCTCGACCGTGATCGCGGGCCTCTTGCCGATCATGTGGTCCACGGCGACCGGCTCCGAAGTCGCCAAACCGATCGCGACCCCGGTCCTGGGGGGCATGCTGTCGTCGCTGGTCCACGTGCTCATCGTGACGCCGGTCATCTGGACGATGCTCAAGGAGTGGGAGCTGCGGCGCGGCCGGCTCGCAGTCGGCAAGGCGAGCGAAGTCCTCAAAACATGAAGGAGAGGTCATGGACGAAAACACGGCGGATGCCCTTCGGGCACATCGATTGCACCACTAGAGCTGAAAGGAGAAGTGGCGATGAAGTCAAGGATCGGTACCAAGGCAGTCGGAGCTCTGGTCATGGCACTCCTCTTGGGAACGCTTGAGATGCAGGCTCAGTCTCCCGCGACCGAGAGACGAAACCAGGCTGCCGGAGAAGAGAAAACGCTGTCGGGAGTCGTCAGCGACGCGATGTGCGGGCGCGTTCACATGATGAAGGACAAGAGCGCCGCCGAATGTCTACGCTATTGCGTCCAACAAGGGACCAAGTATGCCTTGGTGGTGGGCAAGGACGTCTACACCCTGGTCGGCCACGAGGCGGACCTGGACCGCTACGCGGCACAGAAGGTCACGGTCAAGGGCAAGGTGAACGGCACGACGGTCGCCGTGGACTCTGTCGAGCCGGTGAAGGGCGGCGCCAAACCTTAGTCATGGGAGAGGAAACACCGAATCGATCCGCGCTCCTCTGGGTGCTCGTCGTCCTGGTGGCGATTGCGCTCCTCCCGCTGCTCGGCATGCTCGGGATGATGCTGATGGGAGGCGGCATGATGGGAGGCATGGGAATGATGAGGGGCATGGGGATGGGCGGTTGGGGACCGCTCTGGATGGCGCTGGTCGCCGCCCTCCTGGTCGCTCTGCTCGTGCTCCTGCTGCGCGCGTTGAAACGATGAGGGGCCAGGATGTACGGCAGAATTTTAACCGTCTGGATCGGTGGCGGGCTGGTCGCCAACTTCACCTGGGAGATGCTCCAGATGCCACTCTACGGGAAGTTCGAAGATGGCTGGAGGCGATGTTTCCAAGCCGCGCTGGGTGACGTCGCGATCCTCGCCGTGCTTTACGCTTTGATGGCATGCGCCGCCGAGGATTGGGCCTGGTTCGGGGCGCTGAGTCGCCGGCGCCTGCTGTTGCTGGCGGTCCTCGGCTCTCTCGTCGCGGTCCTCCTCGAACAACGGGCACTCCTTGCTGGCGTCTGGAGCTACAGGGGCGGGATGCCCCGTGTTCCCTTCGTGGGCGTTGGCTGGCCACCCATCCTACAGATGATCCTGATCCCCATGGGTCTCGCCGTGCTGAGCCGCTTCTGGTACCTGCGGGACCTCCGCGGCAGGGGAGATCTCCGTGCCTAGGCGTGGTTGGACGAGGAAATTCGGGATCGCGGTCCTGTCGGTCGGCGCCGCGGCGGCCCTGATCGAATTGACGGCCTTCCTTCGCGTGCGCCGGCTGCGGGCCGAGCGTGCCTACCTGGGGGACCGGTTGTACACGGAGGTCCGCGGCCAGGGAGATCCGGTGGTCTTCCTTGCCGGCCTGCCGGCAACCCTGCGCTTCTGGCAGGGCGCCTTCGATCCGTTGGCGAGGACGCACCGGCTGATCTTCGTCGACAGCTTAGGCTTCGGGCGTTCTCCCCTGCCGGACGTCCAGTACACGTTGGAGGATCACCTGGCCGCCCTGCGGCGCACCCTGGTCGCAGAAGGGGCCACCCGGCGGGTGACCTTCATCGCCCACTCGTTCGGCACCTTGCTCGCGGCGTACTACGCGGCTCGGTATCCGGGAGAGATGGAGCACCTTTACCTTCTCGGTACGCCGGTGTTCCAGGACGAGAGGGAGGCGCGGGCAAGGATTCGTGAGATCTCTTCGATGGGAGGGCTCTTCACCTTGAACCCGATTCTCGCCCGCGAAGCCTGCAAGCTGCACGAAGCCTTTTCGCCCCTGCTGGAGAAGATCATTCCGCCGCTCCTGCCGGACGTCTCACCGACGGTGGCCCGCGAGGGCCTGCTGCACACCTGGCGTTCGTTCAACGGGACACTGCGGCACGTCGTCCTCGGCCGGCCGGTCGCGGTGCCTCTGCAACGCATCGGCGGGAAAGTGACTTTCGTCCATGGTCGATTCGACCGCATCACCCCTCTGGCGGTGGTGCAGGCCCTGGCGGTAGCCATTGGGGCCAGGGTCGAGGTGACCGACGACGAGCACAGCTCCTATCCCCGACGGAGCGGCGGTCGGATCCTGGCGGCGATAGCATCTTCTAACGAGTCTTGAATGAGCTGCCGCGCAGCCTCCCGCGCTCACTTGGCGGCGGTGAGCGATACGCGCTCGACCGCCTGCGCCCGCGCGACGCCCTGGGCGATGACCTCCGCATAGTAGCGGCTCATCCTGCCGGTCACCTGCGGCGCCACCTTGGCGGCGTCGGGCGCGGTGTCGAGCGCGAGGCCATTCCAGGTCGCCAGCCCGTCGCCTTGGAGGAGCGGGCGGACCCAGGCGAGCGGCTCGCTCCCGATGTCGGTGACCGCGGCGCGGAGGATCTTGCCGTCGCCGCCGAAGGCGACGCCGACGCCCACCGGCCCGTGCTCGGAGGCCATCCAGAGCAGCACGACGGTGCCGACGCGCTCGCCCTGGGCGTTGCGGCCGACGTAGATCCGGACGTCCTCCTCGGAAGGTGTCCAGCCGGTCGCTTTCTTGACCGCCGCGAGGTCGCCGCCGCCGAAGGTCAGCTTCTGCTCCAGGAAGCGGGTGGCGCCGGGAAGGCTCTGCTGGACGAACTCGCCTTTCTTGAGCAGCTCGACGTTGGGCGTGACGTGGGCGAGCGCCGGCAAAGCCGGCGCGAGCGACAGGGCAAGGAGAACAGCTCTGACCTTACGCATGGGAATCTTCCTCTCGAGGACGGGAGAGCCAGCATTGTGCAAGGGTGAGGACGAGGACGAAGAGATAGGCGAGCCCCATGGCGAAGCCGCCGGCGACGGTGAGGGTGCCGAAGAGAAGAGCCGCCGCCGGGAAGAGATGGGCGCCCCAGAGGCCGACGAAGTCGGCGAGCGGGGCGGCGAAGGCGAGGAGGACCACGGCGCTCCTCGCCCGTGACGACAGCCGCAGTCCGAAGACGACGAGCGACAGGGCCGCCGCGGTCAGCGCGTAGGCCGGGATATGGACGTGGGTGTCCTGAACCAGGAGATCGCGGCTGATCGTGTGGCGCGGTCGATCGAGCGTCGAGAGGTCCACGACGTGCTCCTCCGCCGTGGAGGCCATGCCGGCGTGGTTCACTCCCGCCATCTTCATCGCCGGCATGGGGGAAGCCTCGCGCTCCGCCGCCACCGTCGCCGCCACCGCGCGGGGGGTGAAGGCGGCGAAGTTCTTGACCTCCCAGGCGCCGAAGAGGTCGGCGATGCCCAGGAGCAGGAGGAAAAGCGTCGCCGCCAGCCGGACCTCGAAGGGAGCCTGTCGTAAGCCGCCCATGGAACCTCCTAGAACAAAAAGACCGTTTGCAGCGTGGCCGAGGCATGGTCGCGCCGCCCCACGCCGTCCGCCTTGGAGGTGAAGACCGGCTCGGTCGAGCGGTCGTAGCGCAGATCGAGACGGATGGCGAGCTCGGGGAGCCGGAGAGTCGTCCGCTCCAGATAGCGGAAGATGCCATAGAAGCTGCCGCCGACTAAATACTGCGGCGAGAGGGTGAACGACTTGAGGACCTGGCGCGTGCCGGTCCGCGCACCGTCGCGGTCGTCGATGCCGTCGACGCGGACGGTCCCCGCCCAGTGCGGGCCGCAGCGGGCATGGACGAAAAGCATCTGGCTGTACCAGCGCGCCGAGCCGCCTTCGAGCCCGGCGTGAGGCTCGCCGCCGACGACCGTCTCGCCGCCCCAGACGAGATGCTCGGCGGGTTGGAAGAGGAGGGTCGCGATTACGGTCGTTCGCGGATCGCGGCTGGTGCCGTCCTCCTCGGCGCCGCGGATGACGCCCAGGCCGACGTGCGCCGCGAGCGACGGGCTCCACAGCCCATAGAGCGCGGCCGTCTTCGCTTGGTTGTTGTCGGCGTCGACGTCGGCGCCGTTCGAGACGATGGCGAGCCCCTCGAAGCTGGGCGAAAACGCATCGTGAACCTGGACGCCGGTGAACTTGACCGGCCGTGCGAAATCGAAGGTGAACGACGAGGTCGCCTGGAAGTTGAGCGGCGCGTCGTCGCGCTCGATGGCGAGCGGCGAGTCGAACTTGCCCACGACGACGTCGAAGCCGGAGGCGGACGAGGGCTGCCAGCGCAGCTGCAGGTTGTCGATGTCGGTCGCGACGTCGCGCGAGGCCGGTGGCTGATCGGCGAGGAAAGGCGAAGCCGAATCGCGCGCGGCGGTCAGCTGGGCGAAGACGGAGACCTGGTCGGACAGCTCTTTGAACAGCGACAGGGCGAGCGCCGAGGTATCGAACGAGCTGTCGCCGGTGTTGTCGTTGTAGCTGGCGCTCAAGACTCCGAAGCCGTTGATGACCAGGCGCCGGCTGGGGTCGTCGCCGATCGCGAACAGCGACGATCCGGCGCTGCGGTCGGGCGCAGCGAGCGAAACCGGCGTCTCGACAGCACTCTGCGCACCGGCGGACCCCGCGGCCAGGAGCAGCGCTGCGCTGCACAGGCCGAGACACGTACCAAAGGGGCGATGCCCCATGGGAGACCTCCTCTCGAAGTAAAACGACGGCAGGAGCGCCGCGAGCCTCGCGGGGATTCCCCGGCAGGCTGGGTGGCGCCACGACCGTGGCGCTACGGCAGCGCCACTGTGAAAAGACGAAAACGAGGAGTCAGCCGCGGGGAGGCTGGTCGGGAAGGTCGCGGGTCAGGCTGTCGAGGAGACCGCCGGGAACCGCGAGGAGCGCTTGCGAGCCACTCGGCTTCGGCAAGGCCGTTGGCGTGGGGAGCACGGACGGCGGCAGACCGGCGGGCAGGACGGCGAACGAGCCGCTGCTGCCGCTACGCAGGTTGCACCGGCCGCAACTCGATGTTTGGGTGCCGGGCATGGCGGGCATCGCGTGCGCCACGGACTGGCCGGGGCGGCAGCAGGACATGCCGCAGCCCGCCTTCGTCTGCACGTCCGCGAAAGCTGGCGCCAGGATGGCCAGCACGAACGACAGGACGAGGACGCCAACACCTAAGCAGCGGAGTGCTTTTCGCACGGAGAAAAGATAACACAGCCGTCGTCCGCCAGGCGACTGCCGTCATCCCTCCACCATGAAAGACGACTCCGACGGCCTGGGAGCTTGCAGTGCACTACCCCGCCATGACCCGGCTCACCGTCGTCATCCCGGCGTAAACCGCGGTCGTATGGTCGTCTACCTGGAGGAAGCCCTGGCGCGCAAGGCGGCGGCGGGGGAGGTCACCCGCGCTGCCATCCACGAGGCGGCGGTCGAGGGGGCGGTCCTCCGCCTGCGACCCAAACTGATGACGGTCTCGACCATGATCGCGGGCCTCTTGCCGATCCTGTGGTCCACGGCGACCGGCTCCGAAGTCGCCAAACCGCTCGCGACCCCGGTCCTGGGGGGCATGCTGTCGTCGCCTGGCGGCCGGAGTTTGCGGGAAGCCCGATACTCTCGCCCGCGGCGTCTCCGGCAGCCTTACGGCGGCCGCTACAGCCCGTCCGGAGCTCGCCAAAACTCCTCGGGACCTCGCCAAAACTCCTCCGCGGCTCTCCGGCAGAGGTCGCGGCGCCTCGGAAATTACCGGGAGCGCCGCCAAAATTCAGCGGAGCGTCGGTAAAATTCAACGGAACGCCGCCAAAATTCAACCGAGCGTCGCCAAAATACTTTTGCGGCCCCGTATTTCAGTTTATCGAGCGACCTTCGGAGTTTTTCGGCTCCGCGTTTTAGTTTATCGAGGGGCCATTCGAATTTAGCGGCGCGGCATTTAAGTTTGTCGAGCGGCAGTTGGAGTTTATCGGCGGCGTGTTTCAGTTTAGGGAGGGGCTGAAATCATTTAGCGAGGGTTTTTCGAATTTTTACGGCGTTGCGCGGAGTTTTGGCGGGGTTTTTCGGGGATTTGCCGGTCTTCCAGGGGGGGACTCGGGGGAGGAGCGGCGGGTCCCCCGAGGGACCCGCCGCGCTACGTCTTCCTTCTACTGCCTACTACTTCTCCGGTGCCGCCGCCGCGCCCCCGTGCGCCTTCGGGTCTCCGCCGGACGATGCCACGGCGGCGGTAGAGACCTCGGGCGTGGGGGTGGGCTGCTTCTTGGGACGGCCGAGCTTGCGGGGTTTGAGGCCGAAGTCGCGCAGCCGGCCGCTTTCCGGCCCGTGGATCGCCCGCAGGGCGTGACCCAGCCGGGTGAAGAGGGCGTCGCCTTCGACGAACAGCGCATCCCGCTGCTTCACGGCCTCGTCGGCTTCACCCTTGAGGACCATGAGGCGGTCGCGCAGCGCCTGGGCTCGGGCCAGCACGTCCTGAAACTGTGCGAACTGGTCCTTGAACTGCGGCAGCTGATCCATCTGCGGCGCGAGGTTGTTGTTGAGACCCCGCCAACGGTCGGTCTTGGCGGCCAGAGTCGTCTGGCCCTGGAGGTTGCCCTTCGCGGGGTTGACTGCAACTTTCGCAACTTTCGTAGTGCTCACTTGGTTCTCCTTCGCTTTTGGTTTAAGCTACGGAGCTGTCCCACCTGGACGCGTCCGGTCCTCGGGATTGAGATGCCGGGCGCTCTCCGTAGCCGGGTTAAGGGGTACAACCTTTTCCGGCACTGTTCGTCGGAGGTGGAGGGGAGCTCTCCTAGTCCGGGAGCTCTCCTCCAAACTCTTCTCGGTGCGCGTTCATGCCGCGCGCAAGTCGCTCATTTGCCCTCCTTCTAAGCGGTCGCGCTTCCAGGCTCCCCGCCTGGAAGGTCCGGGCTGCTCGGCCCGATCTGTTCGCTCCAACTGGAGACGAATAGTATCCGGTTCGGGACAAAAGTCAAGAGATGCTGCCTAAAAAATCTGTGCCTCGTTATCGATTAGGGATAAACTTCGTCTAAGTCCTAGAGAGGCCGTCTCTTAGCTCGTCCCGCGTCTTCTGAAAACCGTTGGAAACACTACGGGTGGTGGGGAAGGAGGAGCGAGCGTGCGGGCGCCGGATGGGAGAGTAGGCGAGGCGAAGGGGCGGTGCAGCGTCTGCGTGACAAATCGTGTACGATTCCGGAACCAACCCGGTTTTTGCCGGAGGTGCCGCACCCGCGGCACTCTCCCTGGGGAAAGGGAGCAGGGGAAGCCATGGACGAAGAGCTGCCCGCGCGGAGTCGGGCCCTGACCCTCCTCCGCGACCTCCGCGACTGGACCCAGCAGCAGCTCGCGGACGTGGCGGGCCTCAAGCGGGGGACGATCAGCGACTATGAGCGGGGAGTCGAGGTCCCCTCCCTGCGCAAGCTGCGCGGGTTCTCCGATCTCATGGGGCACTCGGAGGAGACCTTCCGCGACGTCCTCCAACTCGTACGGCGGCAGGCCCCGCCGCGCGACCGCTGGGTGGGGCCGGTCCACTTCACCGCCGAGGAGGAGCGCGAGAGCTGGCGCCTCGGCGCCGCCGCGGGCCGGCTCGAGGCCCTCTCGTATCGCCGTTGGCTCCGCAGGGCGCGGCTCGAGCAGCAAGCTGCACAAGACCGGCAGGAGGCGCAGCTGCTGGGGATCCATCTGCGCGCGGAGCGCGAGCTGCTGGCTGCCATCCAGAAGGAAAAGGAGTACCAGACATGGGCGATATCGGAGCTTCTCTGCCAGTGGAGTATTGACGCCGCGCCGAAGGACCCCGACCAAGCCATAGAGTTGGCCGAGGCGGCTGTCGTGGCAGCAGAGCTTGCGCCGGGGGAGAAGAGGTGGTGCCTTCTTACCCAGGGATTTGCGCATGCTCATGTGGGGAACGCGTGCAAGGTGACCAATAACTTCAAGAGTGCGGATAAGGCATTCCTTCGCTCGGCTGTGTGTCTGAAAGCTGGGCATGGAGGAGATCCTGCGAGGTTGCTGAACCAGGCCCGGATTTTCGGGCTCGAGGCAGCCCTGCGCACTGTGCAGCAGCGCGTAGAAGACGCGCTCGCCCTCATTGCCAAGGGTCTCACAGTGAGCAATGAGGCCGAAAAGCCGTATCTCCTCATTGGCCGGGCGAAGGCGCTGGAGGAGCGTGAGGACTTCGAGGGGGCGATTGCAGCCTTGCGCGAGGCAGCTCCTCTGATCACCGAAAAGAAATCTCGATTGGCGTGGGCCTTGCAGTTCGATCTCCTCGTGTACCTGTGCCGCTTGGACCGCTATTCTGAAGTCCAAGAGTCGCTCCCAGAAGTACGAGGGTTTACCATGGCTCTCGGGAATGGCTTGGACCTCCTCCGCCTCAAGTGGGTTGAGGGACTGGTGCAGGCAGGAACTGGATATCGAGAGAAAGCAGTCGAGAGTTTATCGGTTGTGCGCGCCGATTTCACAGAACGACAGCTCCACTACGATGCGGCTCTGGTATCGATTGACCTCGCGGAGGTGTTGCTCCGGCTTCGACGCGTGTCTGCGGTGAAAATACTCGCAGAAAAGCTAGCGCCTATCTTCGCGAGCCAAGGCGTCCACGCGAATGCCAAGAAGGCGCTCCTTCTCTTCCGTGAAGCGGCCCTGAGTGAAGCGGCCACACTCTCGCTCGTACGAGCCGTCGCCAACTATCTACGGCGGGCACGGCGTTCACCACACCTGGAATTCGCTTCGCTGGCGTGAAGACCGGCCGGGCACGCCCAAGCCCCGGCCTCACATGCGCTTAGTGAGTGCAAGCCCCAAACAGACCCACACTGCTTCCTGCGTCGACTCGCGGTAAGGGAGGAGCGGTGGGGGTCGCGGTACAATTTCCCCCGTAGGGGTCAGCGCTACAACCGACCTCACCCCATAACCGAGTTAGAGAATTCCAAAGACTTGGCAGAAAGCCACTTGCGCCCAGAGTAGGCGTCCTAGAGCGCTGCCGTTGGGACACGGCCGCTTGGTGTCGGACCTCCAGGGGAAATGCGGCTGTGCTGGCGAGCGTGGCGGCCACCAGGAGGGCGATCAACAGCTGAGGGGCGCGGGGCATGCACGGCTCCTTTCGCAGAGGCTCGTCCGGGCACGCCTCTATGACGGCGGCGGCCTCACGGCGGGAAAGCACCCTCAAGCCTACCCGGAAAATGCAGGGTTGCCACCGGAATGACGCCGACAATGGCGAGAAGAGTAGCATCCATCGGGAAAGTGGGGTAGGAGGTCGGGCAAAGGAGGCGCGCGGACCATGGTCGACCCCATCACGCCTCTGCGGCGGGTCGAGGCCCTGGCGTCGGCGACGGGCGCCAAGGCTCTCCCAACCGACGACAATCATCACTCCTATCTCTCCCGGAGCGCCGGCCGGATCATGGCAGCCGTGGAGGCACCCTGAAAGACACGGGGCGTGAGATCTATACTACTTCCCGTGGAGGTCGCTCGCGCACAGCTCGTCCGGCAAGGGAAGGCGCTGACCTACGTCACTCTCGGCCTGGTCAGCCTGGAGGTCATCGTGGCCCTCACGGCCGGGCTTGCGGCGGGGAGCGTGGCGCTCCTCGGCTTCGGGGTGGACAGCCTGATCGAGCTGACGGCGGGTGCCGCGGCGCTCTGGCGCCTCCATGCGGACCTGGACCACGCCAGGCGGGAACGTGTCGAGATCCTGAGCCTGCGCCTGATCGGCCTGTGTTTCCTCGCGCTCGCGGCCTACGTCGGCTACGGCGCCGTGCGGGGTCTCATGGCTCGGGAGCGGCCGGCGGAGAGCCTCGCCGGCATCGCGCTCGCGGTCTTCTCGCTCGTCAGCATGCCGCTCCTCGCCCGGGCAAAGCATCGTGTGGCGCTCGGTATGCGGAGCGGAGCGCTCGCCGCCGACGCACAACAGACGGCGCTCTGCGCCTACCTGGCGGCAATTCTGCTGCTCGGGCTCCTGCTCAACGCCGCTCTCGGCTGGTGGTGGGCCGATCCGCTCGCCGCGATCCTCATGGTGCCGATCATTGCGAAGGAAGGCCTCGAAGCCGTACGAGGGCGCTCCGCGTGTTGTTCGAGCGAAATCCTCAAGACCTGAAGGGAGCGCTGGCGCTTGAACCTGTACAACGTCTCGTTGACACGGTGCAACGACTCGTTGTACTGGTTCAACGGCTCGTTGTACCGGTCCAACGCTTCGTTGTACAGGTACAACGTCACGTTGACACGGTGCTCCGAGCCGGATAGCTCTCGGGGAGGCGGGCGAAGGCCTCCGCTGTCCGAGCGCTGACTGCCGCCCCTTCGGGGCTCTGTTTTCTTAGGGTTAGACCAACCTGGGGCCTCACTCCCACTCGATCGTCGCGGGCGGCTTGCTGGTCACGTCGTAGACCACCCGGTTGACGCCGCGCACCTCGTTGACGATCCGGTTGGCCACCCGGCCGAGGAGCTCGTAGGGGAGCGGGCTCCAGTCGGCGGTCATGAAGTCCTGGGTCTCCACCGCGCGCAGGGCGACGACGCTCTCGTAGGTGCGGAAGTCGCCCATCACCCCGACGCTCTTGACCGGCAGGAGCACGGCGAAGGCCTGGCTCACCTTGTCG